>WYBJ01000010.1 GCA_011525945.1 Burkholderiaceae bacterium | reverse complement strand
CGGGACGCGTCACTTCCTTCCGGGATTATCCGGGCAGCGCCAGTAGCACGCGAGCGCGGTCACGAGCGCAGCCGATAGCGCGCCGAACATCGCGCTGGTGAGCGCCGCGAGCGACGCGGCCGATGCATCCAGCTCGCGCATGATGTCGGGCGCCACGACCAAGTGCGTTGCGGAAGAACTGCGTCGTCATGGCAACCCGTGCCGCCATGACGACGCGCACGCGCTTGCGCTTGAGCGCGGGCTCGGTAGCGTCGGCGGTCAGAGGATCGCTTTCGCCGTCCGCAACGCGGACAGCTCCGCCTCGCTGTAGCCGACCGCCTTCAGCACCTCGTCGGTGTGCTGGCCGATGCGCCCGGGCGCGCGTTCGACCGACGCGCCGCCGTGAGCGAAGCGAAACGCGGTCAGCGGCACCGACATCGGCTTGCCGACGCCGTCCATGGCTGCGAACCGGTGCAGCAGACCACGATGCTTGATCTGTGGGTCCTCGACCGCTTCGCGCAGCTCGCGCACGCGGCACGCCGGTATGTGGCGTTGCTGGAAGAACTTCTCCCATTCCGCCGCGGTTTTCTCCTTCATCTTCGCCGCGATGAACTGGTACTTTTCGTCGAAGCGCTCGTAGCGCTCCTTGAGACTGTTCTTGCTCGCTTCCTGCGAATTTCCCAGCGCCTCGAAGAAGCGCTTGTGCTGGCGCCCGTTGCTCGCCGCGATCTGCAGCAGCGACCCGTCCTTGGTCTCGTAGGCGCATTGCGGCGCGAAGCGCAGGATGTTGCCGTTGCGCTTGGGGTGGTGGCCGCTATGCAGGTAGTCGGTGATGTGCGACGCCTGCAGGATCATCGCCACGTCGAGCATCGCCATGTCGATGTACTGGCCCTTGTCGGTGCGCGTGCGCTGGAACAGTGCGGCCGCCAGCGCGAACGCGCCGGTCGTGCCGGTGGCATAGTCGATCACGGGCGAGCCCGCTTTGACCGGGCCCGAGGTCGGCGTACCGGTGGAGGCGGTGATGCCGGACGATGCCTGAATGGCCTGATCGTACGCGGTCATGTAGCCGCGCGGGCCGTCCTGGCCGAATGCCGTCATCGACGCGTATATGAGCCGGGGATTGAGCTTCGAGAGCTCGTCGTAGCCCAGACCGAGCGCTTTGAAAGCGCCGGGCCGATAGTTCTCGACCAGGATGTCGGCCCACTCGGCGGCGAGCTTTTTCAGCGCCGCGCGTCCGCCCTCGGTCTTGAGATCGAGCGCGATGCAGCGCTTGTTCGAACCCTGGGTGAGGAATCCGGTGCCGAGCCCGAGTTTGTTCAGTGCCATGTCCGCGCCCGATTCGCGGCTCTGATCGGGGGCGTTGGGATCGTCCACCTTCACCACGTCGGCGCCGAGCACGGCCAATTGGTAGGCGGCAAACGGTCCGGCCAGGACGTGGGTGCAGTCGATGATCTTGATGCCTTCGAACGGTCGCATGGCGGTCTCCACTGATATGAGCGCAAGCCGCGAAGAGTGTCCGTGAGCACGCGGGCTGCGCAGCGATTCGGGTCGAAGCCCCAGCATAGCAGCGTTCGGGTCCGCCCGCACACGAGGCTACGCGCCTACTCGCGCGTGCGCTCGGCTTCGTCCTATGACGCCGTAATGGACATGCGCTCGCCCCCGTCCATCGGCCGCGAGCGCATGACGTTGCCGTGAAAGCGGATCGCCTTCGCGCCAAGATGGGCCTGTCCTTGCTCCCGCCGCTCACTCACACCGGATCCCACGAAAACACGTCCTGCGAGCGTTCCAGCGGATAGAAGTGCGCCTTGAGCGCCGGCATCGCATGTTGCGCGATCGCCTCGGCGGTCCACCCCTCGGATCGCTGCACCGAGCGCAGCGGCCGGTTCTGGCTGAAGAGGAAGATCTCGTTGGCGCGCACGCCGAAGATCTGCCCGCTCACCGCCTTGGCCGCATCGCTCACGAGGTACACCGCCATGGGCGCGATCTTGCGCGTTGCCATGGACTTCAACTTCTCCACACGCTCCTTCTGGTCCGGCGTGTCGGTCGGGATCGAGCCGATCATGCGGCTCCAGGCGAACGGCGCGATGCAGTTGGAGCGCACGTTGTAGCGCGCCATGTCGAGCGCGATCGACTTCGACAAGCCGGCGATGCCGAGCTTGGCGGCCGAGTAGTTGGCCTGGCCGAAGTTGCCGACGAGCCCCGAGGTCGACGTCATGTGCACGTAAGCGCCCGCGTGCTGGCCGCGGAAGTGCGGCGCGGCGGCACGCGCGACGTAGAACGAGCCGTTCAGGTGCACGTCGATCACCGCTTTCCACTCTTCGAGGCTCATGTTGAAGAAGAAGCGGTCGCGCAGGATGCCGGCATTGTTGACGACCGCGTCGATGCGCCCGAAGACGTCGAGCGCGCACTGCACGATGCGCGCGGCAGCGTCCCAGTCGGCCACGCTGTCGGTGCTTGCCGCTGCCTCGCCGCCCGCGGCCCTGATCTCATCGACTACGCGCTGCGCCGGGCCCGCATCGCGCCCCTCGCCGCTGACCGAGGCGCCGATATCGTTCACGACCACCCTTGCGCCGCTGGCCGCCATGGCGAGCGCGAAATCGCGGCCGATACCGCCGCCAGCCCCCGTCACCACCACCACTTTGCCGTCCAGCATGCTGCTCGCCATCATCCACCTTTCCGCACCGTTACCCCGCGGCTATGCTAGCACCGGGCTGCTGCCGGTACGCCAGACCGAGTGCCGGCGAGCCGGCGGGTAGCGAGGGCGGAAAACCATTGCCACGGTGGCGCGAGCTCGGCTGGCGAGGGGCGACCGCACAACCCCGGATCGGCAGCACGGCTGCGCGGGACACTCGCGTGACTTGCATTGCACCGGCCCGCAGCGAGCATTACACTCGAAGCCGCCATTTTTTCGCGGTCGTGCCGAGCTTCGCAGACGGTGCGCCGCACTGCGTCGATCACGTAAGGGGGCGCTCTATGAAAAGCACCGCTGCCGAATCCAAAGCTGTCGCCAAGGCCGCCGCAGCGACCGGCAAGATCCGCATGACGCCGTCGGAAGCCTTCGTCGAAACGTTGGTGGCGCAAGGCGTCAAGGATACGTTCGGGATCGTCGGTTCGGCGTATATGGATGCGCACGATCTATTCCCGCTGGCCGGGATTCGATTCGTTTCGGTGGCGCACGAGCAGAATGCCGCCCACATGGCCGATGGCTATTCGCGCGTGACCGGCAAACATGGCGTCTGTATTGCCCAGAACGGACCTGGCATCACCAATTTCGTCACCGCCATTGCCGCCGCGTACTGGGCGCATTCACCGGTGATTGCCATCACACCCGAGTCCGGCAGCCTGACGATGGGCCTGGGCGGATTCCAGGAAACGGAGCAGATGCCGATCTTCTCCAAGATCACCAAGTGGCAGGTGCATCTGAACGCGCCACAACGCATCGCCGAGCTCACCTCGCGTGCGTTCGACATCGCCATGGACGAGCGCGGTCCGGTGCAGATCAACATCCCGCGCGACTATTTCTACGGCGACATCGAGGTCGAAATCCCGCGCCCGATCCGCCTCGAGCGCGGCGCTGGCGGCCCGGAATCGCTCGATGCGGCAGCCGACATGCTGGCGAAAGCGAAGTTTCCCGTCATCCTCTCGGGCGGCGGCGTCATCATGGCCGACGGCATGCAGGAGTGCATTGCGCTCGCCGAGCACCTGAGCGCACCGGTGGTCAACAGCTACCTCCACAACGACTCGTTCCCGGCGAATCATCCGCTGTCTTGCGGCCCGCTCGGTTACATGGGATCGAAGGCCGCCATGCGGGTCATCAACAAGGCCGACGTCGTGCTCGCGCTCGGCAGCCGGCTGGGACCTTTCGGCACGCTGCCGCAGTACGGCTTCGACTACTGGCCGAAGGACGCGAAGATCATCCAGATCGATGCCAACCCGCGCATGCTCGGTTTGGTTAAGAAGATCTCGCTCGCCATCTGTGGCGACGCCAAGGCCGCCGCGACCGAGCTGCTGGGGCGGCTCAAGGCGCGCGGCAAGGCGACCCCCAACAAGGCCCGGTTGGCCGAAGTAAGGGCGGAGAAAGAAGCCTGGGTCGAGGAACTCGCCAACTGGCCGAGCCCGAACGAAAAGGGCCGCATCGGACCGCGCCAGGCGCTGGCGGCGCTCGCCAAGGCGATGCCGCGCAACGCCATGGTCTCCACCGACATCGGCAACGTCTGTTCGGTGTCGAATTCTTACCTGCATTTCGAGGGCGGGCCGTCGTTCCTGGCTGCGATGAGCTTCGGCAACTGCGGTTACTCCTATCCGGCGATGATCGGCGCCAAGGTCGGCCGCCCGGACCGGCCGGCGATCGCCTACGTCGGCGACGGCGCGTGGGGGATGAGCCTCGCCGAAGTCATGACCTGCGTGCGTGAGGGTATCCCCGTGGTGGCGGTCGTGTTCAACAACGGCCAGTGGGGTGCGGAGAAGAAGAACCAGATCGATTACTTCAACAACCGCTTCCTCGGCACGAATCTGAAGAATCCGAATTTTGCCGACGTGGCCGAGGCCATGGGTGCGAACGGAATCACGGTCGAGCACGTGGACGAAGTGGGGGATGCGCTGCGCGGCGCGGTCAAGTCGAACCGGCCTACCGTCATCAACCTCATGCTCACGCGCGAGCTGGGCGATCCGTTCCGGCGCGATGCTTTCAAGCAGCCGTTGCGCATGCTGCCCAAGTACAAGAAATACAGTGCGAAACAGTGAGCGCGGGGTATCGGCAACGATGCGGCGCGGCCGGATGGAATAGCGAGGGCGGAGGGGTAAGAGCGGGATAGAGGAAGGACTGGCATCGACTCCCTCAAAACGACAAGGTGCGGGATATCCCGCGCCGAACCCACGTGTCCCGGCCATGGTCCCCGCCGCCGGCGCGATCTCGAATGCCGGCTCCAGCAGCCGGTTTTTTTATTGTGGCGGACGCTCGGGTGCTGGCGCCGGGTTGTCCGTGCGGCTGCCCGCGAAAGGCTCGGCTTCGGTGTTGAGCGCGGGCACCGTTTGGGCGAGTTGCCAGCCGAGATACAACGCCTTGTGCTCGATCGCCATGTCGGTGAGCGTCTTGCGGATCGCGCTCAGCGCTTCGGGCACGATGACGAGCGTGCGGGTGCCGGAGACGAGCCAGCCGTCCTGCGGCGTGCCCGGCTTGTTGCGGTTGCGGGCGAACTGAATCTGTCCGGGCTTTGCCGCTATCGCGAATCCCTCGCGGCGCATCTTCTCGGCCAGTTCGGCGCCGACCGCCTCGGTCGCGGCGAATACCATGAAGCTGACCGATTGCGGCAGCTTGAGGTCGATCCCGGTCGCGCGGGCCTTGCGCAACAGAATCCAGTCCTGCTGATTCATCCCGCGCATCGCCCGCCGCGCAAGGAACAGCATCATCAGCGCGGAGGCCGCGATGATGAGTAATGCAAACCAATCGACGGGAGCGGATTCGGCAGTCACTGCGAACGGACTCTGGGCGCGGCCGTGTGGCCGCAACTTGAAATGCTAATACGGGACGGTGGTCGATGGCGAGAGCGCTCTTGCACGCGAAGCTTCGCCGCTCGGCGCAGGGAGATCGCGTCCGAGCAGCATGGCAAAGAATTGTTCGAGCGTCTCGACGCTCGACTCGCGCAAGGTCTCGAATTGAACCGGCGCATCGGCTGCCGCGGCATCGATGACGACGCCCCATAGGGGTGCGATGCGGGTCGGCAACATGGCGTAGCGCGCATCGCCGACCACCTCGACACGACGCGGATGACGCACCGGCCAATCGTCGGTGAAGGCGACGAAGCGCTCAACATCGCGGCGTGCGCGCGACCCTTCCGGCAAGGCTGGCTCGCCGCGCACGTCGAAACGCGGGGCGCTTTCGCCCGCGTAGATACGTACCCTGCCAGGTAAGCCGACGCGTACTGCGTCGGCGAACAACCGCCCTTCGTCGAGGTAAAGCGAGCGCCACAAAAGCAAGTTGCCGAGCGTCGGTTTGACCAGCAACCGCTGCGGCTCGTGCCCGCGTGCGGCCGCGAGTTGCGCCGCGTGCTCCAGCGCCCGGCTGTGCTGCAGCGTACCGAGCGCGATCATGGCCACGGCCGATGCCACTGCGAGCCGCGCCGGCGCGACCCGGCGCCTGCTGAGCGCGAACGCGAGCGGTATGCCGACGAGCAGGGTGAACAGGGGATCGATCACGGAAATCACGCTCCAGGCGACCGGCGTCGTGGCAAAGGGCCACAGCAGGTGGGTTCCGTAGCTCGTACACGCGTCGAGCAGCAGCGCGGCCAGGTAGCCCGCACAGGCGTAGCCGTAGAGCGGCGCGAACGCGTGCCGCCGGCGCATGGCGAGCCACGCAATCGCGGCGGGGAGCGCTGCGCCGATCGGCGCAAATGCGAGCGAGTGCGTGAAATGTCGATGGAATTGCAGATTGAGCAGGGGATCGGCACTGCTGCCGACGAGCATGTCCGCATCGGGCAGCAGCCCCGCCAGGGCGCCCGTCGCCGCTGCCGCTCTCAGGCCACCGGAGCGGGCAAGCGAGGCCGCGGTGGCGGCACTCAGGGCGGCATGCGTGATCAGGTCCATGCCGCCGCCGACTCGCGATCCCGATCCGATCGCGTCGGATCGGCCACGATTCCGGCGACATATGGACTGCACGGCCGCGCGACGGCTGACGGATCGCATTTCGGCCGGCTCGCGTAAGGGTGTCGTAAGCCGTAGAGGCCAATATCGCACTCGGGACCGCGGCAGCAATCGACATGCCGCGCAGTGCAGTCTGAAGAGTCTGCCAAGCGTCCGCCTTCGAAAGGAGAGATCATGAAAGCCGTTTTCGATCGTGTTTTAGCCATGGTGTTGTCGCTCGTTGCGGGTACCTGCTTTGCCCAGGCCATCGACGAAGGCGCGGCGAGCGCGCCCGAACCCACGGTGAGCGTGGTCTGGGTGGTCGTATTCCTCGCCATCTTCGTCGGTATCTGCGCCTGGATCGGCATCGCGATCTGGCGCAACGAGCGCAAGAACCGCAAGGGGACGTAGCGCGCCGCGCGCCCGCAACAACGATCGCACGGGCGTGGTGCCTGCTCGCGCAGCGCGCTCAGCGTCCCGGCGTCCGCCCGGGCATGGCATGGCTGAGCTTGGCCTCGCGTGCGAGCTTGCGGCGAGCTTGCGCAAGTGCGCGTCGCACCTGGACGGGCGCCGTCCCGCCGACATGGCGTCTCGCCTCGACCGAGCCTTCGAGCGTAAGGGCGCCGGCCACGTCGGCGTCGATCAAGGCGCAAAAGCGGCGTAACTCGTTCAGGCTCAACTGCGACAAATCGCGACCTTGATCGACGGCAAAGCGCACCGCAAGCCCGACGGCTTCGTGCGCGTCGCGAAACGCAACTCCCTTGCGTACCAGATAGTCGGCGAGGTCGGTCGCAGTGGCATAGCCTTGCAACGCGGCCGCACGCATCGCCTGCGCATTGACGCGTATTCCGGGCAGCATCTCAGCGATGATCGCCAGCGTCTCGGTGAGCGTGTCGATCGTATCGAACAGCGGCTCCTTGTCCTCCTGGTTGTCCTTGTTGTACGCGAGCGGCTGACTCTTCATGACCGTGAGCAACGCCAGCAGATGCCCGTACACGCGCCCGGTCTTGCCGCGGGCGAGCTCGGGCACATCCGGGTTCTTCTTCTGCGGCATGATCGACGAGCCGGTGCAGAAGCGATCGGGCAGGTCGATGAAGCCGAAGCGCGGGCTCATCCACAGCACCAGCTCCTCGGCGAGCCGCGACACGTGCATCGCAATGATCGCCGCCGCGGCGCAGAACTCGAGCGCGAAGTCGCGATCCGACACGGCATCGAGCGAGTTCTCGCACACGGCCTCGAACCCCAGCTCGCGTGCGACGCGCGCGCGGTCGATCGGAAAGCTCGTGCCCGCCAGCGCCGCGGCGCCGAGCGGCAGCACGTTCAAGCGCTTGCGGCAATCGATGAGGCGCCCCGCATCGCGCGTGAACATCTCGAAGTAGGCGAGCAGATGGTGCCCGAAGCTCACCGGTTGGGCGACCTGCAGATGGGTGAAGCCCGGCATGAGCGTGGCGGCATGGGTATGCGCGAGCTCGACGAGCGCCGTGCGCAGCGCACGCAGAAGATCGAGGATCCCGTCGATGGCCGTGCGCAGGTAGATGCGCACGTCGGTCGCCACCTGGTCGTTACGCGAGCGCGCGGTGTGTAGCCGCTTGCCCGCTTCGCCGACGAGCTCGGTCAGGCGCCGCTCGATGTTGAAGTGCACGTCCTCGCGCTCGACCGACCATTCGAAGCGGCCGGCCTCGATGTCGGCGCGGATGCGCTTCATACCGCGCTCGATCGCGGCAAGATCGCGCCGGCTGATGATCGCCTGCGCAGCCAGCATGCGCGCGTGCGCGAGCGAGGCGGCGATATCGACCAGCGCCAGGCGGCGGTCGAAATTCACCGACGCAGTATAGGCCGCCACGCGCTCGGCCACCGGCTCGCTGAAGCGGCCGGACCAGCGCTTGCGGGACTTGCGGGCGGTATTCGGCATGAGGATCCGGGGTGGCTGCTTGTCAAAGACCGGGGCATGTGCAACGCTTGCGGCATCTTCGACACCGAGCTTCCAACGGGTCGCGCGTCGCGGGGATAAGGGTGGAGGCTATTCGTCGCACATTGCTCGAAGGCGCGCGCGAGCACACGCTCCGGGCTCTGGCCGGTTCATGCCGAGTATAAGACAAAACATCAGCCCGAATGCCCTGCCCGACCTTGCCAACCTCGGCGTGCTGGCGCGCATTCTGCTCGGCGCCTGCCTGTTCGGGCTGCTGGTCGCGGTGATCCGCGCGGCAAGCGCTGCCGAGCTCGTACGCGAGCTCGCGCTGCTCGCCGCCGCGGCGCTCCTACCTCTGCTTTTCAACCTCAGTGTTCTGGCGATTGCCAGCCGCTGGCTGCGGCGCCTGCCCTATCGCGGGGGCATCGTGCTGGTATTCGTATTGTGCCTGGCAGCGTCGACTGCGGCGTACCGTTTGCAGGCAAGCTTGCTCGGTATTGCCACCGACTCGCTCGAGCGGCATTGGCTGTACACCGCAATCATCGTCGCGCTTCTGCTCGGTTATTTCGACTTGCGCGGTCGCGCGCTTTCACCCGCGCTCGCCGAAGCGCGTCTGCAAGCGCTGCAGGCGCGCATCCGGCCGCATTTCCTGTTCAACAGTATCAACGCGGTGCTCTCGCTCATCCGCTCCGAGCCCAAGCGCGCCGAAACGGCGCTCGAGGACATGGCGGAGCTGTTCCGTGTGCTGATGGCCGACAATCTCGAGCTGACGCCGCTCAAACGCGAAGTCGAGCTGTGCCGGCAGTATCTCGACCTCGAACAATTGCGCCTGGGCGAGCGCTTGCAAGTCGAATGGCATGTCGAGCGCATGCCCGCCGATGCCATGGTGCCGCCGCTGGTGCTTCAGCCCTTGCTGGAAAATGCCGTTTATCACGGCATAGAGCCCCGCACCCAACCCGGGGTGGTGAGCATCAACGTCTATCGCAAGGCAGACCGAGTGCACGCGGTGCTGCGCAACCCCTACAAGACCGAGGGCAGCCACCACGCCGGCAACAAGATGGCGCTCAACAACATCCGCGAGCGGTTGCAGCTTCATTTCGATGCCGAGGCAAGCTTGAAGACCAGCGTCGACAATCAAACCTACCAGGTGCATATCACGCTGCCTTACCGTCCCGCGCGCGCATGAATCCGACCCCCCAACCCTTAAAGATCCTCGTGGTCGACGATGAGCTGCCGGCGCGCCGGCGCCTGCGCGAGCTGGTGGCGGATCTTTCCGATCGCCTGCAGCTCGAGGTGGTGGGCGAGGCGGCCAACGCCCGCCAGGCACTCGAGCTCGCCGGCACGCAGGCCCCCGACGTCGCGCTGCTCGATATTCGCATGCCCGAAATCGACGGCATCGAGGTGGCGCGCCACCTGCAGAAGTTGCCGCACCCGCCGGCGATCGTCTTCACCACCGCCTACGACGCCTATGCCATCAAGGCGTTCGAGGTGCACGCCGTCGATTACCTGCTCAAGCCGATCCGCGCCGCTCGTCTGGAAGAAGCCCTCGTGCGCTCGCGCGCCGCCAAGCCGCCGCCGGACGCGGCGCTGCGCCTGCTGCGCCCGGAAGCGCGCAGCAACCTGTGCGCGCAGGAACGCGGGCGCATTCACCTCATCCCGGTCGGGGAGATCGTCTACCTCAAGGCGGAGCTCAAGTACGTGACCGCGCGCACCGCGTTGCGCGAGTATCTGCTGGAGGAATCGCTCACGCGGCTCGAGCAGGAGTTCGCCGAGCGCTACGTGCGCATTCACCGCAACTGCCTGGTGGCGCGCGCGGCGATTCGCGGTTTCGAACGCGTGCACGACGATGGCGAAGGCCACTGGGTAGTGATGCTCGACGGCATCGACGAGAAGCTGGCGGTGTCGCGGCGCCAGCAGCATGTGGTGCGCGAGGCCGGGCGTTAGCGGAGCGTCCGGCGAGAGAAGCCGGCTCGGTCGGGGAAACCGAGCGCGCAGGCCGGCAGAAGGCCGCATGCTAGAATCGCCCGACCTCGCCGTGCGCGGTTCCCGTCGTATTTGGCGGCTTCCATGTCCGCAGTCACTTCCATGCCGACACCCATCCCGTCAGGGCCGACACCGCAGGCGCACCCGTGCCGGTGAGTCCGCGCCCGATCGCCATCGCGTCGCGGGCGAGCGAGCTCGCATTGTTCCAAGCGAACTACGTGCGTGAGCGGCTGGCGCGGCATCACCCCGACCGCGCCATCGAGATCGTCGCCATGACGACCCGCGGCGATCGCATTCTCGACCGCTCGCTCGCCAAGATCGGCGGCAAGGGCCTGTTCGTGAAGGAGCTCGAGACCGCGCTCGCCGAAGGCGGCGCGCGGCTTGCCGTGCACTCCATGAAAGATGTGCCGATGCAGCTTGCCGACGGCTTTGCGATCGGTGCGATCCTCGCGCGCGAGGATGCGCGTGATGCCTTCGTCTCCAGCACCCATCGCGATCTCGCCTCGCTGCCGCCCGGCGCCCGCGTCGGCACTTCCAGCCTGCGGCGCGAGGCGCAACTGCGCGCCCGCTTTCCGGCGCTCGTGGTACGGCCCGTGCGCGGCAACGTGCAATCGCGCCTGCGCAAGCTCGACCAGGGGGAGTTCGACGCGTTGATCCTCGCTGCCGCCGGACTGAAGCGCCTCGGACTCGCCGGGCGTATCCGCGAATTGCTCAGCGTCGAGGCGAGTCTGCCAGCGCCGGGGCAGGGCGCGCTGGGGGTCGAGTGCCTCGCCGCCGACGCAGAAGCGCTCGATCTGATCGCCCCGTTGCAGCATGCGGCAAGCGCTTGCGCGGTTCGCGCCGAGCGCGCGGTGTCGCGGCTGCTCGGCGGAAGCTGTCAAGTTCCGCTCGGCGCGTACGCCGAATGTGCGGGCGCGATGCTGAGGCTGCGCGCTTTCGTCGCGTCGCCGGACGGTCGCCGGCACGTTGCCGCACACGCGTGCGGTTCGGCGGCCGAGCCCGAGACCCTCGGGGCCGAGGTGGCCGCGGCGTTGCGCGCGCAGGGCGCGGATGCGCTGCTCGCGGCACTGGCAGCGCACGGCTGAAGTGCAATCCGGCGACGCGCGGGCAACCAGCACGGACCTCGGCGGCCGCGGGGTCGTGATCACTCGGCCCCGCGACCGGGCACACGGCCTGAACGCGCTGGTAAAAGCGGCAGGAGGGCGCCCGATCGCGTTTCCCGCGCTGGAAATCGTCGACGCGCTGGAGTCGCGCGCACTGCTCGCCCTGGTCGATCGATTGGATACATTCGATCTGCTGATCTTCGTCAGTCCTAGCGCCGCGAGCCGCGGCCTGAGCCTCATCCGCCGCCGCCGCGAGCTTCGGTCCGGGTTGCAGCTTGCCGCCGTCGGCAAGGGCACCGCGCGCGAACTGCAGCGCCTTGGCGCGACCAACGTGCTCGTCCCGGACAGTGGCGCCGACAGCGAATCGTTGCTGGCCTTGCCGCAGCTCGCCGACATGCGTGCCCGCTCGGTGCTCATCTTCCGTGGTTCGGGCGGGCGCGAGCTGCTCGGCGTATCGCTTGCGGGCCGCGGCGCCAGCGTCGAATACGCCGAGTGCTACCGGCGCACGCGCCCGCAAGTCGACGTCCAGGCGCTGCTGCGCGCCTGGACTCAGGGTGAAATCCACGCCGTCACCGTCACCAGCGGCGAGGGCTTGAGCAACCTGTTCGATATGCTCGGCACCCTGGGGCGCCATTGGTTGCGCAAGACCCCGTTGTTCGGGGCCCCCGCGCGTCGCGCGCGGCGCGCGCGCGCGCGGGCCTTTGGGCAGGTCCTCGGCGCGGGGCCCGCCCCCGAGGCGATGATCGGCGCGATCGCCCGCT
>WYBJ01000009.1 GCA_011525945.1 Burkholderiaceae bacterium | reverse complement strand
TTCCCGGGACGCGTGCATGCGCAAATCGATTCGGCGTTGCTGGCTTCGCCGGCTATGGTGGTAGCCTATGCGCTCGCCGGTCGCGCGCTGGTCGATGTTACGCACGACGTGCTCGGAACCGATCCGCACGGTCAGCCCGTTCGCCTGCGTGACATCTGGCCCGACCCCGCAGCAATCGATGCCGCTGTTGCGGCAGCCACAGATCCGAGCGATGTGGCCGCGGCTGCTGCCGAGGCGGAAGCCGCGGGGCCGTGGCGCGAGCTTAGCGCGCCCGCTACCCCGCGCTTCGCATGGGATCCCGCATCGACTTATCTGCGTCGTCCGCCGTTCGTGCGCTTCGTCGACCCGTGTGAACATCCCCTGGCCTGCGACGGCACGCTGATCGCGTATCCGCTGCTGGTGCTGGGCGATGACATCACGACCGATCACATTTCCCCGGCCGGAGCGATCCCGCCGGCGAGCGATGCCGGGCGCTGGCTCATCGAGCACGGCGATGATCCGCGCGATCTCAATGTGTACGCGGCGCGCCGCGGCAATTTCGAAGTCATGCTGCGGGGACTGTTCACCAACCGTACCGCGATCAACCAGCTTTGTCCGGAGGCGCCGCCCGGGCATACGGTACACGCGCCAAGCGGCGAAACGCTGCCGGTGTGGCGAGCGGCACAGCGCTATGCGCAGGACGATCTGCCTGTCGTCATTCTCGCCGGCGAGCGCTACGGGGCGGGATCGTCCCGTGATTGGGCGGCGAAAGGGGCGCAGATGCTGGGCGTGCGCGCCATCGTCGCGGCGAGCTTCGAGCGCATCCACCGCTCCAACCTGATCGGCATGGGGGTGCTGCCGCTGCAGATGCCGCGGGGCTGGTGCGCGAGCGCTCTGAACGTCGTGCCGGGCGATCGACTCGAGATCGATTTCGACCTGGCGACCCTCGCCCCGCGTGCGGAGCTTGGGCTGCGATTGCGACGGCGCACCGGCGAGGTGAGCTACGGGCGCGCCTGCGTTCTGCTCGACACCGAGCGCGATGTCGAGCTCATTCGAGCCGGCGGCATCATCGCATTGATTCTCGCGCGCTCGCTCGGCAGCGGTCGGGATCGGTCTGGGGGAGAGTCTTGGCAGTGAATCCTCTTCACGTCAGTTGATCGGGCATAATGGCACGACATCCACCGTTGTGTCGCTTCCTCGAACGAATCCGACGTTGCCTCTTTCCAAGCTTGCGCCCAAGGCTCGACCTCCCCGCGCCGCAAGTCCCCACGCGCGCGCGCGCGGCGATTTCGCCGAGCGCGTGATCGCCTGGCAGCGCACTCACGGACGGCACGATCTGCCGTGGCAGGGAAACGGGGATCCATACGCCGTCTGGGTTTCGGAGATCATGCTTCAGCAGACCCAGGTGGCGACGGTCGTAGCCTATTTCCGGCGCTTTATGACCTCGTTTCCGGATGTGCGATCGCTGGCGCGAGCCGATGCCGACGAGGTACTGCGGCACTGGAGCGGGCTTGGCTACTACGCCAGGGCGCGCAATCTGCACGCCGCAGCGCAGCTGCTGGTGTCCCGATTCGGTGCGTCGTTCCCGCGCGACCCGGACGTGATCGGCACGCTGCCGGGAATTGGCCGCTCGACCGCAGCCGCCATCGCCGCACTTTCGTTCGGTCTGCCGCGCGCAATCCTCGACGGCAACGCCAAACGCGTGCTGTGCCGTGTGTTCGGCGTCGAGGGTGATCCGGGTTCCGGCACCACATTGCGCGAACTATGGTCGCTTGCCGAGGCATTGATGCCCGAGCACGACGTGGCGATCTACACCCAGGGCATCATGGATCTCGGTGCGATGGTATGCGTGCGACGTGCGCCCGCGTGCGCTATTTGCCCGCTGAGCGCGGTGTGTGTCGCTCGCAGGCAGCGCCGCGTCGGCGAGCTGCCGCGCGCGCGCGCGCGCGGGCTACGCCCGCAGCGCAGCGTTGCATTGCTGATCGTGCGCCACGCGGCGCGCGTGCTGTTGGAGAAGCGCCCGCCCGCAGGTATCTGGGGCGGACTGTGGTGCTTCCCGGAAGCGCCGCTCGCAGACGATCCGGCGTCCATCTGCCAGCGCCGCTTCGGCGCGCGCGGCCTTAGCGTCACGTCCCTCGCGCCGCTGGAGCATGGCTTCACGCATTTCCGGCTGCGCATACATCCGCTGCGCATCGAGGTCTCCGAGCTGTCGGATCGGACTGCCGAACCGGGCACCGTGTGGCTTGCGCTGCAAGACGCGCGCAGCGCCGCGATTCCGACCCCGGTGCGCAAGCTGCTGGAGGCCATGTGACGCCGACCCTGCGCACCGTATTGACGATCGCACTGGTGGTACTCGCCTTGTGGTTCTACGACGCAATGCGCCCGGTGCCGCAACCACCCGGCATCCTGGCGCCCGATGCGCCTCGGATCGAACCGGTGCAGGGCAAGCCGCCGGTATTCGCGCGCAATTCGCACGTGCTGACCGCACTCGCGCATTTCAGCGCCCACGCGCGCGTGCTATCGCTGGACCGCTACGGCGATCGCGCGGCCAAGGTCGCGCCGCTGGACGTTGCGCTCGGCTGGGGACCGATGTCGGACTCGGCCGTGCTGAAGCTCACCGATGTGGCGCAGACCGAGCGCGGAGTGCTGTTCCAATCGTACGATCCGAAACTGCCGAACGAATTGATGGCCACCTATCTGATGAACCTGCACGTGATCGCTGGCGAGCCTGAGCTGCAAAAGCGGCTTGCCGAGGTGCGAGCCGGGAACGTCGTGCGTATCGAAGGCTGGTTGGTGGAGGCCGTTGCGGATGATGGCTGGCGTTGGCGCGGCAGCGCGCGCGAGCATGCGCCGAAAATGCCCGCGACGCTGCTGTGGCTGCAGAAGCTGGAAGTGAGTTAGGAGAAAACGGCAAGAAGAGGTTCGACTCGCCAACAGGGTGGCAACTCGATCGCCCGCGACGAGGGCGGGCCGTGTGGTGCGCAGCACTGCGCGTGCCGCCGGAAGGATGGCCGGGGCTAGGAGGGCGCATGTGCGCCGGGGCGGATCAGAAGATCGTGCAGTACGTCGAGCCGCTGCCCGACCGGAATTTCCAGCAACTGCTGCTTGAGCGACACATCGAGCGGCAGGATCTCCGCCAGCCGGAAGCTCACCCACGCCGCGTCGTCGAGCGTGATCGGCTGCGGAAACCGATCGGCGCCGAATTGCTCGACGGCGCCGGCGAGCACGCTTCGACAGAGCGCATCGGGCGCCGCCTCGGCTGCCTCGGCGGCAAACAGCTCTGCCTCGCATACGATCAGGCCGAGCGCATCCACTTCGCTCGCAACGATGCGAAAGCGCTGTTCGCCGACGGCGGAAATCTGGAACACGTTCGGATGCGGCAAGTCCCACTGTGTGATGCGCGCGGTGCAGCCCACCGAAGCGGTCAGCGCCGGATCGCCGACCTCGCTGCCCTCTCGGATCAGGCACACGCCGAATGGCGTATCGTCGCGCAAGCATGCCTTGGTCATTGCCACGTAGCGGGACTCGAACACCTTCAGCGCCAGCGAGCCGCCGGGGAACAGCACGGCGTTGAGCGCGAACACAGGCAGACGTTGCGTCGAGGCAGGTTTCATCAAGTCTCCGACAGTTCGCGATGGCGCACCAGCACCTTGATCTGCGGCGCGAAGTGTCGCGCCAGTTCCTCCACGAGGTACACGGAGCGATGCTGTCCGCCAGTGCAGCCGATCGCGACGGTGAGGTAGCTGCGGTTGTCACGCACGAATGAGGGCAGCCAGTTCTCCAGCAAGCCGCGGATGTCCGAGAGCATCAGACGCACGGACGCTTCGGAGGCGAGGAATTCGATCACCGGCTGATCGCGGCCATTCAGGGGTCGTAGCTTCGGATCGTAGAAGGGATTGGGCAGGCTGCGCACGTCGAACACCATATCGGCGTCGAGCGGCAGCCCGTTCTTGAACGCGAACGACTGGAACAGCAGCGTCAATCCCGAGCGCTCGATGTTGACGAAATCGCGTATCCAGGCGCGCAGCTGCGCCGGGCGCAGGTCGCTCGTATCGATGTGGTGCGCAAGCGCCGCAATTTCGGCGAGCAGCTCGCGCTCGCGCGAGATCGCCTCCGGCAGCGTCAGCTCGGTATCCGATAGCGGGTGGCGGCGTCGCGTTTCGGAATAGCGCTTGACCAGCGTGTCGGTGCTCGCCTCCAGATACATGAGCTGCACCTCGATCCCGCTGTGGCGCAGCACCAGGATATGTTGGGGCAGCAATGGCAGCGTCTCGACACTGCGCACGTCGATGCTGATCGCGACGTGGACGTGATTCGACTGGTGCAGGTAATCGACCACCTCGGGCAGCAGTTTGGCCGGGAGATTGTCGACGCAATAGTAGCCGAGGTCTTCGAGTGCGTTGAGCGCGATGCTCTTGCCGGAACCGGACATACCGGTGAGCAGGAGAAGCTGCATCGGCAGGTCCGGTTCGCTCAAGATCGGCCCCGCACGGACGGCTCGGCGCGCATGTGCCGTTCGTGTCGGGCGACGAACTCTCGCGTGCTGTCGATGCCGCGCAACTGCAGCACGTAATTGCGCACCGCAGCTTCGACCAGAACGGCGAGATTGCGACCTGCCGCGACCGGGATGGTCACCTTGCGCACATCCACCCCGATCACGTTCTGACTGCTTGCGGCAAGCGGCAGGCGTTCAAGGCGCACCGCGTCCGGGCCGGCCGGTTTTTCCAGATGCACGATGAGCTTGAGATTCATGCGCGGGCGCACCGAGGTTTCGCCGAATATCGTGCGAATGTCGAGCACGCCCAGGCCGCGCACCTCCAGGAAATCCTTGAGCAGCTCCGGACAGCGGCCCTCCAGCGTTTCCGGCGCTGTGCGGTAGAGCTCCACCACGTCGTCGGCAACGAGCCCGCTTCCGCGCGAGATGAGCTCCAGCCCGAGCTCGCTCTTGCCCACGCCCGATTCCCCCGTGATCAGAACACCCATGCCCAGGACATCGAGAAATACCCCGTGCAGCGCGGTCGATTCGGCCAGCGCACGCGCGAGGTAATAGCGCAGCAGCCACATGAGGTGCACGCTCTTGAGCGGGGAGACGAACACCGGTATGTCGTGCGCTTCGGCCATCGCGCACAGTGCGGGCGGCGTCGGTTCCCCGCCAGCGACGATGATGCAGAACAGGTCGGTAGCGGCGAGCTCAGTCAGCGCTTTGTCGCGCACCGCAGGCGCGAGCTCCTCGAGATAAGCGATTTCGGTTCGACTCAGCACCTGGATCCAATTCGGGTGGATCAGGTTCAGATGGCCGATCAGCCCCTCGGGCGAGCTCGACACCCGTTCGGGTGCGAGCCTATGCGGGCCGCCGGCGCGCCCGGCTACCCATTCGAGCTGCAGCTTCTCGCGATTGTCCTCAAACAGTTGGGCTGCGCTGAGGTGCGACATGAGGGGCCCACTGGCTGATCAAGCGATGGATTTCGGCTGCGCCACTCTGCGTCAGCAGCTTTTCGCGCAGCGACTTGTCGCTGAACATCTGTGCCAGCTCGGAGAGAATCTGCAGGTGCAGGTCGGTCGCCTTCTCCGGCACCAGCAGAATGAACACCAGGCTGACCGGCTGACCGTCGGGCGCATCGAACGCGATCGCCTGACGCAGCCGCACCAGCGCGCCGACCGCCTCCTTCAGGCCCTTGATCCGTCCGTGCGGGATGGCGATGCCCTGGCCCAGGCCCGTGGAGCCGAGCTTCTCGCGCGCGAACAGGCTGTCGAACACCTGGTTGCGGGCGATCTGGTTGTTGTTTTCGAACAGCAGTCCGGCCTGCTCGAACACCCGCTTCTTGCTGGCTACGTCCAGATCCAGCATCACGTTGGCCTCCGGCAAGAGCTTGGCGATCAGGTTCATGCTGCCGTTAACGTTCCGGGAGGGTGTCTGCGTTGATAACAAGAGCGGTCGAAGCAATATGCCGTCGGCCGCTGCGCTTATTCCTGGCTCGAATGCCTGAGCCCGCCATCGTTACGGCCCCCGGAGCGTTTCTCCTTGTGCTTCACGATCTGTCGGTCGAGCTTGTCGACCAGCGCGTCGATCGCCGCGTACATGTCCGGATCCTGGCTTTCGGCGAACAGATCCTTGCCGCGGACGTGGATGCTCGCCTCGGCGCGGCGCTGGCCGCGTTCCAGCGACAAGATGACGTTGATGTCAATGACGTCGTCGAAATGACGCTTGACGCGATCGAGCTTGGAAGTGAGGTAGTCGCGGATGGCGGGAGTCAGCTCCAGATGATGTCCGCTCAGATGCAAGTTCATGCCGGGCTCCTGGTTTCAGATCGACTTTCTCAGGTTGACCGGAAGGATCTGCAGGGATTCGCGATACTTCGCCACGGTGCGGCGGGCGACGACGATGCCCTGCTGGCCGAGGATCTCGGAGAGCTGGCTGTCCGACAACGGCTTCCTGCTGTTTTCCGCGCTCACGAGCTGCTTGATGAGCGCGCGGATAGCGGTTGCCGAGCAGGCCCCCCCGGTCTCGGTGGCGACGTGGCTGCCGAAGAAGTACTTCAGCTCGAAGATGCCGCGCGGGGTCAGCATGAACTTCTGCGTGGTGACACGAGACACCGTCGACTCGTGCAGATCCAGTATCTGCGCGATCTCGCGCAAAACGAGCGGCCGCATCGCCACCTCGCCATGCTCGAAGAAGTGTCGCTGGCGATCCACGATCGCCTGCGAAACGCGCAAGATCGTATCGAAGCGCTGCTGCACGTTCTTGATCAGCCACTTTGCTTCCTGCAGCTGGCCCGCGAGCTGCTGGGCACTGGCATCGCGGTTACGCTGCAGGATCTGCGAATACATGCGGTTGATGCGCAGCTTCGGCATGGCGTCGGGATTGAGCGAGGCAAGCCAGATCCCCTTGATCTTCTTCACCACCACGTCAGGTACGATGTAGCGCGCCTCGTCACCGGCAAAAGCCGAGCCTGGACGGGGATTGAGGTTGGTGATGAGCCGCTGTATGGCCCGCAGGGCGGCATCGTCGCAATGCAGCACCTTCTTCAACTTAGCATAATCACGCGCCGCCAACAGCTCCAGGTGGCGGCGCACCGTCTCCAGCGCTTCGGCGCGGTACGGCGTGTCCTCGGGCAGGGCCTTGAGCTGTAGCTCAAGGCATTCGGCCAAGTTGCGTGCGCCGACGCCGGCGGGGTCAAGGCATTGCAGGTGGCGCAGCGCGATCGATAGCTCTTCGAGCTCGACTTCGAGCTCGGGCGGGAGCATCTGCGCAATTTCTTCCAGCGGCTGGGTGATGAAGCCTGAGTCGTCCAGCGCGTCGATCAGCAGGCTCACCAGGATGCGGTCGCGCTCCGGCATCTGGCTGAACCCCGTCTGGGACAGCAGATGCTCGCGCAGCGTCGGTGTGGCGGACGCGATCTGCGGAAAATCCGAGTCGTCGTCGTCGCGGCTACCCGAACCGTAGCCCTCGTCGTCGAAGCCGGCGAGGCTCGCAGCGCCCAGGTCGTCTGGCGGCGCTTCCGCGCGCGGTCCCTCGGGTTCCGAGTTCGGGGCTGCTTCGGCCTCGGCATAGTTCTCGCTGTCGACGCGGGGGGCGGTTGCGCCGTCTACCACCTCCTCGTCGCGCTCGAGCAAGGGATTGTCCTGCAGGAACCGCTCGAGCTCCTGGTTCAACTCCAGCGTCGAGAGTTGCAGCAGGCGAATCGACTGCTGCAACTGTGGCGTCAGGGTGAGATGCTGGGAGAGCCTGAGCTGGAGAGAATGTTTCATCGAATGGTGCCGCCGAGTACGGCTATCGGCCTCTTCTGGCGTTGCTGCTGCAGAGATTCGGCGGCGGTCTTACAGGCGGAAGTGCTCCCCCAGGTAGACCTTGCGAACGCTCTCATTATAGACAATTTCTTCCGGCTTGCCGCAGGCCAGCACGGAGCCCTCGTTGATGATATACGCGCGGTCGCAGATGCCGAGCGTTTCGCGCACGTTATGGTCGGTTATTACGACACCGATACCGCGGGCCTTCAGGAATCCGATGATTTTCTGGATATCGAGCACGGCGATCGGATCGACGCCGGCAAACGGCTCGTCCAGCAGGATAAAGCGGGGATTGGCGGCGAGCGTACGGGCGATCTCCACCCGGCGACGCTCGCCACCGGACAGCCCGTTGGCCGGATTGTCGCGCAACTGGGTGACGTTGAGATCGCTCAGCAAGTCCTCGAGCTGGGTGCGAATCTCATCTTCGGAGAGCGTCTGCAGCTCCAGGATCGCGCGGATGTTCTCGCTCACGGTGAGGCGGCGAAAGATCGACGCCTCCTGCGGCAGGTAGGACAGGCCAAGCCGCGCCCGCCTGTGGATCGGCATGTGGGTCATGCGCGTGTCGTCGAGATAGAGCTCGCCGCCGTCGACCGGGACCAAGCCGACCATCATGTAAAAGCAGGTCGTCTTGCCGGCGCCGTTGGGTCCGAGCAAGCCGATCACCTCGCCGCTGGTGACATCCAAAGACACGTCTTTCACGACCACGCGTGACTTGTAACGCTTCTTGAGGCTGACCGCCTTGAGCTCGCTCATCGCAACGCAGACCGGCGCCGAGGTCTCAGCTCGAAATCACGCGCCATGCCGCCCCACGGGTGACGCGAGCCGGGGTCGAACGCGACGCGATGCGCCTCACTTGCGCGCATCGCTCAAAGCCGGCGCGGGCTTGAGCTTCAATGGCGGAGCGCCTTCCTTCGGCTTTGCTTTGCCGTCCTTCGCGTCCTTGCTCTTGGGTTGAATCACCGCGCGCACCCGGCCCGGCGCGTGGCCGGCAGCCGTGTTTTCCTGCGCGCCAACGACGCGGAAGAATTCCGTTGGCTGGTCGTAGGAAATATAGCTGCCGCGCACCTCGTCGGCGCCGCGCTTCAGGCGGGCCTGATCGAACAACTGCAGGCGCTGCGCCTTGCCGTCGTATTCGATACGCTGCGCCCAGCCCTCGATGTACTCGTCCACACCATCGCGCTTTTCCCGGTAGTAGGCCGGATCCCCATAGGCCACACCGTACTGGAAGCCCTGCGCGTCCTCGCGCACCGTCATGCGATCCGCCTTGAGCGTCGTGGTGCCCTGGGTCAGGACCACGTTGCCCTCGAACACGCTCACCTTCTTCGCATCGTCGATCGTGACGCGATCGGCTTCCAAGTTGATCGGCTTGTCGCGATCGGCGCGCTCTGCCATCGCGACGGCGGCGACACAACTCAAGGCAAGCGCAAGGACGAAGCCGAGGCGACGCGAGGCCGGGCGCTCATTTCTTTTTGACATAGGTCCCGCGCACGTTGGAAAGGAGTTTCACGACTTTCGCTTCCGAGTCCAATTCTAAGCCAACCGCCGTGACTTTGGAGTTTGCCTCCACGATCGTCACCGGGCTCGCGGTGCGCGCATAATCGTCGTCGGGCACGACGTGCAGATGATCGGTCGTCAGCACCATTTCGTCCTGCGTGGGCGTGGGCGCACGCACAGCCTTGACGTCGTCGTAGAAATCCACCGTCTTGCCTTCGCTCGATACGCGCGCCCGCTTGGCCGTGATGGTCAGCGCCACCTTTTCGTTCTCGTATTTGATGAGGCGCGGCGCTTCCAGGTGGGTGCTGTCGTCATCCGGATAATGCAGCATGCGGTGCGCTTCGAGCTGGTGCAGGCGCAGGCCGTCGGGACCCATGCGCACGGCCACGAAGTCCTCGACGATGTAGTCGGGATCGTGGCGCGTGCTGCCGTCACGCGGCGGTGCGGGCGCCTGGACCAGGCGTTCGAGCCAGAACGTCAGCGCGGCCAGGACGGAAACCAGCAGCAGCGGAAACGCGGTCGTGAATCGATCCACTCATCCCTCGCGTCCGCGTGCCGCCGCACGAGCACGCAGCCGGAGCAGGAGCTCACACGCATCGCGCACCGCGCCTTCGCCGCCGCGTCTCGTCACGACATGCTGGGCGCTGCGGCGCACGCGCGCCGGCGCATTCGGCACGGTGAGCGCGAACCCGCACGCCTCCAGCACCGGGAGATCGGGGATGTCGTCGCCCATGAAGGCCGCCTCGTGCGCGCCGAGCTTTAGCGTATCGAGCAGGCGCCTGAATGCCGGGAGTTTGTCGCCGGCACCCTGGATGACGTGGCGAATGCCAAGCTCGGCGGCGCGTCGCTCGACGCAGCGTGCGCGCCTCCCCGAGAGAATCGCGACTTCGATCCCGGCCTGAAGCAGCATCCTCAAGCCGTAGCCGTCGGCCACGTTGAACGCTTTCATCTCCTCCCCCGACTCGCCGAGATAGATGCGCCCGTCCGTCATCACGCCGTCGACGTCGAACACCGCCACTGCGATCCGACGTGCGCGTGTGGCGAGCTCGGCCGAGGTATTTCGGCGCAGGGCGGCGCGGTGTGAAGCGAGCGCCATCACACCACCTCAGATCACCTTGGCGCGGAACAGATCATGCATGTTGAGCGCCCCCAGCAGCCGCCCGGCCGAGTCGACCACCAGCAGTTCATTGATCTTGTGACTTTCCATGAGCTGCAGGGCTTCCACCGCCAGCCTTTGCGGCTCGATGGTGTGTGGGTTGCGCGTCATCATTGCGCTGATCGGCGTGCCCTCGAAGTCGCTTATGCGGCCGATGGCTCGGCGCAGATCGCCGTCGGTGAAAATGCCCACGACATTTCCCGAGTCATCCAGCACGGCCGTGATTCCCATGCGCGACCGCGACATCTCGGCCACGGCTTGCGCGACCGAAACCGCCTCGTGCACGTGCGGCAGACGCTCGCCGGTGCGCATCGCATCGCTCACCAGTGCGAGGCTCACGCCGAGCTTGCCGCCCGGATGCGAGTTGGCGAAATCGCGATCGCTGAATCCGCGCGCCTTCATGAGCGCGACCGCCAGTGCGTCACCCAGGGCGAGTGCAGCCGTGGTGCTCGCGGTAGGTGCGAGATTCAACGGGCAGGCTTCCTTGGCGGCGCCCGCGTACAGGCATACGTCGGCCTGCGTGCCCAGGCTCGATGCCGGATTGCCGGTGAGCGCGATCAGCTTGGCGCCGCGCCGCTTGATCAGCGGCACGATCAGGAGGAGCTCCGCGCTCTCGCCCGAGTTGGACAGCGCGATGAACACGTCATCGGCTGTGATCATGCCCAGATCGCCGTGGCTTGCCTCGGCGGCGTGAACGAAAAATGCCGGGGTGCCCGTGCTGGCGAGCGTCGAGGCGACCTTGCGCGCGATATGACCCGACTTGCCGATGCCGCAGACGACGACCCGAGCGCGGCAATTGAACACGATTTCCACGGCGCGGCGGAACTCGGCGCCGATATGCGCCTTGAGGGCCGCGACCGCCTGAGCCTCGATGTCGAGCACCTCGCGCGCGCAATCGATCGCCTCGTCCGTGACGAGGCTCTGCAATGGAGAAGTGGCGCGATTGCTCATGTGCGGCGAGGAAGTATAGCAGGGCCGTCAGCGCCGCGCCCGCGTCGTGCCGGCGCACGCGGCTCTCACGCTGCTGCACGACGATGAAGATTGCATCGGGGCCGGCGCGGGATATACCCTTGAGGCTCCATCCGAGGGTCGGCGTGCGTCGCGTCGATCGAACAGTAGTCAGCGCACGCGGCCGATGACCGACTCGCTGCAATCCGTCCTCTTCCTGCTGGCGTCAGCGGTGCTGGTGGTCGTCGTCTTTCGCACGCTCAGACTGCCGCCGCTGCTCGGTTACCTCGTGCTCGGCGTGGTGATAGGGCCGCGTGCGCTGGGCCTCATGCCCGATACGCCGCAATCGCATGCGCTGGCCGAGTTCGGGGTGGTGTTCCTGATGTTCAGCATCGGGCTCGAATTCAGCCTGCCGAAGCTGGTTGCGATGCGCAGGATCGTATTCGGCCTCGGGGCGCTGCAAGTGGGTATCGCGGTCGCGTTCGGCACGTTGCTGTTACCGCTTGCCTTGCCCCTCGACTGGCGCGGCGGCCTGCTGCTGGGCGGGGTGCTGGCGATGTCTTCGACCGCGATCGTGGTCAAGATGCTCGCCGACCGGATCGAGCTCGATTCCCCGCACGGGCGCCAGATTGTCGGCGTGCTCCTGTTCCAGGACCTGGCGGTGGTGCCATTGCTCATTCTGGTGCCGGCGCTCGCGCACCAAGCGGGCAGCCTCGTCACGACCATCGGCATCGCCTTGGCGAAGGCGGCGCTGGTGCTCTCGGTGTTGCTCGTATTCGGGCAGCGGCCGATGCGCGCATGGTTCAACCTAGTGGCGCGGCGCTATTCGTCCGAGCTTTTCATTCTCAACGTGCTGCTGATCACGCTGGGGCTCGCCTATCTCACGCAGGCGACGGGATTGTCGCTGGCGCTGGGGGCGTTCGTCGCCGGCATGCTCATCTCGGAGACCGAGTATCGCTACCAGGTCGAGGACGATATCAAGCCGTTTCGCGACGTGCTGCTGGGGCTCTTCTTCGTCACCATCGGCATGCAGCTCGACCTCCATGCGGTGGCCGAGAAATTCGGCTGGGTTGTGCTCGCCTTGATCAGCATCGTGGTGCTCAAGGCCGTGTTGATCGCGGCGCTGGCGCGCTCGTTCGGCAACTCGTGGGCTGCGGGACTGCGCATCGGACTCGACCTCGCGCATGTGGGCGAATTCGCGTTCGTGCTGCTCGCGCAGCCCGGTGCGGGCGGTCTCATTGCCCCTGAGCTGATGCAGCCGATACTCGCCGCGATGCTGCTGTCGATGCTGGCCGCCCCGTTCATGATCGAGTACAGCGAGCACATCGTGCGTCACACTTTGAGTGCGGAATGGCTCAACCGCGCGATGGAGGTGCACCAGATCGCGGTCAAGAGCATGGCGTTCGATGCGCACGTGGTGATCTGCGGTTATGGCCGATGCGGCCAGAACCTCGCGCGTATGCTGGATGAGGAAAGCATCCAGTACTTCGCTCTGGATCTGGACATAACGCGCATTCGCGAAGCCGCGGCGGCGGGCGACGCCGTGGTCTATGGCGATTCCGGGCGGCGCGAAGTGCTGATTGCCGCCGGTCTCATGCGGGCGCGGGCGCTCGTGATCACGTTCCACGATGCGCATGCGTCGCTGCGAGTGCTGGCGCAGATCCGCGCGCTGCGGCCCGACCTCCCGGTGGTCGTGCGCACGCTGGACGACACGTACATCGAGCGCCTGGAAGCAGCCGGCGCCTCGGAGGTGGTAGCCGAGGTGATGGAAGGCTCCCTCATGCTGGCCTCGCACGCGCTCATGCTCCTCGGTGTGCCGGTGCGCCGCGTCGTACGGCGCGTGCAGGCGACGCGCACGAGCCGTTATCACGTGCTGCGCGGCGTGTTTCAGGGCGACGTCCTGGGAGACGGCGAAGCGCACGAGCGGCCGTCCGCGCGGCTGCATGCGGTTTACATCGTGCATGGCGCGGCGTCGATCGGTCGCACGCTCGCCGAGCTCGCGCTCGGCGAGCTCGGCGTGGAGGTGAGCGCGATTCGCCGCCACGGCCTCAAGTCGCCCTCGCCCGCCGCGGATACGGTGATTGAGAAGGGCGATGTCGTGGTCGTGTTCGGTTCGGACGACGCGATCGGCGCGGCCGAGATCCGCCTGCTGCAAGGTGCGCGCGCGCGACCGGGGCTTGCCAAGGCCTTGGACAAGAAAAAGCCTGCTTGAGCGGGCCTTTTCTTACGCCGTATGCGCGTGCTGCGGGCGAATCGCGCTCGCGGCTAGAACAGGCTCGTACCGCCGCAGTTCGCCTGGCCTTCGGAGATGAACCAGGTCGTGTTGGTCGTGTTGACGCACGCTCCGGTGCCTGTTCCGCCGGGGCCCGGCAGGGCTGCACCGGTTCCGTTGTATGTCGAAAAGCGGAACGAGCCCCGTTGGGCATGGCCGTCGTCGATCTTGCGATCGACTTCGGCGATGATTTCCACCGGAATCTGCGAGCCGGTCTTCAGATTCAGTTTGACGATGGGAGGCGAGGCGGTGTCGTAATAGTCGCTGTCGTGCATGAACCTCAGATAGATGTTGTACGGGTTGCGCGGGCTGTTGATTTCCGTCGGCGTCGCCTCCCCGGCGGTCATCTGATAGCTGCCGTTGAGGAACCCGGCCGAGGACATGTGCATCCAGACCAGGATCTCTTCGTGCGCTTCCACCCCGGTGCCGGCGGCTGCCGATTCGATGATGCCGTTGCCGTTGCCGTTCAGACAAGTCGTGCCGCTCGGACACTTCAAGGTGGTGCTCGCCGATGCGTAGTCGCCTGGCATGGAGCGGAAGCGGTCCTGGAAGCCGAAGAACGCGGCCTTGATGCCGTCCTGCTGCGCGATCAAGTTGCGCACGCGGGCACTGGTGATGAGCTCCTGGCCTTTGAGCACGCCGCCGAGCAGCAGGCCGATGATCACGAGCACGATCGCGATTTCGATCAGCGTGAAGCCGCGTTGATGGGATCTGGGCATGATGGGCGTCCTTTGCGCCGGGTCGAAGTGCCGCTGTTGGATGCAAATTGCGCGCCGGTGTGACTTGGTTCACTTAATCTCGGCGCTCGGCCCCCCGGGCGGCCGGGTTGCCGGCACGCCGCGCCGGCGCGGTGTATGGCTCGGTCCACCAGCTAGACTTCAAGTCATTGTCTTGCAACCACTAACCCGTTCTTGCTGGGGGCGGGCGAAGCGCCCCCAAGGGTGCATCAATGCTTCGCTTCGGGCGCCCGGTCGCGCCGAGGTCTCGTCGGCGCCGACGATTTCTCGGCAGCCTCGAGTTCCTGCAGACGCTCCTGCAGCAGGATCTGCTCATGCCGGTCGGTTATCGCACCGCTCGCGAGCAGGCCGCCGAGGAGGATCCTGGCCGCCTCGTATTCGCCCATGTCCGCGAGCACGAAGATGTGCATCTGCCTTGCCCAGGACGGCGCATTCGGGCTGTGTGCGGCGATTGCACGCGCGAACTTGAGCGCGAGCGGGAGATCGTGCAGGCGATGCTTGGCCATGATGGCGGCTTGGGCGAGCCAGCGCCAGCGTCGCGCTGGATCCTTGAAGTATTGTTCGTAGACGAACTCGAGCATGAAGCGCTGCCGGCGCGGGTCCGGCACCTGGGCATAGAGCTGGGAGGCCATGAGCAATGGATATTGACCCTTCGGGTCGAGCCGCAGCGCCCCCGCGAGCCATTGCGCGACCCACTCGTAGTTTAGATCGAGGTAGGGGATGCTCACTCCCGGCTGGTTGTCGAACGCCTGCAGGTACAACACCATCATGTGCGCGGCGGGCAGCCGATCGAATGTCTGCAGCAAGTCGAGCAGCGCGCCCGCCGGCGCCGGTGGCAGTTCGACAGCGCGCGCCGTCGGCGGCGGGCGGGTGCTACTCAATACGATCTGCAAGGCGGCCGCGCACACCGCGAGCAGCACGACCCATCGTGGCGCTTTGCGACGCGCGCTCGCACGCATCACAGCTCGCGGCGATAGAAGTCGATCAGGCTAGCGCCAAGCAAGAGCAGTGCGTAGACGAGGGCTTGCGCGATGATCGGCACGAGCGCTGCGAGATCGGCGCTGCCTGACGCGATCCACTCGGTGGGCGTGAAGCGCTCGAGCGCGGGCAGCACCAGTGCGATCGCATCGAAGGCATACTCGAAAACCGAGCGCGCGTCGCCGATCTTGCCCAGGATCGCGGACTCCGACATGAGCCGCAACGCGTCGATCGTGCGTGCGAGCAGGTAGAAGGCGACGATGAGGAGCAGGGCCGGAACCACCTGGCGGAAAGAAACGATGCAAAAGACGGCGAATGCCGCGACGATGGCCAGCTCGCAAGTGAGCGACACGGTCCAGGCGAGAACTGCGGGCAGCGGGCGTGCGAGCGCGAGCGGAACCGCCGCGAGCAATGCCATCGCAACCGCGACGCCGAGAAAAGCAAGCAGCTTGCCGCCGACGTAGGCGGCGCGCGGCAGATCGAGCGCGAGCACCATCTCCAGACCCTTCTCGTTCAGTTCGCGCACCATGCTGCTGGTAATATACGCGGCCAACGTCAGCACAGCGGCCAGCCGCAGACCGGAGGCGTAAAAGGTCCACTGCAGTCGCGCAGATTCCGTTATGGCAATCTGGTTGATGAACACGCCCGCGGCGCCGAAGAATGCCAGCACACCGGCCCAGATCCACGGCAGGCGCGTGCGCAGCGCCTCGAGCAAGGTGAAGCGGGCAATCGTCAGCGTGTGCGCCAAGCCGCGGCGGAGGTCGGTGTACGGGGCATTCATCATGCGTCGGTATCTGCGCAATCTCGCTAGTGTAGCGGCAGCCTGCTCGGGAACCTGCCCGCCGTGCGCGCACGCGGCGCTACCCTGTCATCCCACTTTTGCGCGCGCCCCGACGTGATCACCTGGCAGCAGCGCATCGCCTCCTTGCCGCCGCAGATTTGGCTCGGCTCGATGCTGCTTGCGCTGCACGCGGGGCTCGCCTGGGACTTCGATAGCGCGTGGTCGCGAGCGTTCCTGCTCGCTCACGTCGGTCTTTTTCTCATCTGGCAGCCGATGTGGCGGGGTGAGCGCAGCTTGAGCGCGCGCCATGCCTGGCTCATCGTCCTGATCGGGGTAGCGCTGGTCGGCTTCACCAACTGGTGGCTGATGGCCGTCTGGCTTGCCGTGCTGTTCAGCCTGATCGGCGGCAACGTACCGGGTATCCGCGAGCGCCGCCATCGCGTCGCCTCGCTGCTCGCGGCCGTTTACCTTCTCGCCATGCTGCTCGTGTGGGTGGTGCCGAAACTGTTCAGCGCACCGGACGACGGCGGGCCCGCCGTCGATATCCTGGTCCGCTACGGGCTGCTCTTCCTGCCGGTGCTGATCATCGTCACGCGCGTCGAGCGGCTCGTCTCGGATGCGCCGCACGCGGTGGATCTGTTTTACAGCGTGATGCTGTTCCTGCTGGTCGCGGCGCTGGTGCTCGGCAGTTTCATGGTCAAGGAGCTTGCGCGCACCGACTACCCGATGGCGCTCGCGCAGACGCTGCTTTGCATCGCGCTCTTGCTGATCGCGCTATCCTGGCTGTGGAATCCGCACGGCGGCTTCTCCGGCATCGGACAGTTGCTGTCGCGCTACCTGCTCTCGGTCGGGCTGCCGTTCGAGCGCTGGATGCAAAGTGTCGCGAACCGCGCCGAGCACGACGCCGAGCCGGAGCGCTTCCTCGTCAATTCGCTGCACGACATGCTGGAGCTGCCGTGGCTTGCGGGCGTGCGCTGGCAGACCAAGACCGACAGCGGCGAGTTCGGCGAGCCGTCGAAGTTCGACGCCGAGCTGAGCTACCGCAGCATCACGCTCACCTTCTACACCCGCTGGTCGCTATCGCCCGCGCTGCTATTGCACTTGAAGCTGCTGACGCGGTTGCTCGCCCATTTCTACGATGCCAAGCGGCGCGAGCAACTGCAGCGGCAGAACGCCTACACGCAGGCGATCCACGAGACCGGCGCCCGGCTCACGCACGACGTGAAGAACCTACTGCAGTCGCTTACCTCACTTTGCGCCGCGGCGCAGGCGAGCGGACCGGAGCAGGCGACCGAGCTGCAGGCGCTCGTCAACCGCCAGTTGCCGCAGATCACGCAGCGCCTGCACGTCACGCTCGACAAGCTGCGCGCGCCGGGACGGCACGAGGCATCGGCCGCGGTACCCGCGGCACAATGGTGGGAAGCGCTCAAGGCCCGCTACGTGCGCGCCGACGTCGTATTCGCGACCGGCGCCATTTCGCCGCAGGTGCGCGTGCCCGGGGAGCTATTCGACAGTGTGGCCGACAACCTTGTACAGAACGCGTTGAACAAGGGCCGCGGCGAGCGAGACTTCCGCGTCGAAGTCTACTTTGCCTGCGCCGATACACCGTGTCTGCGTGTCACCGATGTCGGCGGCCCGGTTCCCGTCGCGGTTGCGCAACAGCTCTTCGATGCGCCCGTGCCGTCGCAGACGGGGTTGGGAATCGGACTCTATCAGGCGGCCCGGCAGGCCGCGCAGCACGGGTATCGGCTCGCGCTCGCGATCAACGAGCCGGGGCGGGTGCGATTCGAGCTGGTGGCGGGGTAATGCAGCCGTGCCTCAGGGCAGTTTTCCGGCTGCCACCAGGCGGTTGTAGAGGATATGCGGCGACAGCCAGACGACGATGTCGTCGAACTCGCCCTCCGCGGAGCCGACGCTGCCCGGAGGACGCGACACGAACAGGCGGTCGTTGTTCGCGTTTTCGACTTCGTCGGGTCCGGTCGCGCCCGATACGCCGTTCGGCCCGACCGAGAACACCACGGCCGGCGCGTTCGCCGTAACCGTTTTTCCGGACGCACATGTCGGCGGCGTGCCGCTTACCCCGGTGGCGGTGGAGCAGACCTGCAGATCCGGGCTCAAGGCGCCAGCAAGGAATTGCGTGCCGATGCTGTTCGCGGTGGTAAAGGTCGTGAACGCACTGGTATGCGCGGTGGTGACGGCATAGCGAATTCGATTGCCCCATGGATCCACCGCGAAACCGGCAGCGTCGGCAGGGTAGAGGCCGAGCGTCGCCGCAGGAAGCCATCCGTCATAAGGGTTGGTGCATGCTCCGCCGCCCGCTGGGCTTTCCAGGCCGTTCGACGCAGACGACGCCGGACACGGCAGGCGTCCGTTGGTGATCGCAAAGCCGATCAATGCTTCGCGCGCATCGTCCAGAATGCGCCGCGCTTCGCCGAAACGGCGTTCCTCCACCTGGGTTGCAAGCGGGATGAGGATGCTGCCAAGCAAAAGCGCAACCACGGCGATCACGACCGCCATTTCGATGAGCGTGAACCCGCGTGCGCGCAACATGTGTTTCCTGCTCAAGGAATGACGGCGAGCTTATCGTTGAAGGTGGTCGACAACCACGCGCGCCGGTATTGGCTTGCGCCGGCCGACGGCTGCTCGATGCAGAGCGACCCGATGCAAGGCGGCGTCTGTACCGAAAGCACGCGGCTGCCGACGATCACCACGCCTCGCTTGCCGCCAACCCCGTTGACCGTCAGCCATCCCGAGCCCGTGCACCCGACGCTTGGCAGCGCACAGGCGGGCGCCAGTGCGTAATAAGTGAGCAGATGCCACTGGTTGGCGAAGAACCACGTCGGCGGCGCTCGTCCCAGCCCGCTGTCCCAATTGGCGTGACCGCTGCAATCGATCGTCGTGCCGGTGGACGAATCCGGGTTCGGGATACGGCCGCTCAACAGTCCTTCGGTGCAGGCGACTCCGGCCGACGAGGGGTCGTTGGCGAAAGGCAGGTAGCCATTGGAGCCATAGTACTTTTCCAGCGTGGCGCGAATCTCGTTCGCGACCCGCCACTCGACCGCATGGAAAAGTTGCTCGCGCGTAATGACGAGCAATCGGTCGTTGAACGTCGACGACGCAGGAGCTGTCACGTACGCATCGTCGCCATTGTTGTTCTCGTCCTCGAGATAGTAGGCCGCGTTATTCACATTGGCGGATCTGTTCTGCCCGATAAGCGCGGCGCCCGGCGAGATGACCACGGCGACGACGTCGCTGGCCGGTGTCGGGCCCGCCACGACGATCGAGCCCGGCGTATCGCTGTTCAACGCCGGGGCGCCGGCGTAAGCGTCTCGCATCGCGGGTGAAAGCGCGTACCAAAGGCGCTCTCCGGTGGAATCGCGCAGATCCGGCAGGCCCAGCGTCTGCCACGGCAGGCGGCCGACGTAGCTCGGACAATCGGCGCCCGTAAAGATCTCGGCGATACCGTCGTTATCGAAGTCCGGGCAAGGCAGGCTGCCCGGGCGGTTCGCGTCCCGAGCCGCGCGCGAGATCAAGGCGGCCCGCGCCTGTAGAAAAGCATCTTGCGTGAATTTGTCCCGATCGGCCGATGTGGCAGCGGGTGAGGCGAAAGCAAGGATCGCCGCAACCATCGTGCTGGCGAGCACGATAAGAATCACCGCAAGCACCAAACCCTTCTGCTTGCGTCCTGCGCAAAGGCTCGATCGCCGCCTAGCCAGCATTGCGCATCGACGCGAACGCGCTCTATGCGCCACTGTATCCGCTCATCTCGCAATGTCGGCCGGAATACCGGCGGACTCGGAGCCGGGCGGCGTTTGCGCAGAGGGTTTCGGCGCCGGGGCTGCCTGCGCCGGCCCGTCGATCTCGTGCATCAACTCGCGCAGCAGGTCGCGCTCGCGGTTGGAACGGCGCCGCGCAAATGCGGACGTCGTGCGCTCCTGGACCCTGGCTTCGGCCGCGGTCGCTCCCGCAGCCGGTGCGACGGCGCGCGGCGACGCGTAAGCGTCCTGCACCTGCCCCGAGTGCAGTTCGAGTTGCTGGCCGACCTTGAGATGGACGCTGTGTCCGGTCTCGGCAATGCGCACGGTGACGTTGCCCGATCCGCTGCCCCCCGAGGGCGTAACGACCACGCCATCCTCAACGCGTTTTCCGGCCACGGGTTTGTTGTTCACCCACACGGTGGTCGTGCCGTCGCTTCGGCGCACAACTCCGTTGACGGTGATGTATTGCGGGCTCGGTACTGCAGGTGTGGCGTCGGATTCGCTGGTCACTGCGTCGCGCGGCACGGGTTTACGACGCAACTCGTCGAGGTGAGCGCGCTCGGCCGGGGTGAAAAAGAGCCTGCCCAGCGTCGGCGCTTGCGCACTCCCGGCTGCCGCGGCGGGCGTCGAGGCCACAGCCGGGGCGGGCGCTTGCTGCGCGGTGTCTTGAGCCGCAACCGATACGGCGCCGGCCAGAGTCGAAAGCAGAAGCAACGTGCGTGCGATCGTCATGGCTTGTGCTCCGTGTGCGGCGGGTTCAGCGTAATCCATGCCAGCTCGCATTCTGCGCGTAGATTGGGTCGCGCGACACCCGGTGCAGACCCCATATTCAGCCGCTGCAGCACACACTGGTTGATGTCGAATGCGCCCACGTTCTGCTTTTCCAGCAAGCGGAAGAAGCGCATCAGCTCGCCCTCGTGCACCAGGCGCAGATTGAGCTTCATGAGTGATTGCGCCATACCCAGGCGTTGTGCGCTGAGCTCCTGGGCATAAGGGTAGCTCTGCTGGGTGCTGATCTGATACTCGGCACCGAACATCTGCGCTTGCTGGTTGGCCACCCGCAGCGCTTCCAGCCAGTTGATGCGCTCCTCCGGTCCGATCAGGCCGTGCTTGCGCAGCGCCTCGAAGGCGGGCAGGAAGCGCACGATCAGATCACGCTCCTCGCCCGAGCGCTGGAACCGAGCGCGGGCGTCCTTGAGTTGCGTCTCCTGCGCGCCAAGCGTGCGCTGAGCCTGCTTGATCTGCGAGCGCGTCCAGGACACCGCGCCCGCGCCCACGATACCTATGATCAGCAGCACCGCGAGCGGCAGCTTGAGCGCATTGAGATGTCGGGCCGTGAACATTATGCGGGCGAATTCAGCACGAGATGAATGCGAAACGGCGCCGAGGTGGGCCGCTCGACGCGCTCGCTGGTGGAGCCTGATAGCGCCATGCTGGGACTGACATTGAGCGGCAGCGCCACCACGTTGACTTGCACGACGGCCGGATCCTGGCGCAGCGTTTCCGCGAAACGCGCGATCGCCTCGAGGGCGATGCGGTAATCGCCCGCAAACGGCTGGATCTCGGCTTCGATGAACGCGGATTGCTTGCGCTTGGTCGCGGCGGGTGTCCCCGGCACGATTGCCGGCTCATCGGGCCGGCGCGTGCCCGCCTCGGCATCGAAATCGCGCACCGAGTAACGCCAGCCGAAACTCTTGAGCTGGAAGGTGGGAAACTGCTCCAGTGCGCGGCTCACGACCGCCATCGCGGGCCCCGGGGTGTGCTTGACCGATTGCATGCGCTCGGCGGTCTGTACCGTCGCCACCAGGTTGTCGGCGTTGGTCGGCGTGGCCGGGAAGCTGCGCGTGACCTCCTGGTAGCGGCGCTGGAAGTCCGCGGCCTGACTGATCGCGAGTGCCTGCTGTGAATGCAGGTCGTAGATCTGGTAGGCGTTGAGCGCGACCCAGGCGACCGAAACCCCGCCGGCGATGGCAGCGGTCGCGTACAGGGCACGCCGCAACTGGTAGATCTGGAAACGCTCCGTGACCGGCTCGGGTGCGAGATTACCCTGCTTGGGTTGCAGGCCGAGGTAATGCAGGTAGAGCGCATCGGGCGCATCGGAGACGATGCTTTCGGCCACACCGGTACGCGCGACAATTTCGGCGCTGCCGATGCGGCTTGCCTGGACATTGGCGACTTCGCGCGCGATCGATTGTTCGAGCCCGGCAAGGCTGCCGTCGCGATCGAGCACCACGACGGCGAGATTCTCGTCCAGGGTCATCACCCGCGTCGCGTGCAGGTACAAGCGCGTGTTGGTGACCTCTTCGGTGAAGGCGCTCATGCGCGCCTGCGCATCGGCGGTTTCGACCCGCGTCAGGCGGCTGATGCGTAGCTTGCCGTGACGCAGGAAAGTCAACCGCAGCGCCGCGCCGTGGCGCGCGACCAGCAGCAGATTGGGGGACGACGGAGCGATCTTGCTGCTCAGCGGCTCGGCGACCACGGGCAGCAGGTGAACTCCGGCCACGGGCAGATCGTGCGCGCGGATTTGAGTGAGCCAAGTATCGGCCAGATCGGGATTGCTCAGCGCGATGAACAGATACTGATCGTCGCGCCGCTTGCCGGCATCGCGCCCCTGCAGCACCGCAGCACAGTACGGGGTGTTGCGATAGAGCTGGCGCAGTCGCCGGTCGATCAGCTCGTTGCGGTCGCGCCCGGTGGCGTGCGGCTGCAGCTCGAAGCGGTAATCCTCCTCCACCACGTCGACCATGACGTGCACCGGTACGGTGCGCGTGCCGGCGAGAAACCGGTCGAAGGCCTCGCGGCCCTGGTCGTCGTTGCGGAACGTCCGGCAGCGCGCCAGCCTGCCGTTGCGCGACATGGCCACAGCCGCCTGCTCGGACGAGATACAAATGAGGAGCTTGTCAGCCATTTACGCGCCACCCCGGAATGTCCCCGCGTAAGCGGGTGCACGACACTTTCCTCTCCCCCCAGGAGAGACGCCACGATGGCGCATCGCGACTTGCGCCCTGGAACCTCGCGTGGCGCCTCTTCCCTCACCCCCAACCCCTACCCAGGAACCTCCAGGAGGGGGATGCTGATTGGGGTTGAATTTCGGTGTGCTGACCATGTTAGATCAGTGTAGTTGGGGTCGGGACGAGCTGAAGCCCATGCTTGC
>WYBJ01000113.1 GCA_011525945.1 Burkholderiaceae bacterium | reverse complement strand
TTGCCCCTCGTCGTGCCGTCCGAATTGGTTCGCCGACGCCCGGATATTCAGGCTGCAGAGGCCCTGCTGCGCGCTGCCAACGCCGAATACGGCGCCGCGGTCGCGAAGTTGTATCCGCGCATCGACCTCAGTGCGAGTCTCGGCTCGCAGGCGCTCACGACGGGCGCATTGTTCGGCGCCGGCTCCGCGCTCTGGAGCCTGGTCGGGCAGTTGACCCAACCGCTCTTCGATCCCGGGCTGCCTGCGGAGAAGCGCGCCGCTCTGGCCGCATTCGACGCTGCCGCCGCCAACTACCGCCGCGTCGTGCTCGAAGCGCTGCGCGACGTTGCCGACGCCCTGCGCGCCGTGGAGCACGATGCCCACGCATTGGCAGCGCTGGCGGCCGCGGATGCGGCGGCGCAAGGTTCTCTGACATCGGTGCAGAGACAATACACGCTCGGTGTGGCGAGCTACGTGCAACTGCTCATCGCCCAGCAACAGGCGCAACAGGCGCGAATCGGTCGCATCGCGGCTCAGGCACAGCGCCTTCTGGATAGCGCTGCGGTCTTTCAAGCGATGGGTGCGGTCGTGGTGGCCACAGGCAGCGACGAGAACGCTTTGGCCGTGTCAGGCATCCCATCGGGCGGACAGTCGGGAACCCAACTGGGGGCGCCGGTGCGGAGGTTGACCGACCCACGAATGCCTGCGCCGCGTGCGGAAGCGGGACGCTGAGGCGGCCGATGCGCAGCAGCGCCGGCGCATGTCACGGCTTGTCCGGTTCGTGCCGCATGAAATGCGCCACCCCGACCATCTTTTCGACCGGGACCACGAACGCGATGCCGCGGGCGGTAGTGTTCAAGTCGGCAGCGCGAACGATCCCGTCCAGGACGATGTCCACCAAGTCCGCGCGCACCACCGTCAGGAGGATTTCCTTCTCCGGCTCGATCGACATGCCGAAGATCTTCTCCTGTTCGTTGATACCAGCCCCGCGCCCGAATAGGACCGTACCGCCGCGCGCGCCGGCCTTCACCGACGCCTCGAGCACGGCACTGCCCCAGCCCTTGCGCACGATGCTCACGATGAGCGAGGTACCGATCATATTTGCGACTCCTTGGCTCGTTCCTTCCAGCGCACGATCGCGCCCAGCGTCATGATCGACATCAGCGGCGCCAGGGCGATGAGGGCGACCAGGCCGAGGCCGCTCGCGAGCGGATCCTGGCCCAGCGCGGATGATGCGCCAAAGCCGAGCGCCAGGAGAAACGTGTTGGCGAGTGGACCGGTCGCTACGCCGCTTGCGTCGGCGGCGATCCCTGCGAATTCCTGCCGTGTCAACGCTATGAGGACGAGGACGAGCAGGTAGCCGGGCACGACCAGGTAGGTCAGCGGAATCCCGTAGCTGATCCGCAGCATGGCGATTCCCATCCACACGCCCACGCCGGTGCACACGGTGGCCACGACGACCGGGGCGCGGATCGATCCCGCCGATGCCTCCTCGACCTGTTGGGCGAGAATGCGCACAGCCGGCTCCCCCCACGTGGTGACGAATCCCAGCAGGGCACCGCATGCGGCCATCAGCCAGGTCTGGGGCAATCTGCCCAGGGTCTCTCCGATCGCCCGTCCGAACGGAAGAAACCCGAACGAGACGCCGAGCAGGAACAGGAACAGCCCCACCGACGCGAGCAGGGTTCCGGTGAGTACGCGCGTGACTTCGCGCACCGGCAGACCGAGGAAGAACACCTGGAACAGCAGGAACAACACGATCAGCGGCAACACCGCCAGGAAAACGCTGAAGGCAGTGTGACCCAGATGCTCCAGGATCGCCGCGAAGCTCATCGCAAAGCGCCCATCAATAGGACCGCGATCATGGCGCCTGCGGATCCCACGCCGAGGAGCCCGAAGCCATCGGAGATGGCCGAGCGTCCGGCGAGCACTGAGCTCAGACCAAGCACGATCGCAAGCAGCACGGGTGTGGTCAGCACCCCGGTCGTCACGCTACCGGCGTCGTAGGCAAGCGCAATGTACTCCGAGGGGGCGAGAAACGTGAGCGCGAGCAGCAGCGCGTAGGAAACCGCGAGCAGCAGGCGCAGCGAGAATCCGAACACCACGCGTAGCAGCCCCAGGGCCGCGAAGAAACCCACCCCCGCGGCAATAACGAGCGCCAGCGGTGCGATTCGGAACGCACCATTCGAAATCGACTCGACCTGGCTCGCCAGTACGAGCACATCCGGTTCGGCGAGCGTGGTCGCAAGACCCATGGCGAACCCGACCGCCACGATGAGCTTGAGCGAGCCCTTGCGCGGCAGCTCCGCACCGATGAAGCGCCCCATGGCGAGGATTCCGAGCTCCACGCCGGCGAAGAGCAGCAGCATACCGGCAGCCGCGAGTACCGAGCCGACGAGGAACTGGATGAAGAGCTGTGCTGGTGCCCGGACCAGCATGAGTTGCAGCAGGAAGGCAAGCGCGACGAGTGGCGTGACCGCCTTGAGCACTTCGGGCAGTTGCCGGCGAAGAAATGCACCGTACTCCGAGCGCTTGCGAGGGCGGGGCCTAAGGGATCGCCAACGCCCGAGCATAGGCATGTGTCAATCCCCGTGATCTTGGCTAGCGCCGCCTCGCTGCTGCCCGCCGCGCGCCGGCGGGTGGCATGCGCATCGACTGGCGTTTCGCCCGCACCTCCGGGCGGCTCGAGCCGCGGCCGAGCTCTTCGAGCACGTCGGTAGCGGTGACGATTCCCACGACCACGCCGTCTTCAACTACGGGAAGCGAACCGATCAGGCGCGAGCGCATGAGATTGGCGGCCTGGCGCAGCGTGGTCGTCGGCTGCGCGCTCGCCACTTGCTTCGTCATCAGATCTCGCACCGTGCGACCGCGCCGTAGCTCGGCGCCCTTGGAGCCCCCGAGGTCACGCTCGGAAATCACGCCGAGCAGGCGCCCGGCCTCGGTTACGACCAGGTGTCGAATGCCGGCGCGCTGCATTCGCGACCATGCCTTGCTGGCGTCCTCCTCGGGACCGATGGTGACGACGTCCGGGCTCATGATTTCGTGCAAACGCATGGCGCTGGCCTCCGAAAAATGGTGAATCGGGCTTGCGCGTTCCTTCTGCCATGATTTGCACAGCTCGTGGTTGATCCGGGTCAACCACGGTGCGAATGGTGCCGATTCCGGCCGGGCCCACCGCGAGTTCGAGCATTGCGCCGCTTGACCGAGATCAATCGCCTGCTTTGCAGGCGTGATATACGTGAGCGGGTCAGTGCGCGGAGGCGGATGTGGCGTGGTGAGTCCCAACGCGGTCATCGGGACTCGTAAACGTATGCTCCGCCTCGTGACGGTTTGCGCGTATAGACGCTGGCCGGATGCCGTGCGGCAATTGCACGTGCGGCTGGTGATTGGCGATCCATAGATCCCGGAGAACGTCCGATGAGCCCAGTTGGCCCCCTTACAGCGGAAGAGCTCGCAGAGCTGACCGAACGCATTGCAGCGCGCAAGGTGCGCTTGCTCGAAGAGATCCGTCGTGTGCTGGCCCGTTCGGGCAACGAGCGCTACGCGACGCTCGTCGGTGAAGCGGGCGACGCAGGCGATGCTTCGGTCGCCGCGCTCCTGCGCGACGTGGCGGAAGCGGAAGTACGGCGCGACGTGCTGGAGGTTCGCGACATCGTTGCCGCGCAAGGCCGCATTGCTTCCGGGCGCTACGGCGTATGCATCGACTGCGGCGCCACGATCGGTTACCCGCGGCTGGCCGCCTACCCCACCGCCAAGCGCTGCCTGTCATGCCAGCAGGCACGCGAGAAGGGCGGCCGTTACGGGCCGCAGCCCAGTCTGTAGCCGGTGCGCGCGGACGCCCGTCGGCCGCGACGGCGGTTGGTGGATCGGGCGAGAAGTTCGTGTACGACATCGAAGCGGCATGGCGCAATGTGATGAGTTCGGGCCGCTTGAAACTCGCTTGCCGAAGCCTACGCGCGCTATCCGAATATGGGGCCTGTCCTGCCTCGCGCCGGGCTCGCACGTCTGGACAAACAACACTGAGTCCGGGCGTCTTTGCGCGAACGCCGAACCCGCGCGCGGGTTTCGGACGATGTGTTCACACGCAGCGGCGCCACGCGCCCTGATCTAGCTCGCCCCGCGCTCATACGTATCGCCCTCGTTCGGGTCGATGCGCGGGAGCGCCGCCGCAGTCCCCGCTGCACGGCCTAGCGGCCTCGGGGGTGCTCAGCGCCGGTTCTCGCGCGCTGGCCGCGATGAACGGCAGATGAACGCTGCCTTCAGTATCCGTTCAGGCGAGTCCGCACAGAATTGCCACCAAGCTCAGCACATGGCCAGGTCGCTCGCCTCCGGCGGCTGCATCGCCAAGCGCTGGCGATGCGCTAGAGCGCTGGAAAGGAGAAACCATGATGACGAAGACGCGCAAGTCGCTTGCACATGCCGTGCTGTCCGTGTTCCTGGGCGTGGTCGCGGCGCCGGCATTGGCCAGCGACGATTGCAACGTTCCGGTAGCCCTCTGGCAACCGAGCGATGCTGTGATGCGCATGGCCGCCCAGCAGGGTTGGCAGGTGCGGCGCCTGAAGATCGACGATGGCTGCTACGAGTTGCGCGGCAAGGATGCGCAGGGGCGGGAGTTCAAGGCCAAGCTCGATCCGCAGACCCTGCGGCCGGTGAAGATGAAGGTGCGGGAACGCGACCACGACCACGACCGCCGGCGCACCCGGCAACCGACGCAGGGCGAAACGTTGCCGCCGCAAGGCCCTGCAGCGCCCGCTGCCACGCCCTCCCACCTGACCCCCGGCAGCGCGCCGCGCGGCCGGATCGAATGAACCCGCCACGGAGAACTCCCATGAACAGACCTCTGCTGACGACGCTCGCCGCTGCCTGCGCACTGGCTCTGCCTGGTATCGCGCAGAGCCGCCCGCTCACCCTCACCACCACGCTGAAGAACTACGGCGGCAACGCGGCCTATCTGGCCGTGTACCTGACCGATGCCAAGGGCGCCTACGCGGGGACGCTTTGGGTGGCAGGTGGCAAGGCCAAGTACTACCGCAACCTGTCCGATTGGAACCGCCTGTCGGCGGGCGACGGCAAGCGCTTGCAGGGCGTGACGGGTGCGAGCGTCGGTCAAGGCCGCACGCTCAAGGTCAGCGCCGACCTGGCCGACGCGCTGATCGACGCCGGTTATGAAATCCGCATCGACGCCGCGGTCGAGGACATGCGCGACAGCCCGGCAGAAATCCGCGTGCCGCTGACTTCGGCCAACGCGGGCAAGTCCCATGCCGGTCGGCAATACATCCAATCGTTCAGCTTTCAAGCGCAATAGGGGGCGGCAATGCGCTGGCGGTTGCTCCATCGCTGGGTGGGTCTGGTGGCGGGATGCGTCGCCCTGGTGCTGAGCATCACCGGCATCATCCTCGCCTGGGATCCGGTGCGCGATGCCTGGCAGGCGCCGTCGGCTCAGGGCGATCTACCACTCTCGGTACTGACGCAACGCGTGGCCGCGACGATCCCCGGAGTGGAGGAAATCCGCCGCATGCCTGCGGGCGATATCGTGGTTTACGCCTTCGATGCCGGTCGGCCGCGGGCGTTACGCGTCGATCCGGCCGACGGCCACGTGCTCGGCGCGTACGAGCCCTCGAGCGTCTCGCGCTGGCTGAAGAATCTGCACCGCTCGTTTCTGCTCGGTGATGCGGGCCGCTTGGCTGCGGCGGCCGTCGCGCTGGCGATGCTCGTACTGGCGGTATCGGGCATGGTGCTGACGCTGCGGCGTATGGGCGGCTGGCGGCGGCTGGCGGCAAGGGTACGTGGAACGCCGGTGCAGCGCATCCACGTGCTCACGGGACGGGTGGTGGTCCCCGTGCTGGGCTTGTCGGCGGCGACGGCGCTTTACATGAGCGCGGCCACATTCGGCTTGGTGTCCGCCGACGCCGAGCGTGACCCCGAGGTGGTGTCCGCTCCCGGCGCACAGGCCGATCTGCCCGGCGGCCAACTGCCGTTGCTACAGAGTCTGCGCGTGCAGGAGCTACGCCGGCTGAACTTCCCGGCTGCCGCAGACCCTGAGGACACCTGGAAAGTGACCACCGCACAGGGCCGAGGCTGGATCGACCGGCGCTCCGGGCAGACGCTGGCCTGGGAGGATGCCTCGTTGGCGCAGCGCACCCACGACTGGGCGATGCTGCTGCACACCGGCGAGGGCGCGTGGGTGTGGGCGCTGGTGCTGGGTCTGGCCGGCGCCAGCATTCCGCTGTTCTGGGGCTCGGGCCTGATCCTGTGGCAGCAGGCGCGCCGTCGCACGCCGCGCATCGCCGGCAACAGCGCGATCTCCCAGGCCGATGCGCTGATCTTCGTCGCGAGCGAAAACGGCGCCACCTGGGCGTTTGCGGAGGCGTTGCACGCCGCTTTGGTGCGTGGCGGACACAAGGTCCACAGCGACGGGCTGGAGCACTTCCAGGCGACGGCAGCAACGCGGCAGATCTTCGTGCTCGCCGCCACCTATGGGGATGGCCAGGCGCCCGCGCACGCCGCGCAGGCGCTGGCGCGCATCGCCCGCGTGCCCGTATCCGCCGCGCCGGTCACGGTGCTGGGCTTTGGCGACCGGCAGTTCGCCGGCTTTTGCGCGTATGCGCAAGCGCTCGACGAGACTCTGCGCGCCAGGGGCTGGGCGCAACTGCTGCCACTCGAGCGCATCCACCAGCAGTCGGCGCAGGAGTTTGTGCGCTGGGGCGAAGCACTGGCGCAGGCGTTGGGCGAGCCGCTGGCGCTCGCCTACCGCCCGCGCCTGCCGGCCACGACCGAGCTCACGCTTCTGTCGCGCGACGACTACCCCGGTGGTGCGGGTGAGCCGGCGGTCATCCTGCGCTTCTCCTCGCCGCCGCGACCCTGGCACGGGCGCCTGCGCGGGCGCGGGCTGGCGCGCTTTGCCGCCGGTGACCTGCTCGCCGTCGTGCCGTCCGGTTCCAGCGTGCCGCGCTACTACTCGCTCGCTTCGAGCTCGCGCGACGGCTTCGTCGAGATCTGCGTGCGCAAGATTGCAGATGGCATCTGTTCCGGCGAGTTGCACCGGCTGCGACCCGGCGAACGCATTCAGGCCTTCATTCAACCCAACCCCGGTTTCGTGCTCGATGACGCGCGACGGCCCGTGCTGCTCATCGGCGCCGGCACCGGCGTCGCGCCGCTCGCGGGCTTCATCCGCGGCAACGCGCGGCGCCAGACAATGCACCTGTACTTCGGCGCGCGCAATCCGGCGCTGGACTTTTACTTCGGTTCACAGATTGAGGGCTGGCTGCGCGAACGCCGCCTGGCGAGCCTGCGCACCGCCTTCTCGCGCAGCCCCGGCGGCGGGGGTTATGTACAGGATGCACTGCACCGCGATGCCGTCCGGCTACGCGAGCTTTTGTCCAAGGGCGCCATCGTGCGCGTCTGCGGCAGCCGCCCGATGGCGCGGGCGGTGTCCCAGGCGCTCGACGACATCCTCGCCGCGATGCGCCTGAGCGTAGCCCAACTGAAGTCCGCGGGACGCTATGCCGAAGACATCTTTTGAGCACGCCACGGCACGCCCGGCGCGCATTAATCTGCACGGACCGACCATGGGCACATACTGGTCGGTACGCTGCGACATCGACGCGCGCATCGACGCCGAAGCACTGCGCCAGCGCTTGGCGGCCGCGGTCGATCAGGTGGACCGGCAGATGTCGCCGTGGCAGCCGGACAGCGATCTCACCCGACTGAACCAGGCGCCACCCGATCAGTGGCTTGCTCTGCCGGACCAGATCCTGGAAGTCCTGGGGCGAGCGCTCGAGATCGCGCGCGCGAGCGATGGCGCGTTCGATCCGGCCGTGGGTGCGCTGGTCGATGCCTGGGGTTTCGGCGCCGTTCGCGATACGCCCGACCCTGCGGCGATCCGCGCGGCAGCACGGGTACCGTGGCGTCCCGCGTACCAATGGCTGGAGCTTGACCGAGCAGGCGGCCGGGCGTGCAAGCGCGCGCCGCTCAAGCTCGATCTGTGCGGTATCGCCAAGGGTTACGCCGTCGATCGCATGGCGGCCGTGCTGAAGTGTAACGGCGTAGCGCACGCGCTGGTGGCGCTGGACGGCGAACTGCGCGCCTGCGGCACGCAGGCCGACGCCGAGCCCTGGGCCGTCGCCCTGGAAAGTCCGCAACCGGGCTGTCGCGCCGTGCACGGGGTGCTCGAGTTGCAGGATCTGTCCGTGGCCACTTCAGGCGACTACCGCCGCTTCGTGGAAGTGGGCAACGTGCGTCTGGCGCACAGCATGGACGGCCGGCGCGCACGCCCGGTAAACAACGCCGTCGCCTCGGTCACGGTGCTCGCCGCCGACTGCACGAGCGCCGATGCCTGGGCCACCGCGCTGCTGGTGGCCGGCCCCGATGAAGGCTTGCCCCTGGCGCAGCGCATGGGTGTGGAGGTGCTCTATCTGCTGCGCCACGAAGGGCGCTGGATCGAACGAGGCCGAGGGCGATTCTCTGCCGCGGCAGCGAGCGATCCGCCCGGCCCAATCCTCAAGCAACCCGGCTGATCGCCGGAATGCCGTCGAGGTCAGGCCGCAGCCGGCAGAAGCAATATCGCCCTCGCCCCGCCGAGCGGCGAATCGTCGAGTCGGACCTCGCCCGCGTACAGACGCGCCAATTCATCGACGATGGCAAGGCCCAGTCCCGAACCCTCCACCTGCTCATCGGCACGCGCGCCGCGCCCCAGGATCTCCTGGCGCCGTTCGCGCGCGATTCCCTTGCCATCGTCATCGATCGTGATCGCCAATCGCCCGCCCTCGTATTTCGCGCCGACCTCGACGCGCCGGAGCGCCCATTTGCACGCGTTGTCGAGCAGATTGCCCAGCATCTCTTGCAGGTCCTGCGCTTCGCCGCGAAACGCGAGGCCATCCTGCATCGGCGCGACCGCAAGCTCGAGGTGGCGATCGGCGTGGATGCGCCGCATGGCGCGAACCAACCCATCCACGACAGGCGGGATCGCCGTGCGTGCCCCCGGCAGGCGTGCCGCCGCGGCACTGCGCGCCCGCTTCAGATGGTAGTCGACCTGCTGGCGCGCGATTTCGACCTGAGCGCGGACCAACTCGGCGAGCTCACCGTCGTGTTCGGCGCGCGCGGCGTTTGCGAGCACGGTAAGCGGGGTCTTCAAGGCATGCGCGAGATTCCCTGCCGCGGTCCTGGAACGCTCGACGATTTCCGCGTTCTGCTCGAGCACACTGTTGAACTCGTCCACCAGTGGTTTCACCTCGGCCGGAAACGATCCCGACATCAACCGTGTCTTGCCCTCGCGCACCGCGCTGAGCTCGCGCTGCAAACGCGCAAGCGGCGCAAGGCCCACGACCACCTGCATGACCGCGGCGGCGGTGAGCCCGATTGCGAGCAACCCCAGCGCAAGCCAGAGCGCTCCCCGGAAGCGCTGCACCGGCTCCACCATCGCGCGCTCGTCGGCTGCCACGATCAGGCGTAGCGCCTCATCCGGCCGATCGGCCGGGTGGATGGCGCGCTCGATCGACTGCAGCCATGTGCCGCGCGGGCCGGGCAGGCGATGCTGATGCAGTTGGCCGCCCGGTAGCGCATCGTGTGGTACGTCGAGGACGTAGTCCCAGAGCGAGCGCGAGCGCAGCACGCCGGGCGCCGCAGGCGCCGTGCTGCTCGCGATGCGGTCCACCTGCCAGTACAGCCCTGAGTATGGCCGCGACAGGCGCGGGTCGCTCAGCGGCGCCGAGAGCTCGGGGGCCCCGACTTTGCCGAGCACGAGATTGGCCGTGAGCTGGTCGAGGTGGGTCCGCAGTTCGGCCAGGAACTGGCGTTCGACGTGCTCGCGGATGAGCGCGCCGAGTCCCCAGCCAGCGACCGTAATCGACGCGAAGATCCATATCAGAGTACCGGCCAGCAGGCGGACGCGAAGCGAGTCGCGCAGCCGGGAGGAAAGACTCATTCCTCGCAGACGAGGCGGTAGCCGAGGCCGCGCACGGTCTCGATGAGATTCGCGGGAAGCTTCTTGCGCAGGCGCGCAATGAACACCTCGACCGTGTTCGAGTCGCGATCGAAGTCCTGCGCGTAGATGTGCTCGATCAGGTCGCTGCGCGAGACGACCTCGTTGCGATGGTGCATGAGATAGGCGAGCACGCGATACTCGTGACTCGTGAGCGCGATCGCCCGTGCGTCGACCGTGACGCGACCGCTGCGGGTGTCGAGCACGACCGGCCCGCAGACGAGCTCGGCGCGCGCGTGCCCGCCGGCACGACGGATCAGCGCGCGCACGCGCGCCAGCAGCTCTTCCATATGGAACGGCTTGGTCAGGTAGTCGTCGGCGCCAGCGTCGATGCCGGCCACCTTCTCATGCCAGTTGTCGCGCGCGGTAAGGATCAGTACCGGCATGTTACGCCCCGCCGCGCGCCACTTCTTCAAGACCGTAATGCCGTCGATCCGGGGCAAGCCGAGGTCCAGGATGACCGCGTCGAACTCGCCGGTCTCGCCGGCATGCAGCGCATCCACCCCGTTGTGGACGGCGTCGACAGCGTAGGAGGCTTCGCTCAGCGCCTGCGCGATCTGAGCGGCCAGCGTGCGTTCGTCCTCGATCACCAGAACCCGCATCTGCGCTTATCGCTCCGTTCCACGTTCCGTCTTGCGCCCGCCCTTGCGCCTGAGCACGTTGCCGTCGCGAGCATCGATCTCCAGCTTCACGATCGAGCCGCCCCGCGCCAGCAGTTTGATCTCGTAGATCCAGCGGCCCGCTTCGCGCTCGAGCTCGACTTCGATCACCTGACCCGGCGTGTCGCGCTCCACCCGCTCGAGGATGGCCTTGAGCGGCATGATCTCGCCGGCTTCGAGCGCGTGGCGGGCCCGCTCGTGGTCGCGCGCATCGCCGGCCTGAACAGGCAGCGCCACGGCAATCGCCAACATTACCGCACCGATCGACTTGCGCAAAGCTGCGGCGCTCATCACGTTCTACACCTCGCCCAGGGCTTGTACGCCATGCGCGTTTGTACCGCACGCATCCTGAACGCAGGATGAACGCAGGGTTCGACGGCGGTCGAGCCCGGCGATTTCTTCCTGCGTTCCGCGCCGATGCCGAGCTTAGCGACCACGGCACCGACCGAGCGTGTGTCGATGAACGCAGCATGAACGCGCTGTTCAGGGTCGATACAGGCGGGGCCGCACAGAATCGCATCACGGTCACGATTCGTACCGCAACCAATGGAGAGTTCCATCATGCGTACTACTCATGTTGTAAGCGCCGTCGCACTCGCCGTCAGCCTCGCGCTCGGTGCGCTTGGCGCGGCCGCTGGGTTCGCGCAGGCCCCGCAGACAGATGCCCGCGTCGCGGCGAAGGTGCGTCTTTCGATCGCTCAGGTGCACGAAAAACTGGTGGCGCTCGGCTACAAAGACATCGACGAGATCGAGCGCGAGCGGGAGGTGTATGAGGTCGAGGCGCGTACGAGTGCGGGCGAGCGCGTAAAGCTCTACGTCGATGCGGGCAGCGGCGAGATCCTGCGGACAAAGTCCGGCGCACGCGATCGCGGCCGCGGCAGCGAGGGGATGGGTACGGAAGCCGATCGCGGCGCAACCGACTGCCGCGATCGGCGGCGCCGCGACGACACTCGCGCACAAACGCTTCCAAGCGAAGTTGTGGGCTGGTACCTGGCGGACATCTACGGCCGCATGCAGGCGGCAGGAATCTGATGCGTATATCCCGGTAATCCGTCCTGGAGCGGCCGGTGCGGAGCCGGCTGGCTTCGAGGCGGCCGCGTGTGGCCAAGAGCGTCGAAGCGGATCGGACTCTCATGTCGCGCGCAAGCGTAATCGTTACGGGGCGGCTCGGTCTGGTTCCACGCACCCGGGATCCGGGCTCCGGTGCCCGCTTCAGGCGCATGATCTTGCGCTCAGCGGGCTTGCCAAGTCGAGCCGCCATCGGCTAACGTGTCCGCGCGCAAACGTGGCCAAGCCCTGGCCTCGATATCACGGGGAGGAAAACCATGACGATCCGATTGGCAGTGGCGTTCGCGCTTCTGCTCACGGCGGCGTACGCGACCGCGCAAGACTACCCGACACGGCCGGTCACCATCGTGGTGCCCAATCCGCCTGGCGGCATGAACCAGATCCACGCCCAGCCGCTGTCTGCGGTGCTGGAAAAACTCACCGGACAGCCTGCCCCCGTTGTCAACCGCCCCGGGGCAACCGGGGCGCTTGGAACCGCCTTTGTCGTCGGCCAGCAGCCCGCCGACGGCTACCACATCCTGGTGACGACGCCGAACCTGTTTCTCGTGATCGAGAAGGACAAGCTGTACGGGGTCAAATCGCCTTTCTCGCTCGACCAGGTGCAATTGCTCGCGCTGCTCTCCGCGGACCCGTTGATCATGGTCGTCCACCCCTCGATGCCGGTGACGAACGTGAAGCAACTCGTCGCGCTCGCGAAGTCGCGACCGAATGAGATCGTTTTCTCGTCATCGGGACTGTACGGCATCCTGCACACGCCCGTGGCGATGTTTCTCCATGCCGCTGGCCTCACGATGCGCCACCTCCCGACCACTGGCGGCGGCCCGGCGATCACGCAGGCGCTTGGTGGTCATGCGCAGTTGACGACCGGCGGGCCTGCGGCGGTGTATTCGTACGTCCGATCGGGCAAGTTGCGCGCGATCGCAAGCTGGGGGGTGAAGCCGCATCCCGCGTTCGCCGACACGCCGACGTTGACATCGCTGGGCTACAAGGACGTCGAAGCGTATCTCTGGGTCGGGCTGTTCACGAGAGCGGGCGTCCCGCAGCCGACCCTCATCAGGATGCGCGAGCTGATCGGCAAAGCGGCAACGGATGCGCTCTTCAGACAGGCGCTCGAGAACGTCCACGTCGTGCCCGATTATCGCGACGAGCCGGAATTCAGGAAGTTCTTCGACGCCGACTACAAACGCCTGGCCGCTGCGATCAAGAACATCGGCAAGCTCTGAGAGGAAGGTCGCGCCCGCGACGCCGGCCAAGGCGTGCTGCGCATCGTAGAACGTCGCCACGCGCTCAGCGGCCAGCGTGCGTATCGGCGCGCGTCACCGGGGAGTCGGGCGCGCCTGCGCAACGCGAGCATTCGGGCGTAGTGCGATCGGTGTCGCGCGCCGCGAGGGCTGTCGCGAGCGCGCCGGCGTCGGCAAGCGTGTCGAGCCCCGCCACCAGGTCGCGCACCGGAGCGCCGCCCTGCGGCAGGATGTCCTTCGTCATGCTCAGGAACTTCGCCTCGATCTGGGCAGGGCTGAAGGGATCTTCCGGTTCTCCCTTGGCGTTGGCGATGTGGCCGACATGATGGCTGCCATCCGCGAGAACGATCTCGGCCGCCGCCGCGCGCTTGTCCGGATATCCATCGTCCATGGTTGGGTCGACCACCACGCGGATCTTGCCGAGCATCCGTTGCACGCGCGGATCGGCCACCTTCGCGTCGGTGTACTGGAACACCGACGCATCGCCGTAGATGAGTGCGGCGGCAACGGCGAAAGCGACGCTGAACTGGGCTTCGCTGCCGCTGGCAGGCGTGTGGATCTCGGCTGCGTACGTCACGGAATCGACCCGCATCGTGATCGCCTCGATACGCTCCGGGTGGATCGCGTTGCGTGCAACGACATCCTGCACGACATCGACCGGCGCGTGGTTGCCACGGCACCCGCCATGAACCTTGATGTAGGTTTCGAAGATGCGAAAGTCACGGCCGAGCCCGGCCGTCAGGTCGGCGCTCGGAGCCTGATCGGCAAACGCCTTCAGGAAGCCCGCCTCGATGATACTGTCCGCGCCCTTCGCACCTTGACCGGCAAATAGCGCCGCGAGCAACCCGCCCTCGCACGCACGTGCGACCTGGATGGGCTGGCTTCCGGAGCTCTTGAGCGCTTCCTTCAGCCCGCTCCCGAGGTTGCAGGCAATGGCGAGGGCATGCGTCGCCATCGCTTCGGAGTAACGCAGCAAATTCGCGCACGCTGCCGCCGAGGCGGCAGCGCCGAGCACCGCGGTGCTCTGAAACCCGCGCATCACCGTGGCCGGGTAGATCGCGCGTCCGAGGCGCAGGAACACTTCGTAGCCCGCCGCCACCGCGGCGATCAGCTCGCGCCCCGATGCGTGCTTCGATTGCGCCAGTGCGAGCGCGGCCGGAATGACCACGGAGGAGGGATGGCCGCCGGTGAAGCGCGAACCATCATCGAGATAGAGTGCGTGCGCGAGAAAACTATTGGCGAGGGTCGCGTCGCGCAGCGCGAGCTTGATGCCTTCGCCCCAAACGCTCGCCTCGGCCGCCCCGCCCAGGATCGGCAGCAATTGGCGGTGGCAGCCCATGCGATAGCCCGCGAGCCCACCAGCGAGGGTATCGAGCACGCGCAGCTTGACGGCTGCGACGACATCCCCCGGTAGGGCCTCGTAGCGCAAGCGCGCAATGAATTGTCCGAAATCGTTTGCCAGCATGGCACGCGCCCGTCCGCAATCACCCGTGACCATCCGCGCGCGTACTGCGCGCTACGCCGCGGTCACCATGACAGCGCGTGACGTATCGAATCAAGCGATATCATCTTATGGCCTCGGATCAGAACTTCTGATGTCATGACGCTCAAGCAGCTCGAAACCTTCTATTGGGTCTGCCGCCTCGGCGGGTTCGCCGCCGCCGCCGCGCACCTGCATTCGACGCAATCGGCCGTGTCGATGCGTATCCAGGATCTGGAAGCGAGTCTCGGGGTGTCGCTGTTCGATCGCAGTCAGCGCTCGGCGCGCTTGACCGCGAAAGGGCAGGAGTTGGTGCCGTACGCAGAGCGTCTGATCGCCGAAGCCTCCAGCATTCGTCACCGCATCGGCGATCCGCGGGTGTTGTCCGGCCGGGTCCGGCTCGGCGTTACCGAGTTCGTGGCGGTCACCTGGCTGCCGAAGCTGGTTGCCGCGATCAACCAGAGATATCCCGATGTCACGCTCGAGCTCGGCGTGGACTTGACGCTGACGCAGCTGCGCAAACTGCAAAGCGGCGATCTGGATCTCGCCGTGCTGCCGGGCCCGATCGACCAGCCCGGTCTGCAGAGCGTAGCGCTCGGATCGGTCGAGTTTGCCTGGATGGCGAGCGCCATGCTCGGCCTGCCGCGCAGACGCTTGAGCCCGCAAGACCTGCATGCCTGGCCGCTGCTGACGCCAACGCCGGAGTCGAATCTGCACAAGCTGCTCGGCGGCTGGTTCGAGAGTGCCGATGCGACGATCGGGCGTACGAACGCTTGCAACAGCATCGGCGTGCTGGCCGTGCTGACGATGGCAGGGCTCGGCGTGAGCTACTTGCCGCGGCATCACTTCGAGCGCGAAGTCCGCGACGGCAGGCTGCAGGTGCTCGACATCATGCCTCGGCTGCCACCGCTCGAATACTTCGCACTGTTCGACCGGCGCTGCATCCAGCCGCTTTCGCCGATCATCGCGCAGCTCGCGCAGAGCCACAGCACTTTCCGCAAATCGTTGGCGCCCGGGCGCAAGAAGCGCTAGCCCGGTCACGCCCAGTTCCCGGCGGCGATGCGCGCCGCTTGCGCGAGCGCCTGTGCGTGATCGATCTCGCCGCGCGCGACCGCGTCGATGAGCGCATTCAATTCGGCGTTGTCGACGGCGAGCAGACGCGCGCGCACGAGATTGCCGGTTTCCTGGGCGAGGAATCTGCGGGTGCGCTCGCGTACGCCGGTCGCGCGCCTGGTTTCGCGGCCTCGGGGACTGGCATCGATCGCATCGGCGAGCTCGCCGATGCCGGTGGCATTGGCCGCGCTCACGCGCATGATAGCCGGCTGCCCGGAGGCCATTCGGTTGCTCAGCATGAAGCGTAGATCGATCTCGGTCCTGTCGGCACCCGGCAGGTCGGCCTTGCTGACGACCAGAATGTCCGCGATTTCCAGGATTCCCGCCTTGATTGCCTGCACGTCGTCGCCCAATCCCGGCGGACACACGACCAGACGCGTATCGGCGAGCTCGGTGATCTCGACTTCCGACTGGCCGGCGCCGACCGTCTCGACCAGGATGGCGTCGAAACCGGCAGCGTCCAACACATCGACCACCTTGAACACGGCGCGCGACAATCCGCCGAGATGGCCGCGCGCCGCGAGCGAGCGGATGAACACGCGCTCCGAGAGCGTGTGGCGTTCCATGCGAACGCGATCGCCCAGGACTGCGCCGCCGGAAAAAGGGCTCGAAGGATCCACGGCGACCACACCGACGCGATGGCCGCGATGCAACAACTCGCCGATGAGCGCGCTCGCGAGTGTCGACTTGCCGGCGCCGGGTGCACCGGTGATGCCGATGACGCGTGCGCGTCCGATGTCGGGCTGAATCGCACGAACGATCGCGCGGCCCGTCTCGGTTTCGTTCTCGATGGCCGTAATGGCACGCGCGATCGATCGACGATCACCCTGCCTCAGACGCATCAGCAAGGTCTGCGCGGCCGGGTCGGCCGGATCGCAAGCGGCACGCTGCTGCGCGCGCAGGTCCGGCGCATCGGGATGTGGCTCGGCGGTCGGGGTGTCCATCAGCGCACGCTCGGCGCGGTCTCGATGTCGGCGAGCGCCGCCATGAGCGCGCCGATGTCGGGCGCACGCTCCAGCGCAAGGATCGCGTTCACGATACGCTCGCGCCCCGATGCGGCGACGAAGGATGCATTGGCGTTGAATTTCTCCAACAGTTCGCTTGCCGCAATCGGATGCGCCGCGTCGCCCCGCACCTCGGGCACTTCGCGCTGCCGCCTGCTGCCGTCGCGCAGGGTGACCTCGACCCATCCGGGCATGTCCTTCACTTCGTACCCGGGTTCGATCCGGTAGCTCACCTTGTTCATGAGTGCTCGGATCTGCGATTGCGCCGCGACTTCGGCTGAGAATTCGGCCACGCCCGCCTTGCCGCGGATCAGCATCAGGGCAACGGCGAACGGCAGGCTGAAGCGCGCGTCATAGCCGGTGAGCGGTTCGAGTTTCTTCGTCCACGGCTCGCATACCATGTTGACCGCGCCGGCGGCGATTCGACACGAGATCGCGGTGATGTCCTCGGTGCGCACTTCGCCTCGCAGTTGCGCCGCGCAATCGATGAACGCCTGCAGATAGTGACAGCACGGATAGAGCTTGGGCCGGATATCCAGCGTCTCCCACGTCGCTCCCAACTGCCTGAAGACGAGATCGAGATCGAGCGCTTCGCCGCGCAGAAACGAGTTGTAGACGCCGAGCTTGCCCTCGAAGATCGACGCGGGCCCGGTGAAATCGGCTTGCGCGAAGCGGGTGGCCAGGATTCCGCACATCGCGCCCCAGCCCGCGTGCAGGCGCTTCGCGCCCGAGCCCGCCGGTACGCACTCGAGCAGCCCCGAGGCGAAGCTGCCGCCGATTCCCAAGGCCTGCACAGCCCGCGCGCAGCCGATTCGCTCCAATCGCGCGCTGATCAATGCCGCGCCGAAGGTGGCCGCAACCGAGGTCGTGTGGAATCCACGCAGGTGGATTCTGTTGAGCGCCGGCAAGGCAATGCGGATGGTCGCTTCGAAACCGGCGACGAGTGCCGTCAACATCTCCCGCCCCGAGCAGCCGGTCTTCTCGGCCAGCGCCAACGCCACCGGAACCAGCGCCGCACTCGGATGAACGACCGCCTCGGTGTGCGTATCGTCGTAGTCCTGGCCATGGCCGAGAATGCCGTTGCCCAGCGCCGCGTGCTGGACAGGTACTTTCTGCGTGCCGCCGATGAGCGTCGCTTCCGGTGCGCCGCCCCAGCCCTGGACAAGGTCGAGCGCCGAGCGGCCGAAATCGATACGGGTCGAGCCGATGCACACGCCCACGACGTCGAGCAGGTGCATCTTCGCCTTCTCGACCACGTCGCCGGGAATCGCTTCGAACCGCAACCCGTCACAAAACTGCGCAAGCCGCTCGGCCATGTATTGGGTCATCGCAATCTCTCTTGGGCCTCGCCACCGTCGCCCGGCGTGTGCCGGAATCACTCACGCCGAGGCCGCGACCAGCGCCATGACGCTCGAGAAATCGGCTACGTTCTCCAGGTCTTGCAGCATGTCGAGGGATCGCTCCGTGGGCTCGCGCGCGAGGATGCCATCGGCCGCCGCACGATACCGATCCAGCAACTGAGCGAGCGTCGGCTCGCGCGGGGACGGGTTCTCCTTGGTGAAGCGCCTCCCGTCCTTGAGCGTGATCGTGACCGGGATGCGGGCGTCCACGCGTCCCGGCGGCCAATCGCGGTGGATGACTTCGTCGACCCGCGCGCGCGCCCGCACGTAGCGCGGATCGCGCGCTGCCTCGTCGGAGAACGAGTCGATCCATACCTGGCCGGTAAGCAGCGCCGCGCCGAAGATGTGGCGGAAGCTGAACTTCGCTTCCTCGCCGCTCGCCGGCTCGGGAAACTTCATCAGGTAGGAATCGTAAAGGTTCATGTCCACCGTGATGCGTTCGACCTCTTCGATGGCGATCCGGTGCTCGGCCAGCAGGTCGTAGAAGGCGTCCAGCGCCCGATGCGACCGATAACAGCACGGGTACTTCTTGATCGAGATCCCCGGATCGACGATCTGATAGCTGCGACCCAGATCGCGGATCATCGCGTCGAGGTCGTAGCCGCCTTCCTCGATCAGGGCGTCGCAGAATCCTTGCGGGGTCTCGATGATATCGGGATGGGCGGTGAAGCCCTTATTCGCCAGCTCGGCGGCTTCGATGCCGTCGCGCGCCCCGTAGGCGAGCTCGGCGACGTGCGCCATCGTGCCCACGGATGTGATGAGGCCGCCCGCCTGGAAAGCGGCAGTGCCCAGCGCCATGCGCGTACGCGCCGCGTCGAGCCCGAGCATCTTGCTCGCGGCCGCGGCCGCGCCGAGGTGGTTGAAGATGCTGATGCGGCCTTTCCTGCTGACCCCCTTGAGCGAGGGCGCGCCGACTCGGCCTTGCACTTCGAAGCCGAGGATCAGACCCTCCAGGACTTTCCTGCCTGCGAGCTTGCTGCTGTCGCCGAGACAGAGCGCCGTTGCGATGACCGCAAGCGGGTTCGGTGCGGTGCGCTGGCTCACCGACTCGAGCTCGGTGGAATGGTTGAACAAGCCGTTCAGATACGCGGCGTACGGCGCGATCGTCTTGAACGGCCGGCCGACGATCACCGCTTCGGGCTTCGCGTTCATCCCCTGCACATAATCGGTGAAGATGTCGCTCACGTGCGTGCGGCAGCCCGCGAGCGCGCCACCCACGAAGTCGATCGCGAGCGCCTTGGCACGGTCGACCGTCTCGGGCGCAAGCGCGTCGTAGGCTGTTTCGGCAACGAATCGGGCCAGTATCTCGGTTACGCCCACGTTGGCTTCTCCTTGTTGCCGGCAAGCGGCGCTGTCATGCCGTCGCCCGCTCGGCCGCCGCCCCTTCGATGTAGCGTACGATGTCATCGAGCTTCGCACCGTCGCGGAACACCTCTTTCACCCCGAATGCCTTGAGCTTCGGAATGTCCTCGGGCGGGATGAACCCGCCCGCGAGCAGGACGATATCCTGCGCATTGCGTTCGCGCAGCAGGCGCGCGATGCGTTCGCACAGGGCAAGATGGCCGCCGGCCAATATGCTTACCCCCAGCACATCGACATCTTCCTGAATCGCCACTTCGACCAGGCTTTCGGGTGAGTTGTGGCGGCCCGAGTAGATCACCTCCATGCCCGCGTCGCGCAACGCCATGACCACCAGTACGATGCCGCGGTCGTGGCCGCACAGGCCTGGTTTGCCCATCAGCACCCGGATTCTGCGTTGCGCTGCGATCACGCTGCCTCCTCGGGTCAGAACGCCGTCGGCTCGGCATACTCGCCGAACACCTGGCGCAGTGCGCCGCAGATCTCACCGACGGTGGCGTAGGCGCGCACTGCCTCGATGATCGGCGCCATGAGATTGCTCTCGCTCGATGCGGGTCGGCGGGCGCAATCGACGAGGCGTGCAAGCGCGCGCTCGACCGCATCGTTATCGCGCTCGCGCCTGAGTTGCTTCACCGCCGCGATCTGGCGCGCCTCCTCTTCGGGTTTGTAGGCGTACGGCTGCCGCGGCGGCTCGTTCTCCTCGATCCGGTACTTGTTGACGCCGACCTTGACCTTGGCTCCGTTCTCCCAGGCAAGGTGGGTCGCGTAGGCATCCTGGGCGATGGCCTTGCGCACATAGCCCGACTCGATCGCCGCGATCATGCCGCCGATGCGCTCGATGCGCTCGAGCTCTTCCAGCACCTTGCGCTCGAACTCCGCGGTCAGTGCTTCGACCAGGTACGACCCGCCAAGCGGATCGACGACGTGGGGCAGGCCGGTTTCGTGCGCGACTACGTGCTGGGTTCCGATCGCGATCAGCTCGGACTTCTCCGCCGGGATGCCGAACACCTCGTCCATCGTACGCAACCCGATCAACTCGATGCCGCCGAGCACGCCCGCCACGCAGGCAAGCGTGGTGCGCGCGATGTTGAGCTCGGGCCGCTCGCGCGTGAGCAGCGAACCGCCGCTGTGCGCGAGCACGCGGCACTTCATCGTCTCCTCGTCCTTCGCACCGTAGCGATCTCGGATGCGCATCGCCCAGATCTTGCGCATCGCGCGAAACTTCGCGACCTCTTCCAGCAGGTCGGTGTGGTTGGTCTTCATGAGGAAGAAGATCCCTTTACCGAAACTGTCGATCGCCACCCCGCGGCGCAGGGCATCGTCGATGTAGGTAAAGGCGTCGGCGAACGCGAACGCAACCTCGTGCACGCGGTTCGCGCCGGCTTCCGGGTAGTGGCCGCCGCAGACGTTGAGCGGCCAGTAGGCCGGAAGGTGCCGCGCACAGTATTCGAGCGTGTCGGTGACCAGGCGGATCGAGGGCGCGACCGGAAAGATGAAGTTGCCGCGCGCCGTGAACTCCTTCAGGATGTCGTTTTGCAGGTTACCGCGGATCTTGCGCAGATCCGCGCCTTGCTTCTCCGCCAGCACCACGTGCATGGCAAGGAATACGGCCGCGGGGGCATTGATGACCGTACCGACGAACGTGTCCTCGAGCTTGATGCCCTCGAAGATGGTTTCCCAGTCGCGCAACGAGGCGACCGACGTGCCGGCCATTCCGACCTCGCCGCATGCCAGCGGATGATCGGGATCGAGCCCGAGCTGGGTCGGCAGATCGAGCGCCATGTACGGCGGCACGCCGCCGTGGTCGATCATTCTGCGAAACAGCGTGTTGGTCTCGGTCGGGCTGCCGAAGCCGGCGTAGTGACTGACCGTCCAGAGCTTCTTGCGGTAGCCGGTCGCGTCATTGCCGCGAGTGAACGGAAAATCGCCGGGAAAGCCGACCTCCCGATCGAAGTCCGCCGGTGCATCCGCCGGCGTGTAGAGCACTTTCACGGGGATGCCGTCTTCGCAGGCTACGCTGGCGGCCTCTGCCCGCGCGATCTCCTGTGCGTGGCGTTGCTTCCATGCCTCTTGCGCCGTGGTGATCTTTTCGAGATACATGCGCTGGTCTTCCCGATGGTCTGAACGTACCGGAGGCGAATTTACGCGCACCCGCCGACCCGGGCAGTATGGTCGCGCCATCACATCATGGCAAATGATATTAGGTGATGATATTGAATCGAATTAACGCATGTGTGCATGGCGGCGATGCGGCCGCGATTGTCCTCCCGGCCAGCCGATTGATCGAGCGGGCGCATCATCCGCGCGTGCTCAGATTGCTGCGAAGCACAAGGGAAGACGTATGGGGACAGGCTCACCGGATGAGCCTGTCCCGCTTCATAATCGGCAGGTATGACATCCGATGTCGCATCCTATTTTCGGTATTGGGGTAAGGCAGATCCGGCGTATCCGGGCGATCCCAAGTGGCATCCGCTCGCGTACCACTGTCTGGATGTCGCAGCGGTAGGCCGGGAGTATCTCCGACGCAACCCACGTCTTCGTGCGCTGATCACGCAATTCCTCGATGCGCCGGACACATCAGGGATCGAGGATTGGCTGATTTTCTGCCTTGCGCTGCACGACCTCGGAAAGTTTTCCGAAGCCTTCCAGAGTCAGCGAGCCGATCTATTCCTGCAACTGCGTGGCCGTGCTCCGAATCCTTCGAAGAGCTACCGGATTCGACATGACACGCTCGGCATGTTGTTCTGGAAGGGGGTGCTGCGCACTATGGCGCTCGATGGCGGTTGGTACGGTGCGTATACGGAAGACATCCTGGACGGTGTCGACTACTGGTTCCGGGCGGTGACAGGCCACCACGGGCAGCCGCCACACGAGGGCACTGAATACTGGAGCCAGCATTTCGA
>WYBJ01000112.1 GCA_011525945.1 Burkholderiaceae bacterium | reverse complement strand
GAGGGCGGACGAGAAAAAAATCGGCACGACCTTGTGGGCCGTACCGATTGAGCAACCGTCCCGACTGACGGTCAATCGACTGCGGAGCCGGATCGAGGAATCCGGCAGCGGCGATCATGCCGCTTCCGCAAGCTCTTTCCACGCGCCAGAAGGCAGCTCGATCAGCTTGCCACCCAGCGCCTCGAACTCCGTCGCACGGTCGTAGTCTTCCACCTCGTGCGAGAAGTGCGTCACGGCATTCACCAGGCCGTAGGCGGAAAGATCGCCTTGGACGATGAGCTGGCGCAACACGCCGGCACGCTCGGACTCATTAAGCGTGTAGCGGTTGGCGAGCACCTCGACGGTCTTGACCGGATCGCCGGTGAGCTTGACGTCGAGCGTCTTTTGCATCTTCTGCGCGATCTGCCGGAATGTCGCCTCCGACACCGCCGCTTCGACCACGTCGCGCACCTTCAGGAAGAAGGCCCTGTCGTCCGCGGCCAGGGTATCGTCCCTGAACACGGTGACCGCCTCGTCTTCCGAAGAAAGCGAGCGACCGACGTGCGTCTTGCGAAGCGCGCGGTCCGATGCGATCAGCCCGTTTCGGCACACCAGGCGGTAGACCAGAGGCTGTACCGAGAGCGTGCCCTGGCCGACCTCCGAGTTGGTGATCACAATGCCCGCCTGCACGATGTCGCCCGGAGCGATCTCGTACTCGACGCGCGGCGTGACGACCTTGAGGTACATCTTCGTCTCGGTCAGTTCGACTGATTCGAAGCGCGCCTCGGGGAGCCGCTGCAGGATCGGCAGCACGTTCTCCGCCAGATCGTAGTTGTCCAGGCGGCGGTAGCGGTCGGAGAGCACCGCACGCACCTTCCCGTCCAGCGTACGAATCATCCTCGGCTCGTTGTCGCCCTGAAGCCAGGTGTTGACGTTGCGGTCGAGCAGACCCGGTTGTTCCGTGCGCATGCGTTCGAAGTAGGTGAACGGGATCTTCAACTTCTCGGCGAGTTGCCGGCGCGCGAGATGGGTGATCCCGTAGATGCCGTCACAGCCATTTGCATCGACGATCACTTTCAGGTCACCGCCCTCATCGGTTCGGCATTGCAAGAGCGACGACGGCAGCACCAGGTCCCGCTTGGTTGCGAGCTGGCGCTCCAGTTCCTGCGCCAGATTTACGAGAGAACGTCCGCTTTTCATATCGATTACTCCAAGAGAAGAGCGGGGACGGCAGACCCCTGCGCGGGGGCTGCAACATCCCCGCTGGGGTCGATGAACCGGCTCGGAGGATTCCGCACCGGACTTTCGGTGCGACTTGCGTCGCACCCGCTACGTGGCTACCGGAAGGGGATTTCCCCTTGAGGTAGTACTGCTTACGGCTACAACAGTCCCGATTCGGCGAACGATCTGACACCGCCCGCCGCGACGACGAAGTGATCCAGCACCCGGACGTCGACCAGGGCCAGCGCCTGCTTCAACGACTGCGTCAACAGTTCGTCGGCACGGCTCGGCTCCGCCACGCCCGAGGGATGGTTGTGGGCAAAGATCACCGCGCCGGCGTTGTTGGCGAGGCTCCTCTTGACGACTTCGCGCGGGTAGACGCTCGTTTGCGTCAGCGTTCCGCGGAACATCTCCTCGGAGGCGAGGACACGGTTCTGCGCATCGAGGAATAGCACCATGAACACCTCGTAGTCCCGACCCGCCAGCGTCATGCGCAGATAGTCGCGCACGCTCGCGGGCGACGACAGAACATCCCGGTAGCGCATCGCCTCGACGAGCGAGCGCCGAACCAATTCCTTCGCAACCTTCAACTTCGTTGTCACCTTCGGCTTCGGGTCGTACATTGCCGGGCACTCGTTCAGCAGCTTCGACAGGCTTCCGCCTGCGTCCTGCAGCAGCTTCTCGGCGGTCTTACTTCCGACGATGATGCCGAGCAGTTCACGGTCCGACATCGCTTCAATAACTTGACTCACGGCGTTCTCCTTTGCATGGAAAGGGGAACACCTCTCCCTTGGGGGAAGAGACATCCCCCAAGGGTTGATAGACTTCGATAACAGCTCAATCACGACGAATACCTCCGAGCCTTGCGGCCACCGGCTTTCAGGAGATGAGGCCGGTTTCAAGGGCACTGCCTGATGGCAGTGGGCGAACAATGTGAGTCGCGTAATGCGCGCGGCCGTGACCGCGTGATCCGAGACGCGCTCTACCGAAACCGTGGCAAGCCACGGCTTGGGTAGAGCCCCCGCTGTGTCTGCTTCGTCGCGAGGGGCTCTTGAAGACACGGTTGTCCGTTCATGACGCGGGTGTGCGGGAAGAACCGCTTCTCACGCCAGAATCCGGATGATGACGATGACTTGCGAGATCACGACACACAGCACCATGATCTTCAGGTTGGTGACGACGTTCCACAGCGCTTGCTTCATGGGCCTCTCCTTCAAGTGGTTGGCGGGGTTTTCACCTCTGGGTTGGCCCACAGGTGAAAACCCCGCCCGAAGGAGAGGCTTTCGAGGATGGTCAGGCGATCGCTTTCGCGAGCGCGAGGACCTGGGAGAGAACGACGATCAGGACCATGAGCTTCAGGTCCGTGACGACGTTCAACAGGGCTTCTCTCATGACGGTCTCCTTGAAAAAGCGAGGAGACCGCTCCCCCGGGGAGAGTGATCTCCCCGGGGAGTGAAAGAACTGCCTCGCGCGAACTAGGCTGCGGCGCGCTCGGGTTCGCTCGAGGGCGCCGGTTGCGGCAGATCGAGCGGCTCGCCGTTGACCCTGGCGAACTTGATCCGCAGCAGACGGCCCTTGATGCTCACACCGGGCTGCCCCTTCTTTTCACCTTTCTCGAAGGTGAAGAGTTCCGGATAGATGTCCGCGATCCTGAAGCCGATGATCACGGTCCTTTCAGCCGCGACGTCGGGCTCCAGACGCCTGACGATCTTCTGCGCTTCGGTGCCGCTCACCCTGCAATCGAAGCGCGTGTAGGCGATGTCGTCGGTGCTGCCTCGCATCGCCGACACGGTGCAGGCGAGAAACTCCTGCCCCTTCTTCGGCTTCACCGTGCGAACGCGATTGAGATAGCCCACACCTTCGACGTGCAGGTTGAAGAACGACGGCTGACTTGGTGCCTGGGATTGCTCGGACATGCTGGTCTCCTTCTCACATGAAAACAAACAGGGAGACCAAGCCCCGACCGGGGACAGGTATCCCCGACCGGGATGAAGCGACTGACAAGTACCTCCAAGCCTTGCGGCCACCGGCTTTCAGGAGATGAGGCCGGTTTGGGCGCTCTTGCGAGCTAAGGGCGATGCGTGACGGGCATCAACCGGGCTGACTCAGCCAGCGTAGAACACCTGGAGCGGCTTCCCGATACCGACCCCACGGCCCGTGATTGAGGAGCACCCATTCATCCGAGATGACCTCGTCTTGCGAGTTTGGTTCCATGCGTCTGGCATCGGAGACACCCAGCACGCTTTGCTCGACGATGCTCGTCCCGAAACTGACGATGAGGTCCACCTGGAGGCGTGCGCCCGATCCTGCAGATGCGCAGCAACGCCGAGCCGCTTGCACGCAAAAGCCGTGAAACGTCGCGCGGTATTCGCCGTGCCGGGCGCCCTCCGAGATCGCGAGGAACGCGATTGCGCGGACCATTCGGAGCTCCTCCGCGCTCGGCCAGCGCGGCGAGCCGCGGTGCGTCGGTGCGATGCCGTTCACGCTCAGAGCCTGCTTTCCGTCGCCTCGCGGCGGGGCTTGAAGCGCGCTTCCGCAAGCCGCGTCAGACTCAAGAACAGATGATCGGCGTTGAGATGCAGCGCGCACCGCTCCTCCTTGGTCGCGGTCACGATCCACTTGCTCTCGGCAAGCTTTCCGATGACATGCACGCGCGCACCCTTCTTCACGAGGTTCGCCACTTCCGCCGCATGTCGGTCGCCCCATACATTGACATCGAGCCAGAAGCCGCCGACTTGCTCGGGACCTCCCCGTTCATCCTGGCGGTATTCGTCAAAGAAGACGCGAAGCTGTGTGACCTGGCGCTCCTCATTGCCGACCGCCACCGTCTTCAAGAGGGGCTCATCGCCCACGTTTCCTGTTCCGCGAAATTCGTTCGACATGCTGGCACCTCCGGTTGATTGGATGATCGATGCTCGTTGCCACGACAATCGGGCGCGTGCTCACAAGAGCTCCGCATCCGACTGCGCTGGTCCCTCGGTGGGCAGCAAAGACGCCTGGGTGAGGAGACGGAGCTCGGATTCGGTGAGCCTCATACGCCGCCGGGAATGGCGCGGCACCTCAGCCCCGGTGAAGACCTCGCGCGGGACTTGGCCGAACAAGGCGACCGCGGCACGCACGCGCTGGCGGGCCGCCTCCTCCGCGCCAGGGAGGAAATCGCTGCGACTCAGTTGCCGCAGTTCTTCGCGCAGCAGGTAGCGCTCCCATCGGATCGGCTCAAGAAAAAGCGCGCGAAGCTTACGGCCGATCTCGTGAATCGCCCCCCAGCCCTCCCGGTCGCTCATGCGGTCCTTGCGCACCAGGGTCTTCACCATCCGCACGTGGTAGTCGAACTCGACGATGGCTTGCGCGGTTGCGTAGCCATACGGACTGCGAAATCCGAGTGCCACCGTCTTGGGGCTGCGCGAACCCATGACCGAAATCGTCAATCCCTTGCGCTTCAGGCGCTCGATCTCTTCCTCGTACGCGGTGATGACCTGGCTCAGGTGCTTGCGGATCGCGAGGAGATCGGCATACATCCGGATGAGAATCCAGTCGGCATAGGGGTTGTCGTTTGCCGACAGATGCCAGATGGACTTGAGGATTGCGGCGAAGCGCCGTCCGCCGGGGATGGACGAAATACCGCCCTCGGCATCGGCGGCGCGACCGGTGAAGATGCGATACGCGTCCGTGGTGTGGAGCGTCATCGTGTCCGGCGCGTCATCGGCAAGCTCGCCCATCTTGCCGGAGGGTTTCGCTCGCGCCTGCGGTATTCGGCCGTCGGCCGGACCGCGAGTCGGCTCCTCGAGCGCTGCGTGAATCGACGCGCCATGCCGCTCGCGGGAGTCGACGGGCGAGGAGCGGCGCGGGGTTTCTTCATCCGGGCATTCGGCACCTTGCGGTTCTTCGGACACGTCATGCTCTCGCGCCGCGCCGTTGCCAGCGAAAGACGGCGAATCGAACCACCCGATGAGTCCGTGTGTCGGTGGCACTTCGCGATCGGATTGTGTATGCGGCAAGACCGCATCGATGGCTCTCATGGCAAACTCCAAAGGCGAAGAGGGCTGATCGGAAAGGGGGAGCGGCAGCACCCGTCGTTAGCCGTGCTAACACGAGGGGAGCCCGCTGACCGGGGTGCGATCATGACGGCTCTCCTGATCGGTTTGCCGACTTCATCGCGTCGAGCAGTCGCCGGATATCGTCACGGCGCGCCGCGATCTTGGCCTGATACTCGGGAGTCGCACGCTCGGCGGCGAGCCGCTGTACCTCGGCCGCGTCTTGCTGGCGCAGGGCGCGCGCTTCTTCGCGGCGGCGCCGAGCCGCCGCGACGCGCGGTCCCAGCTCTGGAATGAAAGTCCCGCCATCTGCCCGGGCAACGAGACCGCGCAGGTAAGCAACGGGGCTGATGCGGACCGACCTCGCCTGAAGACGGCCGCTCAGCTCATCGAGAAGCATCTGGGCTTCATCGCCCCGATGGCGAAGTAGACAAGCCGCCGCGGTTCGTTCCTCGGGGAGGAGTTGATCTGGATAGATCAGATCACCACCACGCATCGCACCCGTATCGACGCGAGGCGCATTCGGTGCGTTCAGTGGTTGTACTGAAACACTTGTACTCCTTTCTATATGCAGGTTGGCGCTTTCGTCGAAACTGTGATGGCGGTTTCGGCGAATCTGATTTGGCGGTTTCGGCAAGACAAGGATGTGGGATTCCCGCAGGCTTGAAGTGCCGTTTCGTGAAGAACTGTCCGTGGGAAAACCACACGCTGGTTCGGGAAGCGTTGCATTTGCGTCTTGGGCCGTGGGCACGCCGTCGACGAGGCGTGAAAGCAGGCAATCGAGTCGAATCCGTGCCATGAGGCGGGGCGGAATTCCGACGAGTGTCTCCTCCCAGACGCCGGTGCGCGTAAGGTCTCGACGTGCCGTTTCCTGCTCGCGGCGCGTGAGGCCGATTTCCTCAAACCAACTCACCTGCGCGTTGCAGACCCATGCATCGAGCCGGCGTTTGCGCTGAAGCCTTGTCAGGTGGAGCGCACGCGACAGCATCAGACCCGCATGGATCCCACCTGCGATGCCGGCGAGCGTGCGGTGGAAGGCGAGCGAGGGTCCGAGAAGCTCCGCGACGACGGACGCATCGGACCAGTCGAGACGCGACGCCGCGCTTCCGATCTGGTCGGACAGCAGGGCACCGAGCCGGTCGACAAGGAGCCGGAAGTGAAGCTTGGCGGGCACCCCGAGGCGCCGTTCTTGGAGTATCGATAGCTCGCGCAGCACGGCGCGCGCCGAGGCCTGTTCCTTTCGCGAGAGGCCCGTTTCCATCTCCCACTGCTCGTCGGTCTTCTGGAACCAGCCTCCGGTCTTTGCGATATCGCGTCCGTGGCGGGTCCAGTAGATCGACTGCGAAAGCATGAGTGCGGCCTTCACGTTCGCGGTGAGATCGACGAGCCGGCGATGAAACGCGACATGCCGGCCGAGGAGTGGCCAGATAACCGCGAGCGCGCGCTCCTCGCGATGCGGTGCCCATGTCTGGTGGTCACCATTTCGGTCTCGTGCGAAGCCGCTCACGCCTGGCCCTGCACACGGTTACCGTGGGACCGACACGGCGTGGGCCCGCAAGGCCTGCCCGATCGTCGCTGGGCACACGCGAAACCAGAGCTTCGCCGGAATGCCGATACGGCGCTCCTCGAGAAACCCGGCACTGCGCAAGGCACGTCGTGCCGTTTCCTGCTCCCAACGTGAAAGTCCGGTCTCCTCGCGCCACTCGTCCTGGGAGCGGACGAACCAGCCGCCGGCCGATTGATCGAGGGACTGCGTCGTCCAGATCGCCTGCGAGAGCATCAGGGCGGCTGTAACGCCGCCCGTGATGGGAACGAGGCAGCGATGGAAGCTCACCGGAAGATCGAAGACCTCGAGCAGCAGCTCGGAGGTGATCGCGGCGTCTGGGGCGAGGTGCGCGTTCACCGCTCGGCCTCGAATTCCCGCACCACGGCTTCGAGTGCCGCGATCGGCAACTGTGCGAACGCCTGGTGCAACCGGTAGTAGCGCACGCGAGGACTGGGATCGTCGATACCGAGCCATGCGCGATAGATCCGCTCGCGCGTGGCGTAGTCGGGTCGCGGAACGTGACCCGCGGGTCTCCAGGCGCCCAATTCCCGGCGGCGCTTGAGCGTGACCTTGCGCCTCACCTTGAAGAGCGCGCTCACGAGCTGCCACGAGGCGCCGTGACGGATGAAGTAGGTCTCCAGCGCTTTGGCCTCGTTGAGCAGCCCGACCGCCCGTAGCCCCGCCTTCAGGGCGGCGGTATCGACGGCGATGCTGATCGTCAGGTCACGCATCGCAGCGAGCCGGTTGAGCTCGAGCGCGGACAGTTGCCGTAAGCGCACGAGCTGGTCGTGCTCGATCCCTGCGGCTTGCAGATCGCCCGGTCGCGCGTCGGCAAGCTGCATCGCGACATGGCTCAAGAGAACGAGGCGGACCTGTGCATCCACGAGGGGAAGCATCAGCAGTCCTGCTGCGCATCGGCGGGGACCGTCGCTGCGCGCGGGCGCTCGCGGGCTACCTCCGATTCCCTGGCGAGCGACAAGAGGTTCCAGAACGCCGTCGCAGCGTTGTCATTCGTGTCGGTTAGCCAACTGAAGAAGGCGCCGTCGGGGTACGGCGCCAATGTGGTGTCTTCGAGTTGTCCGTTTAACGCAGCGAGTAGATTCCACGCACGATGTCGCGTTGAACTCGCCCTATCGGCGGTCAGCAGCGCTTCGAGGTAGTAACCCAGAGGCGCTGCGGCGTCGCGCCGCACGCAATCGTCGATGCCGGCCTTGGCGGCGAACGCGACGACTCGGTCTACAAGGCTCTCCTCCGTGCCATCGCGCGTCTCGGCGAGCGTGCGCGCCGGGACCAGGCGGGCGCGAGGAAGTTGCCCGGGTGAAGTGCCGTTGGCAGTGCTAACGCGCTCGCCCGCCCGGATCGTATTCGCCGTAGCCGGATACGACGACGCCGGCGCCGGCGGGGCCGCCTGCGTCGGGCTCGGTCGCACGAATGTGTTTAATCCCCGGCGCAACTGCTCGACCGGCTCGTCGAAGCGACGCGACAACGCTTCCTCGCACGCCTCGCAAACCGCCGTGGCACTGAAGCTCACGGATTTGGCGTAATCCTCGGTGATTTGCCGGAAGGCAGGCTCGAAGACGGTCGCGTACAGGTCCTCATCGGCGAGCGTCGCGCGCGAGCGCGCATAGCGCTTGAGCGCGTTAAGCCGCGGCTGAATGATCTTCACGTCCAGGCCCGAGAGCTCGGGAATCGACTCGCCGAGAGTGCGAAGCCTTTCGGTGGCGAAGAGGTAGTGTGCCAGTGTCGCGGTGTTGACCGAAAGTCCCAGGGCGCGCAGTGACTCTTCGAGCTGACGCAACGAGAACGCTTCGCCCCTCTCCGCTTCGAGCCGTGCCTTCAAGGTCACGATCCCTGTCGCTTTGTCCCAGAAAGTCACCTCGCCCCGTTGATCGTTCTCGATCAGGTGCGAGGTGAGGACGTGAGCTTCGGAGCGCCAGGGCCGGTAAAGTAGGACGAGCTTCCGGAAGCGCTCATCGCGGGTCTCCGACCAGAGTTGCTGGATCGCGATGAGCCGCGTGTTGCCGCCGGACTCGACGATGAAATGCGCCTCCCCGGGGCGGCGCGTGACGGTCAGCGGATTGCGAACGCCGCTTACCCGGATCGATTCCTTGATTTCGGCGAACTTGGCATTGCTCGCCCGTCGCGGGTTGCCCTCGTAGGGGCAGATGTCATCGACCGAAAGCTCGATCTGGCACTCGGTGCGCAGATCCGCGTGATCGGGCAGGTCGCGGGCGTTGTTGCCGGGATTGCCGACATGCAGCGACTCGGCGACGAGTCGGCGCCGCTCTTCGACCGAGACGCTGCGCATCGGGCGGGCGACGGGTGCGATTCCGGCCGGGGCGCAGGGCGCGCTCCCCTCGGAAATCTCGTCGATCACGCCATTCGCTCCCGCTGGCTTACGGCATCGGCGTAGATTCCCCGTAGGTTCGGAATCAGCTCCCACGCCAACCGATGCATCACGGTGTAAGCACTCGGCGTAACCCCGTCGCGCCTGGGCTCATGGCGATGCACGGGCATGCGCAGCGTTGCCGCCTCCTTGTGGGCCTTCGCGTGCGGGACCACGGTGTCGAGAACCGAGACCCGGCCCTTGAGCTTGATGAAATCCTCCCGGATGCCGCTTGCGATCATGCGCGCGTCGGCGGTGCGATCCTGTCGGTAGATGAGCGCCTTCAGCGGCCCGAGCGCGGCACCGAGCGCGCTGCTCGGCTCGAGCCGATCGAGAAGCTCCATAGTCCCGTCCTTGAATTCCCGGGCGGAGAGGATCTCGGGCGTGATCGGCGAGATGAGAATGTCGGCCGCAAGCGCTGCCGCATCCTGAAGCGGGCCGATCGCCCCCGAGGTATCGATCAGGACGCAGTCGTACGATCGGGCAACCGCGGGCGACTGCAATGCGAGCCGCAAGCGAAAGCCGCGATCGATGCGGTGAAGAAGCCAGTGCGGGAGGTTGCCCTCGGGATCGTCGGAGACGATCACGTCGAGGTTCTGATACATCGTGGGTGCAATCGACGCGTCCGTCACCTCACCCCGCACGATCACGTCGGTGAGCCCGGCAACGGGCTTGGCGGCCGCCAGCGGAAAGTACTTCGAGAGCGAGGGCTGTACGTCCGCATCCACCAGGAGAACACGCAATCCGAGATCGGCCAGCAGGGCGCCGAGGTTGGCGGTGAGCGTCGTCTTTCCGACACCACCCTTCGTGCTCAGTATCGTGAACTTGATCATCGATCCTCTCGGCACCGGCGCGAATGAACGCACCCGCTCAACGCGCTGGTTGCGGGCCGATTCTCAGGCTTCGTTCGGCTTCGGAATCGCGATATCGCGTCGCCGAACGCAGGGGATGACCGTGAAAAGGCAGGAAGCGGCTAGCGAAGTCCGGTCTTCCAAGGTGCAAGCACGCCGCCGGCATAGCCCTTCGGTCGATCAGAAGTACCCGATTCGGGTACTCGGGGATCGAACGAGGGCACCCGAATACCTGGCGTTGCCACCGGCATATCGGCCATCACAGACTATGCACGGCATCCAACAACACAGAGGTGACCACGATTGGGCATACGCGGGTTGAAGCGCTTGCTCCGGGATTCGCTTCAACAAGCCGAGGGATACCTGGAGAGGCGGTACATCGTGGACAGTCGTGGTACTGCGTGTCACGCGGCGGCAATCGGGTTTCACGTGAAGCCGCACGCCGTGGAGGACGGATGATGATCGATGATCTGCGCAGCTTGAATCATCTCATCGTGCGTCATTGGCTTGGGGAGCTCGGCAGCGACGAGGCGGCCTATCTCGACTTCAGCTCGGTTTGCATCGGGCAGCTCGCGCACAGCGCCGAGGAGCTCAAGCAGCTCTCCTGCCGGCTGAAGGAGGAACGCTGGACCGCGTTCAGCGTCGGGGAGTTGAACCGCCGCTACTTGAGCCTGGTGCGCCTCGCCTCGATGGACGATAGCGGGGCTCGCGTCGATGCGCTCGTGAGACTGGGCATCACGCTGCGCCAGGCCGCGTTCTTCCGCACCCTTTCCGACCACGATCTCGAGCGGCTCGCGTACGGGTGTTCCGGCCCGATGATCCGATTCTCACTGCAGACCTTCCGGCGTGGCGTTCGTCTGCACGCCCAAGCAGGAAAGCATCACGCCACCGCACTCGTTGCCGCGCGCCAGACCCTTGCGCCGAAGCGATGAATCCCATCCCGCGCGATGCGGACCCCGCCGATTCGCTGTGGGAGCGCGAGTTCCTCGAGCTCGCCCACGGGCTTGTCATGGCAGGAGCGAAGACAAGGCTCATCGCCCGCTACACGGGTCTGCCCCTTCGCAGAATTCGCGTGCTGTATCGGACACTGCGCGGGGTGGCGGCTCCGTCGGGCCCGATCGCTCAGGGCAGTGCGCGCTTCTTCGCGCTGCGCAGCCGGCACACCTCCGCCGCATGGAACATACAGTGCGCGGCATTCCTCGGGTGTTATGAGCGCATCGGGAGTCTTACCGAACAGCCGCTACACCGCGGCTGGCAGCTCCTCGCCGCTTTCAACGCTTACCTCGCGATCACCGATTCATTGACGAAATCCGCGGCGGTGAAGCAGCTCGACATCAATCAGTGCTTCGCGCTTCTCACCCGCTGCGGCTTCCTGCAGGATCCCAGGGCGGAACTCGGACGGCGCGAGTGTCCGAGCTGCTTGATCTCCTACCTTGTCGTTGCGTCGTTGCCGGCCAGCGCACAGCCCTGTCCGGTTTGCTCGATGAGTAACAATGCTCGCAGGCTAGCCGCGCAGGCAGCGGCGGCAGCGCAGTCGAGAACCCGGCACTCGCGATAGGACTCGTCCCATTTCTAGCCATCCGCTTCGGGACAATGAGGCCGCTCCAGAGACCGCAAAGCTTCTATGCGCCCAGAATGATCGAATAGCGTCGCATGGCACGTCGTTACCGTCGACTCCAAAATCGCAGCGTTCCCTGCGTGCTCGAAGAGTGCGCACAGCCGACGGCTGGTGCGCGCCAAGGCGCACCAGTGGCTCGCAAGGAAGCCCTGGGGAATCCCGGACGACCATTTCTCGCCCAACCCGTACATTCCTGTCGCGGAATAAGCCATTTCATTGCGTGATTGTTGCGCACGATATAGCGAGGCCATCAAGGATACTCCCGCGCGCGGCCGCCAATCGCTCGAATACTGGAAGCGGAGAACCCACGATGACAAGACTACTGACAACGTCAGAAGCGGCTTCATTGCTCCGCATCCATCCAAACACCTTGCGTCGTCTGGCCGACTCAGGGTTCGTGGAGCACGTGAGGATCGGTCGCCTGTATCGGTTTGACTGCGACGCTCTCACCCGCCAAAATGCGAGCGGGCCCGCGCCGCGGAAGGAGACAGCACCATGTCCATCCGTAAGCGAGGAAGATTGTGGTGGATTGACTTCGCCACACCGAGCGGCCGACGAGTTAGACAACCTGCTAACACAGCTGACAAGAAGGCCGCGCAAGAACTTCACGACCGACTGAAAGCGGAGGCGTGGAGGATCGAGCGTCTGGGTCAAAAACCCAGGCGTTTATTCGATGAAGCTGCCGCGAGGTGGCTGAAAGAGCGCGCTCACAAGGCGAGCCTACGCAACGATGCTACGGCGATTCAGTTCTTCCGAAAGCATTTCACGTACATCGACGAGATCAACCGGGACAAGGTGGACCAGTTGTTGGAGTTGAAGGGTGCAGCGACGGCGAATCGATACGTCGCATTCCTGCGCGCGCTCGTGCGCCTTGCAGAGCGTGAGTGGGGGTGGATCGATCGTGCGCCACACCTGCGCATGCGTTCGGAGCCCAAGCGGCGCGTGCGTTGGATCACGCCGCAGGAGGCTGCCGCGTTGATCGCGGCAATTCCGGCACCCCATCGCAATCCGATGCGCTTCGCCCTGGCGACGGGGTTACGCATGAGCAATGTGCTGGGGCTGGAGTGGCGACAGGTCGACCGCGAGCGGGGTTGTGCCTGGATCCACGCCGATCAGGCCAAGGCTCGACGCGCGATTGCGGTCCCTCTGAACGATGATGCTCGTGCGGTGCTCGAGGAACAGGCGGGGCGTCACGGGACGCTGGTGTTTGCCGGTCAGAAGCGCCCGGACTCCCGAGTCTGGCAGAAAGCCCTTGCACGTGCCGGGATCGAGGATTTTCGTTGGCACGATCTGCGGCACACTTGGGCAAGCTGGCATGCCCAGTCGGGAACGCCGATGCAGGTACTGCAGGAGATGGGTGGATGGGAAACGGCCGAGATGGTGCGCCGTTATGCGCACCTTGGCGCGGAGCATTTGGCCGAGCACGCGGCCCGGATTTCCGGTCGCGTCACGTTTTCGTCACAACCATCCGATTCCTGCGGCACAATCGCTGCGCACTGAAATGGAAATTGCAAGTGGAATCAATGGTTGGCGGAGAGGGTGGGATTCGAACCCACGTGCCAGGTTTCCCTGACCATCCGATTTCGAGTCGGCGCCGTTATGACCGCTTCGGTACCTCTCCGTGACGGCGATTCTAGCAGAGCACCGCAGAGCGGAATGCCCGCTGTAGCGATAAGGCGCGCTGAACCGACCACGCACGACAGGCCGACGATCGTCGCCGGGCGCAGATAGCATGCAATCCGACCGATGTGTGGCGCACGCTCAACGCACGCTTGGTCGCGCACTCGGCGAAGCACTACACTAGCGCTTGCCGACAGCGTCCCGGGTGAGCCGACGCGATCATCGTTCATATCTCGCACGGAGACCGCCAGCATGATCGATCTCGTCATCGAGCCCCGCCGTCGCGATCTGGGCGGGTTCGAAGTTGCGCGCATACTGCCTCATGCGAAGCGCCGCATGGTGGGCCCGTTCATCTTCCTCGACGAGATGGGCCCGGTCGATTTCCCGCCAGGGATCCCACGCGCGGCCGACGTGCGTCCGCATCCGCATATCGGCCTCGCCACCGTGACGTATCTGTTCGCGGGCGAGATCATGCACCGCGACAGTGTCGGCTCCGAGCAACCCATCCGACCTGGCGAGGTGAACTGGATGACCGCCGGGCGCGGGATTTCGCACTCCGAGCGCTTTGAGCGTGCACGCGCGCATGGCGATCACGTTCATGGCATCCAGTCCTGGGTCGCACTGCCGAGTGCTTACGAGGAGACCGACCCTGCGTTCGCGCACTACAGCGCACAGTCGCTCCCGCTGTTCGAAGAAGCCGGCGTGTGGGCGCGCGTCATCGCCGGCGAAGCGCTCGGGGCGACATCGCCAGTGCCAACGCACTCGGCACTGTTCTACGTGCACGCCCGGCTCGAACCGGGCGCTCGCATCGACCTGCCGCCGCGTTACCCGGAGCGCGCCGCGCTGATCGTCGCTGGCGCCGTGGATGTTAACGGCCAGAGGCACGATGCTGGGCGCATGCTGGTGTTCGAAGCACGACGCCCGATAACGCTGTCGGCGCTACAGCCCGCGACCGTCATGCTACTCGGCGGCGACCCGATCGGTGAGCGCCACATCGAGTGGAATTTCGTTTCATCGTCGAGGGAGCGCATCGCCCGAGCCAAGGCCGACTGGCAGGCCGGACGCATGAAGCTACCCGACCGGGATCACGACGAATTCATACCGCTGCCGGGGGACGAAGCGGCGCCTGCCAATCCGATGTCGTGACCCGGCTTGCTGCGGGCGGGGACGGACTACTCCTGCCGCGTCCCCCGCTGCACGGGCGCGATGGAACTCACACCACCCATATATGGGCGCAATGGTTGTGGGACCGAAATGCTGCCGTCGGCGTTCTGGTAATTCTCCATCACGGCGATCAGCGTGCGCCCGACCGCGAGCCCGGAGCCGTTCAGCGTGTGCACGAGTTCGGGTTTGCCCTTGGCGTTGCGAAAACGCGCCTGCATGCGGCGCGCTTGGAACGCTTCGAAATTGCTGCACGAGGAAATCTCGCGGTACGTCTGCTGCCCGGGAAGCCAGACTTCGATGTCGTACGTCTTCGCCGACGAAAAGCCCATGTCTCCGGTGCACAACGCGACGGTGCGAAATGGCAGCTCCAGGCGCTTCAGCACTTCCTCGGCGTGCGCGGTCAGTTCTTCCAGGGCCGGGTAGGAATGCTCCGGGCGCACCACTTGCACCAGCTCAACCTTGTCGAACTGGTGCTGGCGGATCATGCCGCGCGTGTCCTTGCCGTGCGAGCCCGCCTCGGAGCGAAAGCATGGCGAATGGCAGACGAACTTGAGCGGTAGCGCATCGGGCGGCACGATCTCATCGCGCACGATGTTGGTGACCGGCACCTCGGCGGTCGGAATGAGATAGAGCTTGTCGGCATCCGCACGCGGTACCGCAAACAGATCCTGCTCGAACTTTGGAAGCTGGCCTGTCGCGCGCATGCTCGCCGCGTTCACCAGGTAAGGGACATAGGCTTCGGTATAGCCGTGCTCGGCCGTGTGCAGGTCGAGCATGAACTGCGCGAGCGCTCGGTGCAGTCGTGCCAATGCACCCGTCATCAGCCCGAAACGCGCGCCGGAGATCTTCGCGGCCGCCGAGAAATCGAGCAACCCAAGGCGCTCGCCCAGATCGACATGATCGCGCACGGCAAATGGAAATCGGCGCGGCTCGCCGAAGCGGCGCACCTCGACGTTGTCCTCGGCACTGCGGCCGGTCGGCACCGAGTCGTGCGGGACGTTCGGGACACCGAGCAGAAAATCAGCGAGCTCGGCCTGCAGCGCATCCAGTCGTATCTCGTTCTGCTTCAGCTCGTTCGCCATCGCTGCAACCTCGGCCATGAGTGCGGACGCATCTTCGCCCTTCTGCTTCGCCTGACCGATCTGCTTGGATGCCTGGTTGCGCCGCGCCTGCAGCTCCTGGGTGCGGGTCTGCAGCTTCTTGCGCACCGATTCGAGCGCCTGAAAGCGTTGGATGTCCAATGGCGCGCCGCGTTCGCCGAGGCGGCGCGCGACGGCATCGATGTCATTGCGAAGCAGTTGAACGTCGAGCATGAAGTCTCCAGCGCACGGCGAAAGCACGCATTGCGTGCGAGCAACCATTATCGACCAAGCGATAGTCTCGACCAAGGATCGGCGTGTCGCTTGACACCCGCAAGAGCGCCACCTAGATTTGCCATGAAGCCGTGCACGAGAACGTGCCGGACGGTGCGCACCGTTTCGTAAACCCTTGCTCCGAGGAGAACAGCCGATGGGCATGTTTCGTCTCCACTGGCGCGCTTTCGTTTGTGCAGTACTCACCGCCGCTGCATGCGTCGCGTCGGCACAGACTTATCCGACCAAGCCCGTTCGCATCATCGTGCCCTGGACTGCAGGCGGAACTGCCGACACGCTTGCGCGCATCATGGCGCATAGTCTGAGCGAAAGCCTCGGCCAGCAAGTGTTGGCGGACAACCGCCCCGGAGCGAGCGGGCAGATTGGCACGGAGTTGGTCGCCAAGGCAGCACCCGACGGATACACGCTGGTGCTTGCAACTACAGCTCCGAACTCCACCGCACCCAGCCTCTACTCGAAGCTCACGTACGATCCGTCGAAGGATTTCGCGCCGATTTCGCTCATCGCCTTTACCTTCTACGTACTGTCGGTCAACCCCGTCGTGCCGGCGAAGACGATTCCCGAGTTGGTAAAGCTCGCGAAGGCGCGCCCGGGCGAACTCAACTTCGCGTCGCCGGGTAACGGCACACCGAACCACCTGTCGGGCGAGATGTTCAAGACAATGGCGGGCATCAAGATGCAGCACATCCCGTTCAAAGGAAGTGCGCAGGCGATCGCCGCCGTGATCGGCGGCCAGATCCCGATCAATTTCGAGAACATCGCCGTGGTCCTGCCGCACATCAAGGCCGGCAAGGTGCGAGCACTCGGCGTGACGAGCGCGACGCGCAACCGCTACCTGCCCGATGTGCCGACCATCGCCGAATCGGGCTATCCCGGTTTCGAGGCGGTGGGCTGGTTCGGTCTCATGGCGCCTGCGGCAACGCCACGCAACGTGCTCGAAAAGCTCAATGCCGATGCGGTGCGCAGCCTGACCTCGTCCGAGGTCAGCGCGCGCATCCTCAGCCTCGGCGCTGAAGTCAAGCCCAGCACGATGGCCGAATTCGAGGCCTTCAACCGCGCGCAGATCGTCAAGTGGGCGAAGGTGATCAAGGATTCCGGCGCCCGCATCGACTGATGCGCCCGCGCTCGGCCGCCCGGCCACTTCCGTCGGCCGACTTGAAGATGCCTCGAAGCCGACGACCGGGCGTCACTGCTCGCCTTCTTCCCCGGCGCGTTCGCCCTGTGCTGCCCGCCTGTCCAGCTCGCGCAGCGCGGCCATGCGCTCTCGGATGCGCGCCTCCAGCCCTCGCTCGGTCGGCTGATAGAAGTGCCGCTCTCCCAATGCCTCCGGCATGTAACGCTCGCCCGCCGCGTACCCTTCGGCCTCGTCGTGCGCGTAGCGGTACGCACGGCCATAACCGAGCTGCTTCATCAGGCGCGTGGGCGCATTGCGCAGATGCAGCGGCACCGGCTGCGACCCGGTCGACTTGGCCGCCTCCCGGGCTGCGCCGAACGCGACATACGCGGCGTTGCTCTTCGGCGCGAACGCAAGATAGAGTGCGGCTTCCGCGAGCGCCAGCTCGCCTTCCGGAGAGCCGAGCCGCTCGTAGGTCTCGCACGCGTCGAGCGCGATGCGCAGCGCCCGTGGATCGGCCAAGCCGACATCCTCGATCGCCATGCGCACCAGCCGCCGGCCGAGGTAGAGCGGGTCGGCGCCGCCGTCGAGCATGCGCGTGAGCCAATAAAGTGCAGCGTCGGCATTCGAGCCGCGCACTGATTTGTGCAGCGCCGAGATCTGGTCGTAGAACTGCTCACCGCCTTTGTCGAACAGACGCCGCGTCTGCGCCAGCATCGAGCGCAGGAACTCCTCGTCCACGTCGGCCCATCGTCTGGCTTCGGCCGCCACAGCGAGATGTTCGAGTATGTTGAGCAGCCGCCGCGCGTCGCCGTCGGCATAGTCGACCAGCAGCGCGCGCGCCGGTCCGGAGAGGCGCAGCTGCGGAAGCGAGCGCTCGATCGTCCGGTCGAGCAGCACCGTCAATTCCTCCGCCGTCAGCGGCGTCAGCACGTACACCGCCGCGCGCGAGAGTAGCGCGCTGTTGACTTCGAACGACGGATTCTCGGTCGTTGCGCCGATGAAGGTGATGAGCCCGCGCTCGACGTGCGGCAGGAACGCGTCCTGCTGCGACTTGTTGAAGCGATGCACCTCGTCGACGAAGAGGATGGTGCGCCGTCCGTGCGCCTGCAGGTTGCGTTCGGCGCGATCGACCGCGTCGCGGATCTCTTTCACGCCCGAGAGCACTGCCGAGACGGCGATGAAGTCGGCGTCGAATGCGTTTGCCATGAGGCGAGCCAGCGTGGTCTTGCCCACCCCGGGCGGCCCCCACAGGATCATCGAGTGCGCTTTGCCCGATTCGAACGCGATCCGCAGCGGCTTGCCCGGACCGAGCAGCTGCGTCTGGCCGATGACTTCGTCGAGCGATGTCGGTCGCAGCGCCTCGGCGAGCGGCGCGACCGGTGCGGCGGAAGCGAACAGCTCAGCCACTGATAACGTCCGCCCCCGGCGGCGGAGTGAACTGGAACAGGTCCGGTGCGAGCTTCGGATTGCGCTCGATGCGATCGAACCGCACCACCGTGCGCTGGCCGAAGCCGTCGAACAACTCCATGGCCTCGAGACCCGATTTGCCGAACCCCATTCGCACCTTCTGGAATGTCGATTCGCTGCTGCGCGGCTCGGCGTCGATCCATTCCAACCCGTTCTCACTGCCAGCCGAAGCGATGCGAAAGTCCTTTTCGATGTCGTTGCTGCCGGCGAGTAGCGCTGCGGGACTTCCGCCGATCGCCTGACCGATGGCTTTCACCGTCACCTGGTTCAGATCCTTGTCATAGATCCAGAGCTTGGCGCCATCGCCGACGATGAGCTGCTCGTACGGCTTCTCGTATGCCCAGCGAATTCGCCCAGGGCGGGCGAAGTACATGGTGCCGCTCGTTTCCTGGAGCTTGCGCCCGTTGCGATCGTAGACGACCTGGGTGAAGTGTGCGCTGGCCGACTGGGTCTCGCGCAGGTAGCTCTTCAGCGTGTCGACGCCGGCAGCGAGCGCAACACCGGACACGAGCACGAAAACAGCGGCTTGTAAGAGCTTTCGCATGGTACCGAAATCCTTTGCTGCGTTTGCGACTGGCCCAAGCCAACGGGGGAGCAACTCGTACGACTCAACCATCGCCCAACTCGGGAACGGCCGGCAATGCGTCGCCGCGGCAACACCCGAAGGCCTGGCGCGGCTAACGCCGCGCCGGTCGACTCCGATTGGACCGCTTACGCAGGCGAGGTTCCTGGTACACGTCTCGCCTCAGCGCCCATCCTGCGCCGAGGCCGGCACGAGCACATCGCGGTTGCCGTTGGTCTGCATCGAAGACACCATACCCGCGCGTTCCATCTGCTCGATCAGGCGCGCGGCGCGGTTGTAGCCGATGCGCAGATGGCGCTGCACCAGCGAGATGGACGCGCGCCGAGTCTTGAGGACGACCTCGACGGCCTGATCGTAGAGCGGGTCGCTTTCGGCGTCTGCGCCGCCCGCCCCCCCTGTGATGGCATCATCGCCTTCAAGATCCGGGGCGTCGAGCACACCCTCGACATAGCTCGGCTCGGCGTGCTTCTTCAACTGCTCGACCACCTTGTGCACTTCGTGGTCAGCGACGAATGCGCCGTGCACGCGAATCGTGTATCCGGTGCCAGGCGGCAGATAGAGCATATCGCCTTGGCCGAGCAGCGATTCGGCGCCCATCTGATCAAGGATCGTGCGCGAATCGACCTTGGCCGAAACCTGGAACGCGACCCGGGCGGGAATGTTGGCCTTGATGAGGCCAGTGATCACGTCCACCGATGGCCGCTGGGTAGCCAGAACGAGGTGTATGCCGGCGGCGCGCGCCTTCTGCGCGAGCCGCGCGATCAGCTCCTCGACCTTCTTGCCGACGACCATCATAAGGTCAGCAAGCTCGTCGATGACCACCACGATGAGCGGCAGCTCCTGCAACGTGGACGGACCATTCGGGTTTTCCGCCGCGATGCTGAACGGATCGGGAATCGGTTGCTTCGCCTTCTCGGCCTCGCGCACCTTCTGGTTGAAGCCCGACAGGTTGCGCACGCCGAGTGTCGACATCAGCTTGTAGCGCCGCTCCATCTCGCCCACGCACCAGTTGAGCGCGTAGGCAGCCTGTTTCATGTCGGTGACGACTGGCGCGAGCAGATGCGGGATGCCCTCGTAGACCGAAAGTTCGAGCATCTTCGGGTCGATCAGGATCAGCCGGATCTGCGACGGTGCGGCCTTGTACACCAGCGATAGGATCATGGCGTTGATCGCCACCGACTTGCCCGAGCCCGTGGTCCCGGCCACGAGCATGTGCGGCATACGCGCCAGATCCGCCACGATGGGCTTGCCGGCGATATCCTTACCGAGCGCCAGCGTGATCGGCGAGTGCATGTCCGCGTACACCTTCGAGCTCAGGATCTCGGACAGGCGCACGATCTGGCGCCTGGGATTGGGGATTTCCAGACCCATGCAGCTCTTGCCCGGGATAGTCTCGACCACGCGGATGCTCACGACAGACAGGGCGCGCGCCAGATCCTTGACCAAATTGATGACCTGACTGCCTTTTACGCCGACGGCGGGCTCGATCTCGTAGCGGGTGATGACGGGCCCCGGATAGGCCGCGATCACCTTCACCTCGACCCCGAAATCGAGCAGCTTCTTCTCGATCAGGCGCGAGGTGTATTCGAGCGCCTCGGCCGACATCGACTCCACGTCGTTCTCGGGCTCGTCGAGCAGATGCAACGGCGGCAGGGGAGAGTCTGGAATCTCCTCGAACAACGAGCGCTGCTTTTCGCGCGTCACGCGCTCGGATTTCGCAATCTCCGCCACTGCGGGCTCGATCCGGATTGGCTCGTGTACGTCGAGGCGTCTGCGTACCTGCTCGACGCTCGCTTCGCGCTCGCCCTTGGCCACCTCACCCGCCTTCCGGTCGCGCCAAGCGCCCGCGCGCGCTGCGGCGCGGCACCAAGCGCTCTCGAGCCATCCGCCCAGCGTTTCGATTGCGGCAATCAGCGAAACCTGGGTGAACAGGCTGGCGCCGATACCGACGAGCGCCAGCAGCACCAACGTGGCGCCGGTGAATCCGAACGCGGCGCGCATGCCCTCGCCCACGAGCTCGCCCACCACGCCGCCCGGGGCGAGCGGCAAGGCGACCTGCAGGGCGTACAGTCGCAATGCTTCGATGCCGCAGCTCGCGGCCAGTAGCACGACGAAACCGATCCCGGAAACTGCGAGTGAGCGCCGATCGCCCGGCTCGAAGCGCTCGATCTGACGATAGCCCCAGAACATCAGGAACAGGCAAAAGACGATCCACCAATAGGCGGACATGCCGAACAGATACAGCGCCACGTCGGCGATCCAGGCACCGAAGCGCCCGCCGGCATTGCGCACCTGCTCGGAAGCGGCCGTGTGCGACCAGGCAGGATCGGTCGGCGTGTACGTGACCAGGACCAGAGCCAGGTAAAGCGCAAGAGCCACGAATGCAAGCCACCACGACTCGCGCAGCAACGCAGCCAGCTTGGGGGGCAGCGGGTTACGTGCGGCGTTCTGCAAGGCGACTCGATCGCGACAGTGGCGCGATGCGCATGACTCGGGTCATCGCTCGATTATACGAGCCGGATCGCCCCGGACGTGCGCCGCGCGCATCGAATCGCCAACTCGCGGTAGGCGCAAGCTCCGGATCGCAGCCACTGTGTGACCCGCACCGGGTCAACGCACGACGCACTCCTGCCCACCGGAGCGCTGCGGCCCACCCTGGCCGGGCAAGGCGAAGGGCAGGACGTTGAAGTTCAATCCCGGATCCTGTGGCAGAATCTGAGGTGTCGAAGCCGAATCGCGCACGAACGCGAGCTGGTTCTCCTGCACGACCAGTGTACCGGCCTGATTGGTCAGGATATAGCTACCGGTGTAGGTCGCATGATAGAGCCCGGGCGGTAGTTTCTCGGCATCTTCGGTCACACCCTCGCAGCCCTCGCTGCACTCCAGCGTGTCGCCGGAAGAGCCGCGAATGCCGATCGTTGCCGTGCTCGTCCCGATGCGGTAGGCATCCTGGTTGCCGCGCTTGCCAATCAGGCCGGTAAGCGTGCGCAAGCCACCCTTGATCAGGCGAAAGAACGAGCTGTCCTCCTGCGGCCGGTCCTCGGTGAAACGGTAGTCCTCGATGCGCATCTGCGTGTTCGGACGCAGCGTCATCGTACTGCCGTCGGTGAAATTGATTTGCGCATAACTGTCGCGCTGCGTGGCGAGCAGGTCGCCCGGGTTGACTTCGGAGCGCCGTGACAGGATACGCGCCGATCCGTCCGCACGCGTTACGGCGAGCGTGCCGCTCAAATGCGAGACCGTGCCCGCGGCGGCCCAGACCGCATCGCACAAGGCGAGGCCGAGGGCAATCGTCAGACCCCCAATCGCTGCTAACCGCGACATCATTGCTTGCCTCCCACCAGGCTGCAAAGCCTGCCCAACCCCTACCAGCCGCGATCAGTATCGTCCAATCAGACCACGGAACGCACACGGAACAACGGCAATACTGCCGTTCACACCTTGAAATTCCACGCCTTGCGTGCCTGCTCGCGGATTTTCTTGCTGGAGACTTCCATGTCCGAGAGCAGCACGATACGGCGTTTGTCGACCCGGATATGGCCCGAGGTCTGCAAATCCTTCATCACCCGGCTTACCATCTCGCGCGATGCACCGATCATGCGCGCGATCTCCTGCTTGGGCGGGGCCTTGGCGACGATTCGCTTGCCGTCGATATTCTCCGACAAATCGAGCAGCACCCGCGCGACCCGCCCATACACATCCATCAGGGCGAGGCTCTCGATCTGCCGATCCGCATCGCGCAGTCGTTTCACCAGCGAACGGATGATGCGCATGGCAAGCTCGAAGTTATCGTGCAGCGAACGCAGGAACTCTGTCTTGCCCAACCGTAACAGCTCGCACGGCTCCAGCGTCTCGACGCTGGCCGAACGCGGCTGGTCATCGAGCAGACCCATCTCCCCGAAGAAATCGCGTTGACTCAGCACGGCGAGGATGACTTCGTGCCCTTCGTCGTCTGGAATCAACACCTTTGCGCGCCCCGACAACATCACGTAGAGCCCGTCGGTCTCTTCACCGGCGCGCAGGATCAAAGTGCTGCGGGGATAGCGACGGAGCGTGGCGCATCCGGCCAGCGCCGCCAACTGCTCGCTCGGCATGGCCGAAAAAAGCGGCACCGATTTGAGGACATCCGTTGTCACCATAACGTGATTCTTCCTCGCAAGATTCGTTCTTTTTCAGAGTGATGCTACACGAGTCCGGTTGTCTTGTCTGTGCTCAACAGCATACCCGGAGGGCATTACCGCAACGTATGCCCGACGAATTCGAGGTTTCATCAGCCCGCGAAGCGGGCGGTATGATTCCAACGAGCGGATTACCGGTGGCCTGCCGGCCGATAGCAGTTCGGGCACCCGAGGCGACGGACCCGCCGAATGCCCTCATCGCGTCGCGGTCCGAACGCGCGGCGGGCGAGCGCGATGAATCCTGGCTAGAAGGCAACCGCCACGCCGATATGCCACCGGTCGTCCCCGCGCTCAGCAACGACGCCGCCATCGAGCAGCCGACCATAATCGATGCGCGCACTGAAGCCTTGCCGCAGCGCCAGGCGCATCCCGATGCCGAAGCTCGAGGCAGAAAAACCGCACGCAGTGGGGGGGCAAGGGCTCACCGCTTCGGAATGATTGAGCCGCACCTTGCCGAAATCGATGAAAGTCAGGAAGCGCAGCCGTCCACCGTCCAGGGCGAATTTCGATGCCACGTCCGGAGAATACAGCTCGATGCTGCCACGATAGCCACGATCGCTTGCGCCTTCGCGCTCGTGCATACCGCGCAGGTTGTCCCAACCGCCGATACCGAACTGCTCACCCGGAACAAGCGCGTCACGCGTGTACTGCGCGGTGAAATTCGCGCGCAGCTGAATGTCGTGCGGCATCGCACGAGCATAGTTGAAGCCGTAGCGAAACACGGTATAGCGGGGCTCGCCGACACCCGGACGCACGCCGATGCCGGGCGGACCGTGGAAGTTCTCCGGTGATCCGTCCGAGCCGCGCGGATAGATATTATGCAACAGCGTGCCATAGAAGCCGAACTCGGCACTTTGCATGCGCTTGGTCGCGCTGTAGGTCACGCTCAGGGGATGGACAGTGACTTCAGGCGTAAGATTCACGCCCGGGTTGCTCGCTTCGGCAACCTGGTTGGAAAACGCCTTGTAGTCCAGACCGACCGATATCCGGTGATCATAGTCGCCCCAACCGGTCGGCCGCGGCAGCATGTAGTTGTAGCGCACGCCGAAGATCGTGCCGCTGCCGGAAATATTGAAGGCTTGCCCCTGGATCACTTGCCCGTTTACGGCGCCGATCGACGAGTAGCCTGCGAGTAGATCAACCGAGGCGTTGTGCCCGTAGAGCGGGATGTGATAGCCGATTCCGAGGACCTTGAGCTGGTCTGCCTCCTCGATCGGCTCGGGGTCGAGCTGGTACTGGATCGTGACCGTATTGTCGAGATTGAACAGATTCGCGTGCTGGTAGGCGAGACCCAGCCGGTACATCCCGGTGGTGGGCGAGCCGGTGTTGTCGAGACTTACAGCCGCGCGCCAGAACTTCTCGTCCTGCACCCGCACGGTCGCATCCACCTCGCCTTCGTTTGTGCCTGAACGCAGCAGCACCGTGGTGCGCTTGGCGGGGTTTTCATTTGCGAGTCGGGCGTTGCGACCGACCTCGAGCGCATTGGGCGTGGTCCCTTCCTTGAGCGCAGGCAAGCTACGGCGGATATTCCACCAGTCGAAGTACTGATTGCCCTCGACCGTGACCTTGCCCAGCTTTGGCTCGATCACGCGCAGCACGATCACGCCCTGCTCCAGCTCCTGTTCCGGCAGAACCACCTGCGTTGAACTGAAGCCGCGCCGCTGGTAACGCCTCTGCAGCGCTTCAAGGGCGCGCTGCACGTCGGCGAAGTCCTTGCTCTTGCCGGTGTAAGGCGTGACCGCCTCGGCGATCTCCTCGGCGGACAGCAGGCTGTTGCCCTGAACGTCGAATTGCCGGATATCGAACCTGGGCGGGGGCGGTACCGCCACTTTTTCGGGCAAAGGCAGCGCAGGCTTCGTTTGCGCTTGCGCGAGTTGCGTCGGCCGCTCGGCCGGCTCGGCGTGGGAAAACCATCCTGTTACGACCGACCATACGGACGATGCGACGGATGGCGCCGACGCGCCTCGCCGCGCCTCCCCGGAGTCGGCGTCGCTTGCTGCTGCGCCAAACGCAGCCAACGACGTAGCCAACAAGGCCCAACGCACGCAACTCATCAAGAGACCCTAGCACCGATGCCGATGTCTTGGTTTTCGATTGTATGACAACGAGTTGGTTTGGCGCATCGGCGGCCGGAGTCGACTCGACAAAGGCCGTCACGGGCTGTTAAATTGTTGTTTTTTTGCAAATCCTCGAGCTAGCGGAATCATGACAAAGAACACTCGGCATTGCCGTCTCCTCATCCTGGGCTCGGGCCCGGCTGGCTATACGGCCGCGGTGTATGCGGCCCGCGCCAATCTGAGGCCGGTTCTGATCACCGGCATGGCCCAAGGCGGCCAACTCATGATCACGACCGAGGTCGACAACTGGCCGGCGGACGCCGACGGCGTGCAGGGTCCGGAACTGATGGCGCGGTTTCAGCGCCATGCCGAGCGCTTCGGCACGGAAATCGTGTTCGACCACATCGCGGCGGTCGATTTCGAACGCCGCCCCTTGCGCCTCGAAGGCGACAGCGCCACCTACACCTGCGATGCGCTCATCGTCGCCACCGGCGCATCGGCCAAGTATCTCGGCCTTCCCTCCGAGCAGAGCTTCATGGGCAAAGGGGTATCGGCGTGTGCGACCTGCGACGGCTTCTTCTACAAAGGAGAGGACGTGGCCGTCATCGGCGGGGGCAACACGGCCGTAGAGGAGGCGCTGTATCTCACCAACATCGCGCGCCGCGTGCATGTCGTGCATCGCCGCGACCGGTTTCGTGCCGAGCCGATACTGGTCGACCGTTTGCAGGACAAGGCAGCGCACGGCAACGTGACCCTGCATTGCGACCACACGCTCGACGAGGTTCTGGGCGATTCGTCCGGCGTGACCGGAGTGAGACTGAGGAGCACGCGGTCGCAATCGACCCGGCAGATCGAGCTGAAAGGTGTATTCATTGCCATCGGGCATCAGCCCAACACCGAGATCTTCCTCGGCCACCTTGACATGGTGAACGGTTACATCGTGACCCGCGGCGGCGCCGAAGGCAACGCGACCGAGACCAGCGTGGCGGGCGTATTCGCCGCCGGTGACGTGCAGGACCATGTCTACCGCCAAGCAGTTACGAGCGCCGGCAGCGGCTGCATGGCGGCGCTTGATGCGCAGCGTTACCTGGAAGCTCTGGCCGACACCTAACGAGCATGGTGGTTGGCACCACTCCTGAAGATGAACGCCTTTGGGGTGGACCATGTCTTTCACGCTAACCGCTACGAGCGCGCTCTTCGGCTGGCCATAACGCAACGATTCTCGGCTATGAAAAAACCCGCTGCCACGCCCGACGCCCAATTCGATGCCGCGTTTGCCGAAGCCATGCGGGACGTCGTACCGCTCGCAGGCGCCGCACGCGTCGAGCATCGGCGCCCGCGTCCCGCGCCGATCCCGCTGCAGACGCTGCGTGACGAGCGCTTGGCGCTGGCCGAGTCGCTCACGGCCCAAGCCCAGCCCGACATCGGCCTCGCCACGGGCGACGAGCTCATTTACGTCCGCAATGGCGTGTCTGCGCAGGCGCTGCGCCGGTTGCGCCGCGGTCATTGGGTGGTGCAGAACGACCTCGACCTGCACGGCATGACATCGATCCAGGCGCGCGCGGCGACGTCCGAATTCCTGGCCGAATGCGTGCAACGCGGCGTCCGCTGCGTGCGCATCGTCCACGGCAAGGGTTTGCGCTCGCCCAACCGCGAGCCGGTGCTCAAGCGCAAGCTCGGCCGCTGGCTCAGCGTGCGCGATGAAGTACTGGCGTTCTGCGAGGCCCGCCCTGCGGATGGCGGCTCGGGGGCGGTGATCGTCCTGCTGCGCGGTTAACGACTATATTGCCGCCTCGTCGGTTTCGCCGGTGCGAATGCGGATTGCCTGCTGTACGCTGCTCACGAATATCTTGCCGTCGCCGATCTTGCCGGTGCGGGCAGACTTTATGATGGCGTCGATCGCCTGATCGAGCAACTGATCCGGCACCACCACTTCCACCTTCACCTTGGGCAGAAAATCGACCACGTATTCGGCGCCGCGGTAGAGTTCGGTGTGCCCCTTTTGCCGGCCGAAGCCCTTCACTTCCGTAACGGTCAGTCCGGATACTCCGATTTCCGATAGGGCCTCGCGCACCTCGTCCAGCTTGAAGGGCTTGAAGATCGCTTCGATTTTTTTCATGCCGCTCTCCGGAGCGAACGCGAACTGCGGTTAGTATAGCCGCTAACCTGCGGCGACGAAACGCGCGGGACACGGGATCCGGGCGCGATCTGCGCCGCGCTCGAACACCGACTGCATGAGCACGCACCAGCGCCACGAAGTCATTCGGGTGGTCGAATCGGCCGGCGATATCGACCCGCTCGCGTGGGATCGGCTGGCGGGAAGCAATCCGCTGCTGCGGCACGCCTTCGTGCACGGATTGGAGCGCACCGGCTGCGTAGCGCCCGACAGCGGATGGGTCCCCTGCCACTTGTCGCTATGGCATGACGACACGCTTACGGGCATCATGCCGCTCTACCTCAAGGACCATTCGTACGGCGAATTCGTGTTCGACTGGGCCTGGGCCGAGGCATACCACCGCCACGGCCTATCGTACTACCCGAAGCTGCTTTGCGCTCTGCCGTTTACGCCGGTGACGGGCCCGCGCCTCATGGCGCAGAGCGAGCGGGCGCGCGCTCTGCTGCTCGCGGGCGCGCTTGCCTTCGCCGAGCGTAGCCGCGCCTCGTCGCTGCATATCCTGTTTCCGCCCGCCGAGGTCGCGGCCGAATGCGAGCGCGCCGGCATGATGCTACGCAAGGGCGTGCAGTTTCACTGGCACAACGCCGGCTATCGCGATTTCGACGACTTCCTCGGCAATCTCACCCGCGAGAAGCGCAAGAAGATCCGCCAGGAGCGGCGCCGGGTACACGATGCGGGCGTCACGTTTCGTTGGCTTCGCGGCACCGATGCGACCGAAGCCGACTGGGTCTTCTTCGACCGCTGCTACCGGCGCACGTATCGCGAGCACCGCTCGACGCCTTACCTGAATCTCGCCTTCTTCCTGCACCTCGCGCGGCATCTGCCCGAGCACCTGCTGCTCATCGAAGCCCTGCGCGACGGCAATCCGGTGGCGGCGACCTTCAACATCGTGAGCGGAAACGAAGTGCTGTACGGGCGCAATTGGGGCGCCGTGGCACACATCCCGCTGCTGCATTTCGAGTGCTGCTACTACCAGACGATCGAATACTGCATCGCACACGGCATCGGCCGCTTCGAGGGCGGCGCTCAGGGCGAGCACAAGATGGCGCGAGGCCTGATGCCGGCCGAGACCGTCTCCGCGCACTGGGTCGCGCACGCCGAATTCCGGCGCGCCATCGGACAGTACCTCGCGCGTGAAACTCGAGGCATCGGTGAGTACGTCGATGACCTGAGCGAACGCAGCCCGTTCGCAGCCGGCGAGGTCAATTCGCCCGCGCCTAGTTGAACGCGATCCGCTCGCCCCACGGCACTTGGGCGTTGCCCTTCACCAGCCACAGCACCGGATACGCCGGCTGCTGGTCGGGAAACTCGCCGCACGCATCGGTGAAGTAGACGAGCGCATCGGGGTTCGCCGCGTTCACCTGCAACCACTCGAATACCGGCCGGAAATCGGTACCGCCTCCGCCGGACAGCTTTTCCGGAAGCACGATCGGCTGCCATGGCTCGAACATCCACGGTCCGTCGGGTGCGAGCGCTCGATCGCACGCATGCACCGTGACCCGGGCGCGCACTTGTCCTTTCAAGGCGTCGACCTCGGCGGCGAATGCGGCAAGCTCTGTATCGCCGATCGAGCCGCTGGTATCGAGCACGGCGTGCAGTTCGATCGACGCCGAGCGCAAGCGCGGCAGCACGACATCCGATTCACGCCGCGGCGGCCGCAGGAACGTGTAGTCCTCTTGCGCGCGCGCGGCGAGGAAGCGCGCGAGCAACGCACGCCACGGTAGCGGCGGCTCCAGCGCCACCGACAGCAGGCGCTGCCACGAACCGCTCAGCCGGCCGGCATGGCGCGCTTGCTGCGCGGCAAGCGCGAAACGCATCTGCCAGTGGCGTGCCAGGTCGTCCTCTGGCTCCTGGAGAACGGACGGCGCACCATCGGTTGCGCGCTTACGATGCTGCGGGGCCGCGTCGCTATCGAGCGTGTCGCGCGTGCCCTCGTTCGCTGCCGCATCGGTTGCAGCGCCGGCGGTCGCATCTTCGCGACCGCCGCGGGTGCCCGCAACGCCGCCTGCGCCGGCGGCATCGAATAGGTGCGTATCGAACGTGCGCACCGGCACCCGCGCATCCAGCAGCGGATAGATCTCTTCGGCGCTCAAGCCGCGAAAGCGCACATCGACGCGTGCACCCGGAACAGGCGGCAAGCCCTCCTCGACCAACAGCAGGTTGACGGCATAGTCGCAGGCCGCATCCCACGGCTCGCGCAAGCGATGCCCGCGGCGGGCGAAGTGCCCGAGCGCGCAGTGCAGCGCCTGATGAGCGAGCACGAACTGCGTCTGCCGGGCATCCAGGCGTGCGATGTAATCCGGGTTGTAATAGATTCGACGCGCATCGGTCGCGACCGCCTCGCACCGATCGGACGGCTCGAACGGCAGATGCAGCAGCAGCACGCCGATGAAGGGTTTGTCGAGGATGAGCCGGGCACGCGCGGCGTTGAGCTGCGCCCGGGCCGCGGCGCGGCCTGCGTCGCTCATGTCATTGTGGCTGCGCCACCCCCGGTTGCTTCGTGTTGGTACAGCAGCAGATCGCTCACGCACTGCGCCCACTCGGCGAACTCCGGCAATGCGTACAAAGGCCTGCCGATCGAGCGGTGTAAATCGGTGACCAACATGACGCCAAGTTCGCGCTGCGGCAGCTCGCGCGCATAGCGCAGTATGTTGCGGACCACTGCGTCGGGGCCGCCGCTTGCACAGGCCGCCTGGGCGTGCCTTACGAGTGCTTGCACCACGCCGTACTGCAAGTCGAGCCCCAGCGGCACCTCCGAGGAACGCCCGGTTGCGATTGCTTCGATGTCCGGCATGGCCTGCATGTGCTCGACGAACGCCATAAGCTCGATGCCGGCCGCGGCGCCGACGCACGCCTTCACCGCATCGAGCAACAGTTGCGGCGCATCTGAAAACTTGCGCAGCGCGCGGTCGGCATACTCCCAGGAGCGTGGGCTCGGGAAAGCCGCCGAAGCACGCGCCGGATCGAACTGGAACAGCAGATCGGGGCGAAAGCGCAGGAAGGCGATGATGCGCGCATCGATCCCGGCGCCATGCGCCCACGCAACCCAGTCGTCGAGCTGAGGCTCAACCTCGTAATGCGTGAAGCGATTCGCGAGCGGGGCGGGCATGATGTAGCTCACGCCGCGGTCGCCGTGGCGATTTCCCGCCGCGACCAGCGCCCAGCCGAGCGGGACCGCGTATTCGCCCAGACGACGGTCGAGAATGAGCTGATAGGCCGCAGCGGTCACGGTCGGCGGCGCGGAGGTGATCTCGTCCAGAAAAAGAATCCCGCGCGCCCCGTGCCGGTCGCGATCGGGCAGCAGTGCGGGCACCGACCACACGACCCGATCCTCCTGCCGATATGGAATGCCGCGCAAGTCGGTCGGCTCCATTTGCGACAGGCGGATGTCGATTAGCGGCACGCCATGGGATTGGGCAACCGCGGCGGCAATGCGCGACTTGCCCACTCCGGGTGGGCCCCAAAGCATGACTGGGGTGTGAATGCCGTCGGCCGCTGCGGCGAGCTCGCGCTCGATGACCGCCCGCACGTGCGAAGGTCGCATGCGACCGATCATAGCACGCGAGCGCTCGATTTCGCCGCGCGATGACAGCGTGCGCGGCGGCGATGCGGATCGGATGCTCGCGCAGCGCATGCGCGCGACCTTTGCCCCCCGCGTCCGAGCGTATAGAATCGTCCCGCTCGCTGCCCCGTCCATGAACTTCTGCTCACATTGCGGTACTCGTGTCGTGGTCCGCGTCCCCGCCGGCGACACCTTGCCGCGGCACGTCTGCGACGCTTGCGGTACGATCCACTATCAGAATCCGAAGATCGTCGTCGGCTGTATCCCGGAGTGGGACGATCGCATTCTGCTCTGCCGGCGCGCCATCGAACCGCGACTCGGATTGTGGACGGTACCGGCCGGGTTCATGGAGAACGGCGAAACCACCAGCGAGGGCGCCGAGCGCGAAACGCTGGAAGAGGCCAATGCACGGGTGGAGGTGGGCGAGTTGTTCGCGCTCTACAACATCCCGCACATCAGCCAGGTATACATGCTGTTTCGTGCGCGCCTGCTCGACCTCGATTTTTCGGCCGGCGCCGAAACCCTGGAGCTCAGACTGTGTGACGAGTACAACGTGCCGTGGGACGACATCGCGTTCGCCACCGTACGAAACACCCTGAACCATTACTTCAACGACAAGCGCAAGGGTGCGTTCGGTTTTCACACCGGAACGATCCAACCGATGGCGCGAGCGCCGTCGCAACCCAGGCCCTGATCCCGACGATCGAACCCGCACCAGACCTTGAGAAAGCCATGAACGCAACCAATGCGGCAGCACCCGCGTTTCACTGGGATGATCCCTTCCTGCTCGACGAGCAACTCGCCGACGACGAGCGCATGGTGCGCGACAGCGCTCACGCCTATTGCCAGGAGAAGCTGATGCCGCGGGTGCGCGATTCGCACCGCCACGAGCGCTTCGATCGCGAAGTGATGAACGAGATGGGGGCGCTCGGCTTTCTCGGGCCCACGATTCAGGGCTACGGTTGCGCGGGCGTGAATCATGTCTGCTACGGCCTCATTGCGCGCGAGATGGAACGCGTCGACAGCGCCTACCGCTCGGCTTCCGGGGTGCAGTCGAGCCTTGTCATGTTTCCGATCCACGCCTACGGCAGCGAAGCGCAGCGGCAGAAATATCTACCCAGGCTTGCGAGCGGGGAATGGATCGGCTGCTTCGGCCTCACCGAGCCCAACAATGGATCGGATCCGGGCGGCATGCAAACCCGCGCACGTTCGGTCGACGGCGGCTACGTCGTGAGCGGCTCGAAGATCTGGATCACACACGCGCCCATCGCCGATGTGTTCATGATCTGGGCGAAGGACGATGCCGGCAAGATCCGTGGCTTCATCCTGGAAAGGGGTATGAAGGGGCTGTCGACGCCGAAGATCGAGGGCAAGTTCAGCCTGCGCGTTTCGATCACCGGCGAGGTGGTCATGGACGAGGTGTTCGTGCCCGCGGAGAACCTCCTGCCGAATGTCTCCGGCCTTGCGGGTCCGTTCGGCTGCCTGAACAAGGCGCGTTTCGGCATCGCCTGGGGTGCGATGGGTGCTGCCGAGTTCTGCTGGCACGCCGCGCGCCAGTACACGCTCGAGCGCAAGCAGTTCGGCCGGCCGCTTGCGGCCAATCAGCTCATCCAATTGAAGCTCGTCAACATGCAGACCGAGATCGCGCTCGGGCTGCAGGCGGCACTTCGCGTCGGCAGGCTCCTCGACTCGGGGCGCTGGTCGCCCGAGATGATGTCGATCGTGAAGCGCAACGCCGCCGGGAAGGCGCTCGACATCGCGCGCATGGCGCGCGACATGCACGGCGGCAACGGCATCTCGGACGAGTATCACGTCATCCGCCACGTCATGAACCTGGAAGCCGTGAATACCTACGAGGGCACGCATGACGTGCACGCGTTGATCCTGGGGCGCGCTCAGACCGGGATACAGGCGTTCTTCTGAGCATGCGCACGCGCCTGTGGCACGCGCGCATGGCCGCTCGGCTGCCGGGCGCCGCGCAAAGCGGTGAATCGATACCGGGGAGAGCGCCGTCGCACTCCCGCCGGGCCGCCCGGTTTCTGGGCGTCGTGGCGCTGATCGCGTCACTCGGTGCGGCAGCGGCCTACGCGCCAGGCGACAGCGACGTCGTCGTGCAGGCAGCCGGCACACCGATCGAACTGTTCATCTACAAGCCGCCGGGTTATCGCGGCGAGGGCATGATCGTCTCGCTGCACGGTCTGGGGCGAAATGTCAGCGGTTATCGCGACTACACGCGCGGCTTTGCCGAGCGATTCGATGCGTTGCTCGTCGTACCGTACTTCGATCGCGAGCGCTTTCCGGGCTGGCGCTATCAACGCGCAGGGATCGCGCAACGGAATGCCGAAACGGCGCTACTCGACGTGCTGCCGCGCGCGCAGTGGACCGGCGAGATTCTGCGCGGCGTGATCGAGGCGGTACGCGCTCACGAGGGTGCGCCCGACATGCCTTACGTCCTCATTGGCCACTCGGCCGGTGCGCAATTGCTGTCGCGCCTGACCGCGTTTGCACCGCTACCCGCGGTGCGCATCATCATCGCCAATCCTTCATCCTGGGTGGCGCCGACCCTCGCCGAGCCATTTCCCTATGGGTTCGGCGATCTGCCCGCGGAGATCGGCAACGAACGCGCGCTCGAGCGTTACCTGGCGCAGCCGATCACCGTTTTGCTGGGTACCGCCGACACCGGTTCGGTCAATCTTTCACAAGCCGCTGGCGCGAAACGCCAGGGCGCGCATCGCTATGCGCGCGGCTCGCACATCTTCCAGTCCGCCGCCGCAGCCGCGGCGAGCCACGGCTGGCGCTTCGGCTGGGATCTGGTCGAAATCCCGGGCGTCGGGCACAGCGCGCGCGCGATGTACGCGAACCCGGTGGCGGAGCGCGCGTTTTGTCCGCGCCCGGCGGCGGCCGGCTCCGCGGTGTCCTGGCCTTGTCGCGGCTGATCGGTCGCAAGGCGCGCCATCGCGGCGCGCGATTCCGATGTAGCGCGGCGCGGCGTCGCGCTTGCCGCGGCGCGCGCGCACGCGCTATGCTCCAGCGCGACCCGTACGCGCATGCCGCGATCGGTTGCCGCACGGCTCTTGCCGCTTCGAGACACGTCGCCATCGTGGCGGCTGCGGGTCGCGCCGCGTCCACTCGAGCCAGGAGTCTTTGCCATGCACGCCCGCACATCGCTCTTCGACGGCCAGAGGGCGCGCGCGGCCGGCGCCTCGCTGCGACGCTTGGCACGCGCCCTGCTCGCTTGCCTGGTTCTCGACGTGTCAGCGTACGCACAGGCAGAGGACATCGATGCGGGCCCTTATGTCCCGACACCCCAGTACATCGTCGATCGCATGCTGCAGATGGCGAACGTGACTGCGTCCGATTACGTGGTCGATCTGGGCTCGGGCGATGGCCGCATCGTGATCACGGCGGCGCGGCAATTCGGCGCGCGCGGCATGGGTGTGGACATCAGCGAGAAGCTGGTGTCGCTCGCCACCCATAACGCGCACACGGAACAGGTTGCGGACAAGGTCCGCTTCGTGCGTCAGGATGCGTTCAAGACCGACATCCGTGCAGGTACGGTACTCACGCTCTACCTGCTGCCGCGCTTCGTGCTCGATCTGCGCCCCAAGATGCTGGCCGAGCTCAGGCCCGGGTCGCGCATCGTGAGTCACGACTACAGCCTCGGCGACTGGGATTCTGACAATTCAGTCGTTTTCGATTCGCCAGAGAAAGAAGCGATCAACGGCTCGACCCGGACCCGTCTATTCTTCTATGTGGTACCGGCGCGCGTCGCCGGCACCTGGCAGTTTGCGCTGCCCGAAGGGCTGCCGCGACGCAGCACCGAGGTCGTGGTGCGACAGGCCTACCAGAAGATCGCCGCCGCCACGGCGGGCTCGAAAGGCAGGCCGCTCAAGCACGCCGCGCTGAGCGGCGATCGCATCGAGCTCATGCTGCCTTACGGGCTTGCCGCCGGGCAGGTCATCGGCGAGCGCATCGAAGGAACGATCGACGTGGCCGGCCGCGGCAAGCTTCCCGTCACCGCCACGCGCACGATGTCCGGGCGCGCGCTAGGCTGGCCCGAGTAGCGAGCCCGTGCCTGTCGAGAATCCTGAACGAGACTGACAAACCGCTTTGCGCCCGACGCTCCCCTCTCCCTCCGGGGCCGAGGGTGAGAGAATCGAGCGTCAAGCATTTACCGAAAGCTCGATAGGAGCCTGTTGGACTTGATGCTCGAAACGTGGACTGCCCCGCGGTGAAGCGACGCGCGCAACTGCAAGACGTGTTCGCGCACCATCCGATCGCGCGCACGCTAGGCGTGCAGCTGCAACGCATCACGAAGAAGGAAGTTCGCGCCGAGCTGCCCGTCAAGCCGCAGCACATGAATCGCGGCGGACGTGTTGCCGGCGGCATCATCATGACCTTCGCCGATCTGCTCGGTGCCCGCGGCGCCGTTGCCAATCTGCCGCCAGGTGCTGGAACCACCACGCTCGAATCGAAAACCAATTTCTTCGCCGCCGGCGAAGGCCCGCTGCTCACGGCGGTCTCGATTCCATTGCACATCGGCCGCACGACCATGGTGTGGCAGACGACGGTGCGTAATGCCGACGGTCGCATGGTGGCCGTTGTCACACAGACCCAGATGGTGTTGTTGCCGAGGGTGACACAAGTGCCGCAAGACGCGGCCGAGCCGCCCGCGGCCAAGCGTTCGGCGCCATCCGCTCGGCCCGCGCGCGCATCCGGTACGAGCGCCGCGCCTAAGGACCGGACGGGCCGTCCGAGCGGTTCGCACGCGCGAAGCGGACGGCCGTGAAGCCGAGCAAGCCGATCGGACTTGCGATCGTCGGCTCGGGGCGCATCGGCTCGCTGCGCGCGCGCGTTGCCGCCGAACACCCGGCTGTGAGGTTCGTCGCGGTGTCGGACATCGAAGCGAGGAAGGCCCGCGAGCTCGCCGAAACCGTTTCCGCCGATCGCTGGTCGACCGAGAATCGGGAGATCATCTCGCATCCCGAGGTGACGGCCGTGGTCGTCGCCACGAGCGAAGGCGAGCACGTCGAGATCGCGCTGCAGGCGCTCGCTGCGGGCAAGGCGGTGTTGGTGGAGAAGCCGATCGCGCTCACCCTCGCCGATGCCGATCGCATCCTGGGCGCGGTCGTTGCCGCGCACGGCGATCTGCGCGTCGGCTACAGCCGGCGCTTTCGCAAGCGCTATCAGGTGGCGAAGGAGCAGATCGTACGCGCGCGCATGGGCCGGCTGATCGGCGCGCAGGCGCGCGTCTACAACTCGCGCTCGCAGGCGCTTGCCATGCTGGCACGCAACCCGCGTGCGACCCCGGTGGTCGATGCGCTCACGTACTACGTCGATCTGATGAACTGGTTCTTCGAAGGTCGACGTTTCATCGAAGTGACCGCGGTCGGGAGCCGCGGTGTGCTCGCCGCCGCCGGACACGCCACGGACGATCTCACCTGGGCGATCCTGCGCTACGACGACGGGGCCGCGGTCAACCTCGGCGTGTGCTATGCGCTGCCGGAAAAGTACCCCGCGCTCGGCCATGCTGCGCGTGTCGAGCTCATCGGGACCGACGGCGTGATGCTGCTCGACGACGATCACACCGATCAGGTGATGTACAGCGACCACGGCGTTCCGCACGTGTACTTGCCCGATCATTCGGTCAACGCCGTGTTTCTTTCGAGCGGCACGCCAGGCGATTGGGCGCTCGGCGACTTCATCGGTCCGGTCGCCACCGAGACACGCGCGTGGCTCGACCACCTCGCCACCGGCAAGGCGTGCCATCTCGCCACACCACAGACCGCGCGGGCGAACCTCGAAGCCACTCTCGCGATCGAGCAGGCAGCGCGCACGGGGCAGACGGTGGCACTGCCGCTCGCGTAGCGCAAACGCCTGCCGGTCGACGAAACCGGGAGGCTGCGCTTGTCGTAGAATCCTTCGAATTGCGTTGCGAGCATCGCATCGAGTTCAACGATGAGAACGCGTGTGTCGCCCGAAGTCCAGCGCACGAGAAGGACTCGATGAGCTTCGAAGCGCTGCGTCAGGAGTACGAAGCGCGCCGCGCGCGGGCGCTTGCGATGGGTGGCGCCGAGCGGCTCGCACGACGCACCGCTGCCGGCTGGCTCGATGCGCGCGCGCGCATCGCGCACTTGATCGATCCCGGGAGCTTCATCGAGTCGGGCCTGTTCGCCACCAGCTCGAACCCGCCGGATGCGCAAGCGACGCCTGCGGATGGCAAGATCGCCGGCTTCGGCCGCATTGGCGGGCGCGAGATCGCCCTGGTCGCCAACGACTTCACCGTCAAGGGCGCCTCCTCGGGCGGTACCAATATGAAGAAGATCGGACAGATGAAGCGCGCGGCCGCCGAGCGCGGGGTGCCGCTCATCTTCCTGGGCGAGTCGTCCGGCGCCCGCATGCCCGATCACATGGGCTCGCGCGGCATGGGCGCATTGCTCGGCAACGATCCGGCGCAGTATCGTCGCACGCGCGAGTCGCCGTGGCTCTCGGCCGCCATGGGCCAATGCTTCGGCTCATCCACCTGGTATTGCGTGCTCTCCGACTTCAATGTCTTTCGCAAGGGCGCGATCATGGCGGTGTCGAGCCCGCAGCTCGCCGCGCTCGCGATGAACGAATCGGTCGATCCGGAAGTGCTCGGTGGCTGGCGCATGCACGCGGAGGTAACGGGCTTTGCCGACCAGGTGGCGGACAGCGACGAGGAGGCGATCGAGCTCATCAAGCGTTGTCTGGCGTATCTGCCCGGGCATAACCTCGAGCCGCCGCCGACTGCCGCGGTCCCGGCCGATTCCGGGCGAGACCAGGAGCGGATCTATCAGATCCTTCCAGAGAGCCGCACCCAGGTCTACGACATGCGCCGCATCATCGACCTCATCACCGACGCGGACAGTGTGTTCGAGTTGAAGGCGCGCTTCGGCAAAGCGGCCGTCACCGCACTTGCGCGCCTTGGCGGTGACAGCGTGGGGATCGTCGCCAACAATCCGATGTTCAAGGGCGGCGCGCTCGACGCCGATGCCTGCGACAAGATCACGAGCTTCCTGGTGTTGTGCGATTCGTACAATATCCCGCTCGTGATGCTGGTCGACACGCCGGGCTTCGCCATCGGCATCGAAGCCGAGCGCAAACGCGCGCCGGGCAAGATCATGAACTTCATGAACGCGCTTTCGCTCCTTACTGTGCCGAAGCTCACGATCCTGGTACGCAAGAGTTATGGGCAGGCGTACATCAACATGGGCGGCGGACGGAACTCCGACGAATTCCTCGCCTGGCCAAGCGCCGAGGTGAGCTTCATGGATCCGGCTTCGGGTGTAACCGTTACCTGGGGCCTCAGACCGGAAGAACCGGGCTACGGGGAGGCGCTCGCACGCATGCGGCGCGACAGCTCGGTGTACGACATCGCCGCCTTGTACGCCGTGCAGGACGTGATCCTTCCGCACACGACCCGCGAGTACCTGATCCGCATGCTGGATGTGCATCGCCTGCGCCCGACGCGCGGCATCGGGCAGCACTTGCTGCGCGCCTGGCCTACTTCCTACTGACGAGCGCGAACGCGCGGAGGACATCGCCCATGAGCTGGCAGCCGGAAGCCGAGGAAATCGCGCAACGCCATGGTCATGCCGAGGCCCTGGGCGGTGACGAATCCGTGCACCGGCAGCACGAAGCCGGCAAGCTCACGATCCGCGAGCGTATCGCCACGCTCACCGATGCAGGCTCGTTCCAGGAAGTGGGGAAGCTCACCGGCCAGGGCAGCTACGCAGCCGATGGCACGCTGCAATCGGTGCGGCCAATGCCTTACGTCATGGGCCTGGCGAAGATCGACGGGCGCCCGGTCGCCGTCGGCGGCGAGGACTTCACCATCCGCGGCGGTACCGGCATGGGCGACCTGCGTCGCAAGGGCGGCCAGGGTGGGTTCGTCGAGGATCTGGCCTACGAATACCGCATTCCGCTCGTCAATCTCATCGACGGCGCCGGTGGTACCGTCACATCGGCCAAGCGGCGCGGATACTCGGTCTTCCCGGGCATGCATGGGTTCGAGCGCTGCGTCGATCTGCTGTCGTGCGTACCCGTGGTGAGCGCGGTGCTCGGCACCGCCGCGGGCGGCCCCGCGGGCCGTGCGATCCTGTCGCACTGGAGCGTGATGGTCACGGGTCAAAGCCAGATTTTCGCCGCCGGCCCGCCGGTGGTAGAGCGCTCGCTCGGCGAGAAGATCGACAAGGAACGGCTGGGCGGAGCGCGCGTCGCGGTCGATGCCGGCGGCAGCATCGACAACGCCGTTGCGAGCGAAGCGCAAGCGTTCGCGGCAATCCGCCGGTTCATGTCCTACCTGCCGCAAAACGTCTGGCAGGCGCCGCCGGTACTGGCGACGTGTGACCCACCCGAACGGCGCGAGCAGGCGCTCGTCTCGATCGTGCCGCGCGACCGGCGCAGACCCTACGATATGCGCAAACTCATCGGCCTCATCGTCGATCGCGATTCCAGCTTCGAGCTGCAGCCGACGTTCGGACGCGCCTTGATCACGTGCTTCGCGCGCATGCATGGCCATGTCGTTGGCATCATCGCCAACAATCCGATGGTCAACGGCGGCGCCATGGATGCAAAGGCTGCGCGCAAGCAGATCCGTTTCACCGAGCTGTGCGACACGTTTCACATCCCGTTGGTGTTCCTGGTGGATGTCCCGGGCTTCATGGTCGGGGCGCAGGCCGAGCAGCTCGGTACGCTGCGCGATGGCATGCGCGCGGTCTATGTCGCGATGCAGGCGTCGGTGCCGATTTTCACCGTGGTGATCCGCAAGTGCTACGGTATGGCGGGCATGGCAACTTGCGACAAGAATCAGCTCGACTTCAAGATTGCCTGGCCCAGCGCCGAGTGGGGCTCGCTGCCCATCGAAGGCGGCGTGGCAGCCGCGTTTCGGCGCGAGCTCGCTGCCGCCACGGATCCCGTACAGCGCGGCGCCGAGCTGGAGGCCGAGATGCGGCGCTACGCTTCGCCGTTTCTCACCGCCGAGGCTTTCGCCGTGGAGGACATCATCGATCCGCGCGATACGCGCCCCTATCTTTGCCGCTTCATCGAGGCGGCCCAGACCCGCATCCAGACCTCGCTCGGGCCGAAGCTGAAGTCGGGCGTTCGGCCATGATGGGGCGCTGTACCAGCCGGCCGAGGCGCAAACGTCAACCCCAAGATGGAGTACAGCATGAGCACCGACGCAACCGACCTGAACCAATTCCGCACCTGGGTAGGCCGCAAGGATTCGGCCGAGGACGAAATCACGGCCTGGCCGATCAAGGCGATGACCGCCTCACTCGATCGCGACGAGCCGACGCCGCAACGCGGTCAGCCAATTCCGCTTGGCTGGCACTGGTTCTACTTTCTCGATGCGCGGCGTCAGTCCGAGATCGGCCCCGACGGACACCCGCGGCGGGGCGGGTTTCTGCCGCCTCTGCCGCTGCCGCGACGCATGTGGGCGGGCGGGCGCATGCAATTCCGGCGCCCGCTCACCATGGGCGAGATCGTGCGGCGCGAATCCGAAATCGTCTCCATCGAACCCAAGCAAGGCAGGAGCGGAACACTGGTGTTCCTCACCGCGCGCCACACGATCTACGGCTCGGGCGAAGTCGCAGCGATCGACGAGCACGACATCGTCTTTCGCGAAGCCGCGCGGCCGGGCGAAGCGCAGGCCGCCGGCAAGCCCGCGCCCGAGTCGGCTGCCTGGCGCCGGTCGCTACAAGCCGATCCGGTGCTGCTGTTCCGTTTCTCGGCGCTCACCTTCAACGGCCATCGAATTCATTACGATCTGCCGTACGCAACCGGCGAAGAACACTACCCGGCGCTGGTCGTGCACGGTCCGTTGCAGGCAACGCTCTTGCTCGACCTGTGCCGGCGCCATAGCCCACGTCCGGTTGCGCAATTCGACTATCGTGCGATGAGTCCCGTCTTCCACACCGAGACGTTCACGATCAACGCCAGCCCTTCCGCCGACGGCGCGGGCGCCGAGGTGTGGACCGCCAACGAGAAGGGTGCCATCGCGATGGCGGGTAAGGTGCGCTTCGGCTGAATGAAATCCCGAGCGGTCCTTCCTCGACCCGGTTGCGCACGAACCTTCCTTTGACCGCGTCAGGCCAACGCGCTCCGTTGGCCTGACGCGGTCGCGCGGCGAATCCGTTCTCGCACGCTCAGGCGCGCGCGGCTCGGTGCGCTCCTACCAGCGCCCGTCGACCTCCTGGCCGGTCGTGAAACGGTGCACCGAGAGGTCGGTGCCTTGGAATTCCTGCTCGGGCGTGAGCCGTATGCCCACCGTCGCCTTCAACAGCCCGTAGACGATTCCGCCGCCGATCAGCGCGACCGCGATCCCGAGCAGCGTTCCGACTAGCTGCGCCGTGAACGTGACACCGCCCAGGCCGCCGAGCGCCTTGGTGCCGAAGATGCCGCACGCGATCCCGCCCCAGGCGCCGCACAGGCCATGCAACGGCCATACGCCCAATACGTCGTCGACGCGCATGCGATTCTGGGTCGCGGTGAACATCCACACGAACAGCGCACCGGCCACGGCGCCGGTGAAAAGTGCGCCGATCGGGTGCATCAAGTCCGATCCCGCGCAGATCGCCACCAATCCGGCCAGCGGGCCGTTGTGAACGAAACCCGGGTCGTTACGGCCCACCGCCATGGCGGCCAGGATGCCGCCTGCCATCGCCATCAGCGAGTTGACGGCCACCAGACCGCTGATCTTGTCGATGGTCTGCGCCGACATGACGTTGAAGCCGAACCAGCCGACCGAGAGGATCCAGGCGCCAAGCGCGAGGAACGGAATGCTGGAAGGCGGCTGGGCGGTGACGCGTCCATCGCGCGTATAGCGGCCCGTGCGCGCGCCGAGCAGCATCACGGCCATGACGGCGATCCAACCACCGACGGCGTGTACGACCACGGACCCGGCGAAGTCATGGAACTCCGCGCCGAAGCTCGACTTGATCCAGCCTTGCACGCCGAATCGCTGATTCCAGGCGATCCCCTCGAATAACGGATAGATGAAACCGACGATGAAGAACGTGGCCGCGAGCTGGGGATAGAAGCGGGCACGCTCGGCGATGCCGCCCGAGACGATGGCGGGCACCGCGGCCGCAAAGGTGAGCAGGAAGAAAAATTTCACCAGATCGTAGCCGCTGCGTTGTGCGAGCTGCTCGGCGCCGGCGAAGAAGTTCACGCCGTAGGCGATCGCGTAACCGATGAAGAAATAGGCGACGCTCGAGGTCGCAAAATCGCCCAGGATCTTGACCAGTGCGTTGACTTGATTCTTCGCGCGCACCGTGCCGAGCTCGAGGAACGCAAACCCGGCGTGCATGGCGAGCACCATGATCGCGCCCAACAGCACGAACAGCACATCGCTCGATACCTTCAGCGCTTCCATTGCCCCTCCCTCGGCAAGCGAATTGGAATGGCCAAAAGCAAGCCTCGTTCCTGCCAAGTACAACATCTTCTTTTCATAGACTTACGCCGCCGTCACGGTGGCGGCGGCGTTGCCGGCGCACCGACTTGGTGCTGGCGCCGCGCCTGGCGCACGCGATTGGTGCCTGGCGCGGGTGTTCGGCGAGGGTACGTTCGCGCCCTCGCTGCGGCGGCAGCCTGCTCGTTGCCGAATCGAATCCGTCGTGCCATGCTGCACGCGCTGACGCGCTGCCACCCAACTCCATCCGCGAGGTATTGAATGCAAAGCGCAACCGCGCACAACCCCGCCCGGGAACGGGTGCTGACGCTCGATGCCGTGATCGGCGATCTGATCGCCGACGGTCTTGCGGCGAAAGACGTCGGCGAGAAACTGCTGCGCGACCGGCGGCTTGCGCGTAACGACACGCACCCGCTGGCCGTCGTGGCCGACCAGAAGTGGCGCGATCCGCGCAACCCGAAGAAAGTGCTGACGATCGAGGAGCTGACGCAATGGCTCGCCCAGCGGGTGCAGCTCCCGTATCTTCACATCGATCCGTTCAAGATCGAATTCGCCACCGTCACCAAGGTGATGTCGAACGCGTATGCCACGCGCTTCAAGATCCTGCCGGTGGAAGTCACGCCCACCGAGGTGGTGATCGCCACCTGCGAGCCATATGTGCGCGAATGGGAGCCGCAGCTCAGCCACATCCTGCGCAAGGAAATCAAACGCGTCATCGCCAACCCGCTCGACATTACCGGTTACATCGTCGAGTTCTACAACCTCGCCCGCTCGGTGAAAATCGCCACCGAGCAGGACAAGGGCGCCTACAGCCAAATCGCCAATTTCGAGCAACTGGTGCAACTCGGGCGCAGCGGCAAGCTGGATGCGAACGATCAGCACATCGTCCATATCTGTGACTGGCTGCTGCAGTACGCCTTCGAGCAGCGTGCGAGCGACATCCACATCGAGCCGCGGCGCGACGCTGGCAACGTGCGCTTTCGCATCGATGGGGTGATGCACCAGGTCTACCAGATCCCGACGCCGGTGATGGCCGCGATGGTGAGTCGCATCAAGGTACTCGGCCGTATGGACGTGGTGGAAAAACGCCGCCCGCAGGACGGGCGCGTGAAGACCAAGACACCCGAGGGCAACGAGGTCGAGCTGCGGCTTTCCACCATGCCGACAGCGTTCGGCGAGAAGCTCGTGATGCGCGTATTCGACCCGGAAGTGCTGGTGCGCGATTTCGCCGAACTGGGCTTCACCGACGACGACAGCCGGCGCTGGAACGCCATGGTGAATCTGCCCAACGGCATCGTGCTCGTGACCGGCCCGACCGGGTCGGGCAAGACCACGACGCTGTACTCGACCCTCAAGTCGCTCGCCACCCCGGAAGTCAACGTCTGCACGGTGGAAGATCCGATCGAGATGGTGGAACCGTCCTTCAACCAGATGCAGGTCGTGCCGAGCATCGAACTCACGTTCGCATCCGGCATCCGCACCCTGCTGCGGCAAGACCCGGACATCATCATGGTGGGCGAGATCCGCGACCTTGAAACGGCCGAGATGGCCGTCCAGGCGGCGCTCACGGGACACCTGGTGCTCTCCACCTTGCACACCAACGATGCGCCCTCGGCCGTGACGCGCCTGCTCGACCTGGGGGTGCCGTATTACCTGCTAAACTCGACGCTCAATGGCGTGATGGCGCAGCGCCTCGTGCGCACCTTGTGCCCGCACTGCAAGCAGGCCGGCGAGCTCAAGGACGAAGCCTGGGAGATGCTGGTGACGCCCTGGAAAGCGAACAAGCCGGCAAGCGTCTATTACGCCAAGGGGTGTCTCGAGTGCCGCATGACCGGGTACATGGGTCGCGTCGGCCTGTACGAAATGCTCGCCATGACACCCGCGCTGCGTCGTCTCGTGACAACCGAGACCGATCTGCAAGCGCTCACCGAGCAGTGCTACAAGGAGGCGATGAAGCCCCTTCGCATCAGCGGTGCGGCCAAGATCGCCGCCGGCGTAACCACCATCGACGAAGTGTTGAAGGTCGCGCCTCCGGCAAGCGGCGACCCGCGCAAGGCCAGCCGCTGAGCTCGCACGCACGATCGCGCGAAGACGCGCGCAGCCGAGCGGGTGCACGCCATGGCGAACACGGCTAGCGAGCGCAGCCGGCAGGGTGCGGGCCACGCCGGCGCCTGGGTCGCTATCGGCCCGTGCGCGGTGCTGGCGTCGTGGCTTGCGCTGGTATTCGTTCCGGCCGCCTTCCGCCTCGCGGCTCTATACGGTTGCATCGCGGCGCTGTCGGTGACGGCGTTCGCGGTCGCGTTCTATCTCGCCTCGCATGACGATCGCGACCTGCCGCTCAACCGGCCATCCTCCTCCGAGGATGTGCCAGACCCCTCGCCACCGAAGTCTGGCGGGCGATCAGCAACGGATGACCCGACCCGCTCCGATGGCGCTGGCAACGACATGATCGATCAAGGCGACACGAGCTTTCGCCTCGTGTTGGAAGCCGCGCCCAGCGCCATGATCGCGACCGACGCGGGCGGCACGATCCAGTTACTCAACTCGCAAGCCGCGCAGCTTTTCGGTTACGAGCGCGCGGAGCTCGTCGGGCAATCGATCGAAGTTCTGGTTCCGCAAAGCTTGCGCGCGACGCACCGTGCGATGCGCGGCGCCTACATGCGCGCGCCGCAGGCGCGCCGCATGGGATCGGGACGAGAGCTTTCCGGCCTGCGTCGCGACGGCGTCGAGGTACCGGTCGAGATCGGCCTGAGTACCATCGCAACCCGAGCCGGCCACCTCGTTCTCGCCTCGCTTATCGACATCACCGAGCGAAAGCGTGCCGAACAGGCGCTGCGGGCGAGCGAGGAACGTTTTCGTCTGCTGGTGGAGACCGCACCCAATGCGTTGATCGTCGTCGACCGCGCCGGCAATATCGTGCTGCTCAATGCCGTGGCCGAACGCCTGTTCGATTACGAGCGTGCCGAACTGATCGGCAAGCCGATCGAGACGCTGGTTCCACACCGCCACGCCGCCGGGCATGCGCAGCTGCGAGACGGATATCTCGGTGCGCCCAGCGCACGGCGTGCGGGCCTCGGGCGCGATCTGTACGGGATGCGCCGTGACGGCAGCGAGGTTGCGATCGAGATCGGGCTCAATCCGATTCGCACCGCGCAGGGCGAGTTCGTTCTCGCCAGCGTCGTCGACATCACCGAGCGCAAGCGCGCGCACGAGCATCTCGGTGCGGCGCTGGCGGAAAAGACCCTGCTGTTGAACGAAATCCATCATCGGGTGAAGAACAACCTGCAGGTGATCGCGAGCCTGCTCAGTCTGCAGGCCGCGCGCGCGCGCGATCCCGCGGTGCAAGCCTTGATCTCGGAGAGCGTGGACCGGGTCCAGGCGATGGCGCTCATCCACCAGCTCCTGTTCGAGCGACGCGATTGGTCAAGCGTGCAACTCGGGCCATACCTCAGCAGGCTGAGCGAGCTGCTCGCGAGCACGTATGGGCGCAGTCGCATAGAATTGCAGGTCGACGCCGACGAGATCGAATTGGACGTGCAGCGCGCAGTGCCGTGCGGGCTTTTGGTAAACGAGCTTGTCACCAACGCCTTCAAGCACGCTTTTCCGGACGAGCGCAGCGGGTGCATACGCATCGAACTGCGTCGCGAAGCCGCCGCGCAGGCGCGGCTTCGCGTCTCCGACACCGGGCGCGGACTGCCCGAGGATCTGGACATCGAGCATATCGAATCGCTGGGAATGCAGCTCATCCCCTTGCTCGCCGAACAGGTCGGAGGAACGCTGCGCATGGAGCGCGGCCCCGGCGCAGGCTTCGAGTTGCGATTTCCGGTCGCATCGGTGGGTGCTGGTGCCCCGAGTCAGAATTCGTTGCAACAATGCTCTTGATGCTCGCGATTCCGACTTGGGACGCTAGGACGTGACCGCAACTCGTGTCCTGGTGGTGGAGGACGAGCGCATCGTCGCGCTCGATCTGAAAGTGCGCTTGTCCTCGCTCGGCTACGCCGTCGCGGGAACGGTACCAAGCGGCGAGCAGGCGCTTCGAGCCGCGCGTGAGCAACTGCCCGACATCGTGCTCATGGACATCCATCTGGAGGGCGCACTCGATGGCGTCGAAGCCGCGCGCACGCTGCACGACACGCTGCACATCCCGGTCATCTTCCTGACCGCATACTCGGACGACAGCACCTTGCAACGGGTGGAGAAGACGCTGCCCTTCGGCTTTCTGGTCAAACCGGTCGGCGAGCGCGCGCTACACGCATCGATTCAAATGGCGCTCGCTCGCCACAGCGCGGAAAACGCGCTGCGCGAAAGCGAGCAGCGATTCCGCGACGTGGTCGATGCGGCCGGAGAGTTCGTCTGGGAAACCGACGCGGGCGGGCATTACGTCTATATTTCCAAGCGCGCCGAGGAGGTCACTGGCTATGCACAGGCGCAGCTCCTGGGCCATAGCCCGACCGAGCTGATGCCGCCGGAGGAACGCGAGCGCCTCGGCTCCTGGTTCTGCGAGCAGATCCGCGCGCACAAGCCGTTCCGCGCTGTCGAGCACAAGGTGCTCCGCCCCGACGGCACGCCGATATGGCAGCGCATAAGCGGCGTGCCGCGTATCGACGCGCACGGGCACTATCGAGGCTATCGCGGAACCGGCCTGGACGTGACCGACCGCAAGCGCATCGAGGCCCGCTTGCAGCGACTGAACGAAGAGCTCGAGCAGCGCGTACGCGTCCGCACCGGGGCATTGGAGCAAGCCAACCGGGAGCTCGAAGCGTTCTCCTACTCGGTATCGCACGATCTGCGCGCTCCGCTTCGGAGTATCGAAGGCTTTGCCGCCATCCTGCAGCAAACTCAGAGCGAGTGCCTCGATGAAGACGGCCGGCGTTGCCTGGAGCGCATCCGCGCCGGCGCCATGCGAATGTCGGAACTGATCGAGGCGCTCATCATGCTCGCGCGTATCTCTCGCTTCGAGGTCAACGCCGAGCCCGTGGACGTGAGCGCGATCGCGCGCGAATGCATCGAGGACCTGGTCCGTCATGCTCCCGACCGGACTGTCTCGGTCACGATCGAGCCGGGCATCATCGCCAGCGCCGATCGCTATCTGCTGCACAGCCTGCTGGCGAACCTGCTGGGCAACGCCTGGAAGTTCACTTCGCGCACGCCGCAAGCCCACATCGAGCTCGTGCGCAGCGGCGCGAGCGCGGCTTTGTTGGAGCTGACGGTGCGCGACAACGGCGTGGGTTTCGATGCCTCTCAGGGCGAGCGGCTGTTTACCCCGTTCCAGCGCCTGCACCGGGAGAGCGACTTCCCCGGCACCGGGATCGGACTGGCAACCGCCAAGCGCATCGTCGAGCGCCACGGTGGCAGCATACGGGCCGAATCGGCGCCCGGACGGGGTGCCGCATTCCACTTCACCTTGCCGGCTGCCGTGGCCAGCGCGCATGACGGCGGTCGGATGCATTGACCCGATTGGCGGGACGCTGCGCCGCGCCGCTTCCCGGCGGCTCGAATCGGTTGGCGCGATCCCGGCCTTCTACCCGGGCGTGCTTTACTTGCTGAGCGCTCGCATCGCCCGGTCCAAGCCGTCGATCGTGAGCCCGTACATGCGCCCGCCCATCAACTGGCGCGTGATCTCGATCGACTCGTGATAGGGCCAATGCGCCTCGGGCTGCGGGTTGATCCAGACGGCATGTTCATACACCTCGAGCATGCGCGTCAGCCAGACCGCACCCGCCTCGGGATTGGTGTGCTCGACGCTGCCGCCCGGGTAAGTGATTTCGTACGGGCTCATGGTGGCGTCGCCCACGACCACGAGCTTGTAGTCGTGACCGTACTTGTGCATCACGTCCCAGGTCGGGATCTTCTCGTTGAAGCGGCGGCGATTGTCCTTCCAAACCCGCTCGTACAGAAAGTTGTGGAAGTAGTAGTGGTCGAGATGCTTGAACTCGGTGCGCGCGGCGGAGAACAGCTCCTCGCACACCTTGACATGGTCGTCCATCGAGCCGCCGACATCGAGAAACAGCAACACCTTCACCGCATTGTGCCGCTCGGGCACCATCTTGAGATCGAGCCAGCCCGCATTGCGCGCGGTGGAACGGACGGTGTCGTCGAGGTCGAGCTCGTCGGCCGCACCTTCACGGGCGAACTTGCGCAGGCGCCGTAGCGCCACCTTGATGTTGCGGATGCCGATCTCGACCTGATCGTCGTAGTTCTTGTACTCGCGCTTGTCCCAGACCTTGACGGCGCGGCGGTTGCGCGATTCGTTCTGACCGATCCGGATGCCTTCTGGGTTGTAGCCGTAGGCGCCGAAGGGGCTCGTGCCGGCAGTGCCGATCCATTTCGATCCGCCCTGGTGGCGCCCCTTTTGCTCCTCGAGCCGCTTCTTCAGCGTCTCCATGAGCTTGTCCCAGCCGCCGAGCGATTCGATCAACGCCTTCTCTTCTTCGCTGAGGTACTTGTCGGCCATGTGGCGCAGCCACTCCTCCGGGATCTCGGCCACGACCCCGTCGATCGCGAGCACCCCCTTGAAGTACTTGGCGAAGGCGCGATCGAATTTATCGAAATGCTTCTCGTCCTTCACCAGGCAGGTGCGCGCGAGATAGTAGAAGTCATCGACCGAACAATAGGCGACGTGCTTTTGCAGCGCCTCGATCAGGACCAGAAATTCCTTGATCGAGACCGGCGCACCGAATTCTTTCAGCGTAAAGAAGAAATCGATCAGCATGACGGAGTCTTGCTCGTTGCAGTAGGCGGCACGTCGCGGGCGCTTGCAAATCGACCCGATGCAATCAGCAAGCCCTGATCCCGATCGGCTCGTCTAAGTGGTCTTGCGACGCGACATGAACACGAGCTTCTCGAACAGGTGTACATCCTGTTCGTTCTTGAGCAGCGCACCGTGCAACGGCGGCACGACTTTGTGCGTGTCGCTGGCGTGCAGCGCCTCCGGCGGAATGTCTTCAGCCAATAGCAGTTTGAGCCAATCCAGCAGCTCCGAGGTCGATGGTTTCTTCTTCAGACCCGGTACTTCGCGAATGCCGAAAAACGCCTCCATCGCCTCGCGCACCAGTTCCTTCTTGATCCCCGGAAAATGGACATCGACGATCCGCCGCATCGTTTCCTTGTCCGGAAAGCGGATGTAGTGGAAGAAGCAGCGGCGCAGGAATGCGTCCGGCAGCTCCTTTTCGTTATTGCTGGTGATGATCACCGTGGGCCGGTGCCTCGAGCGCACGAGCTGCTGCGTCTCGTAGACGTAGAACTCCATGCGGTCGAGCTCGCGCAGCAAGTCGTTGGGAAATTCGATGTCGGCCTTGTCGATCTCGTCGATCAGCACGATCGCCGGCACGTCCGACTCGAACGCCTGCCACAGCACCCCGCGTACGATGTAGTTGGCGATGTCGTGCACCTTGGCATCGCCGAGCTGCGAATCGCGCAGCCGCGACACGGCATCGTATTCGTACAAGCCCTGCTGCGCCTTGGCGGTGGACTTGATATGCCACTGGAACAAAGGACGGCCCAGAGCGCGCGCGACTTCCTCGGCCAGCATGGTTTTGCCCGTTCCCGGTTCGCCCTTCACGAGCAAGGGGCGCTCGAGGGTGATGGCGGCATTCACGGCCATCATGAGGTCTTCGGTGGCAATATAGGACTCGGTTCCGGTGAAACGGGACATGACGCGACCTCGAGATGGGAACGACCCGATTATAGCGGCGCCGAATCCGTGCTGCGGCTACCGGGGCCCGGAGGCTATCCACATCCGACCTCGGCTGGTTCGCGTCACGACGGCGGCCGTTCGGCTCGGAGTCGATCGAGATCCAGAATCGTATCGACGTCAGCCAGCACGCCCGGATCGTCGCATTCGACCTCTAGCATGCGGTCGCGCTCGGCGCGCAGGATCTCGCGCGCGCCCGCGTCTCCGGATAGCACGGCCAGGCGCGGGCCATAGACTGCCGAGAATCCGACCGGGTGACCGCGTTCGTTCCGGTAGACGGGTGCTGCAAGCGCGGCGCCCGCCTGCAATGCCTCGGCGACAGCGCGAATCGTCTCGGGCCGAATCTTCGGCATATCGGCCAGAGCGACGATCCAGCCATCGGCGTCGGCGCACGCGCGCACCGCGTGCGCCAGGCTCGATCCCATCCCCTGCCAGGCGCTGGCACACGGCTCGACCGTAATGCCGCTGCCATGCAGGAGCCGGGTGAGGTGTGCATCGTTCGGGCGCACCACGGCAATCACCTCGCGCAATGCGGCCGCAAGATTGCGCGCCGACATGAGGCCCACCGGCGTCCCGTCCGCCAGAGGTGCAAGCAGCTTGTCGCCGCCAAAGCGCGTACCCCGTCCCGCCGCCAGCAGTATTCCGACGATGCGCATCGCCCCCGCCCGCATGAATCGCCCGTCATTGTAGGCGCAGCGCGGAACGCGACACGGCGAGCGCCCGGGATCGCTCCCCGGTCTCGCGTGTCATCGGCCGCCGTTAAGCAGTCCCGCCACGCGCGGCTCGGCGCGCAATCGGCGCGGCGGCGAGCGCGGTAGAATCGCTCAATCCAACCTCCCGGGGAGCGAGTCGTCATGAGCACCATCGGCTTCATCGGTCTTGGCATCATGGGCAAGCCCATGGCGCTGAACCTGATCAAGGGCGGGCATAGCCTCTACCTCAATTCGCGCAGCGGCGTCGCCGCGGAGCTGACTGCGGCCGGCGGCAAAGCGTGCGATTCGCCCAAGGCGGTTGCACAGCATGCAGACGTGATCATCCTCATGGTCCCCGACACGCCCGATGTCGAGAAGGTGCTGTTCGGCGCCAACGGCGTGTCGGCTGGGCTCGGCAAGGGTAAGCTCGTCATCGACATGAGCTCGATTTCCCCCATCGCGACCAAGGACTTCGCCCGGCGCATCGCCGAGCTCGACTGCGACTACCTGGATGCACCGGTATCGGGCGGCGAAGTCGGTGCGAAGAACGCAGCGCTCACGATCATGGTCGGCGGCCCGCAAGCCGCATTCGACCGAGCCAAGCCGATCTTCGAGCAACTCGGCAAGAACATCACGCTGGTCGGCGGCAATGGCGCCGGCCAGACGTGCAAGGTTGCCAATCAGGTCATCGTCGCGCTCAATATCGAGGCGGTTGCAGAAGCCTTGCTTTTCGCCGCCAAGGCCGGCGCCGATCCCGCCAAGGTGCGACAGGCGCTGATGGGCGGCTTCGCCGCCTCGCGCGTGCTCGAAGTGCACGGCGAGCGCATGATCAAGCGCACCTTCGATCCCGGCTTTCGCATCGAGCTGCACCAGAAAGATCTCGGCTTGGCGCTCGCCGGGGCGCGTGCGCTCGGCATGAGCTTGCCGCATACGGCGAGCGTGCAGGAAATGTTCAACGCCTGCGTCGCCAACGGCGGCGCCAAGTGGGATCATTCGGCCATCGTGCGGGCGCTGGAGCGGCTGGCAAACCACGAGGTTGGCAAGTAGCGCGGTTACGCGCTCGACCTCATTGCGCACCTCTGCCGCGTTGCCTGCGCGCGGCGCATAAGGCGATTTCGCATGTCGGCGACCGTACAGAACGCCCCTCGCGCCGCGACGACAGGCGGCGCTGCGCTGCTTCCCGCCGGCGAGCGCGAGCGGCTGATTGCTGCTCTGCGCGAATTCCTCCCGCCTGACGCGGTCCTGTTCGATCACGAAGACCTGAAACCGTACGAGTGCGACGGTCTGTCGGCATACAAGCGACTGCCCGCACTCGTCGTGCTGCCGCGGACCGAGGAAGAAGTTCGCCGCACGCTCGCGCTGTGCAACGCACGCAACGTGCCGGTTGTGGCGCGCGGAGCCGGCACCGGACTTTCCGGCGGTGCGCTGCCGCACAGCGCCGGCGTGCTGTTGTCGCTTGCCCGTTTCATGCGTATCCTCGACATCGACCCGCTGGCGCGCAGCGCGCGCGTGCAGCCCGGTGTGCGCAATCTCGCCATTTCGGAGGCGGCCGCAGCCTACGGCTTGTACTACGCGCCCGATCCATCGAGCCAGATCGCGTGCACGATCGGCGGTAACGTGGCCGAGAACTCCGGTGGCGTGCATTGCCTCAAGTATGGGTTGACCGTGCACAACGTCCTGGCCGTGCGCCTGTGCACGGCCGAGGGAGACATTGTCGAGCTCGGGGCCGAGTCGCTCGACAGCCCGGGCTACGATCTGCTCGCGCTCATCAACGGCTCGGAGGGATTGCTCGGGGTCGTCACCGAGGTTACGGTCAAGCTCTTGCCGAAACCCGAGACCGCGCGCTGCGTTCTCGCGGCATTCGAGAGCATCCCGGCGGCCGGCAACGCGGTTGCAGCGGTCATAGCCGCAGGCATCGTCCCGGCCGGCCTGGAGATGATGGACAAGCCGGCGACGGCAGCCGTGGAGCCGTTCGTGCATGCCGGTTATCCGCTCGATGCCGCCGCCATTCTGCTGTGCGAATCCGACGGCACGGCGGCGGAAGTGGCGGCCGAGGTCGCGCGCGTGAACGAGATCATGCGCGCTGCCGGCGCGCACGAGGTACGCGTGTCGCGCGACGAGGCCGAACGCTTGCGCTTCTGGTCTGGGCGCAAGGCGGCGTTCCCCGCCGTCGGGCGCATCTCGCCCGACTACTACTGCATGGACGGCACGATTCCGCGCAAGCGCCTGGCCGAGGTACTGGCGGGGATCGGCGCGCTCGAACGCCGGTACGGACTGCGTTGCGCCAATGTTTTTCACGCCGGCGACGGCAACCTGCACCCGCTCATTCTCTATGACGCGAATCAACCTGGCGAGCTGGAGCGCTGCGAGGCGTTCGGCGCCGACATCCTGGAGCTGTGTGTCAAGGCGGGCGGCACGATCACCGGCGAACATGGTGTGGGCGTGGAGAAGATCGACCAGATGTGCATCCAGTTTCCGCCCAAGGTGCTGGCCGCGTTCCACGCCGTGAGGCATGCATTCGATCCGTCCGGCGTGCTCAACCCGGGCAAGGCCGTACCGACGCTGCATCGCTGCGCCGAGCTCGGGCGCATGCATGTCCATCGCGGCCAAGAGAAGTTCGCCGAGCTGCCGCGCTTCTGATCGCGCGCAGAAGTGAAGCGACCCATGTCGGCTGCTGCCCTGCAAGATCTCGTCGCCGAATGGTCCGGGCGCATCCGCGACGCCGCGGCG
>WYBJ01000111.1 GCA_011525945.1 Burkholderiaceae bacterium | reverse complement strand
GCTCGGCGAGCGGCGCAAGCTTCGCGTCCGGATAGACCTGGGCGATGTAGGCGAGGATCGCAGGCGTCTCGGTAAGTGTTCCGGCATCCGTGATTAACGCCGGCACGCGCCCCTTGGGATTGACCTTGAGGTACTCGGGTTTGCGTTGATCGTTGGTCGCGAAATTCAGCCGCACCGTCTCGTATTTCGCACCGGCCTCTTCCAGCGCGATGTGCGAAGCGAGCGCGCAACTGCCAACGGCATAGAAAAGCTTGAGCATCGGTCATCCTCCGGGCAAGTCTGTGATTCCAATCCCTGTCACACGGCAGACGCCGACGATACGCGCCCGCGCGCAACATGGCAAAGGATACGGCGAGCCGCCGGCCGCGGCGCCGCTTGGCGCAAGAAAGGTGAACAGCAACGTGGCCTTCGGCCCCGTTGCTTGCCGCCGACATACGCGCGGCTCAGGTTCGGATGATGCGGGTCTCGCCCGGCTTCTCAGCGACCACGATCGACACCGAGTGTGCGCCTCTCGCGGCCTGCGTGCGCGCCGTATGCTACGCTGCACGTGACAAGATCAGCAAAGAAGGAGGATCCGTGCGACCTGGACGCTGTGTAGCGCTGCTCTCTCTCGTTTTCGCCGGCTTCAGCGGACACTCGGCGTACGCCCAGCATTATCCGGAGCGGCCGATTCGCCTCATCGTGCCACAAGCCCCGGGCAGCTCGTCCGACACGCTGGCGCGCATCGTCGCCACCGAGCTCGCGAAGCAGATCGGCCAGCAGATCGTGGTCGACAATCGCCCCGGCGGCGCGCTCATCATCGGCATGGAACTGATTGCGAAGGCCCCGCCTGACGGCTACACCATCGGCTATGCGCCGATCGGTGCGCTCGTGATCAGCCCGCACATGGTGCGCCAGGCGCCATTTGACGTGCGAAAGGATTTCCAGCCGATCGCCCAGACCGGCAATGGCAACATGCTGCTCGCGGTTTCGCCGTCGACGCCGTTTCGGACGGTACGCGAGGTGATCGAGTACGCGAAGCGAAATCCCGGCAAGCTCTCCAACGCCTCCTCCAGCAACGGCGCGCCGGGCCACCTTGGCATGGAGCTCTTCAAGTTCATGACCGGCACTCAGATCGTGCACGTGCCCTACAAAGGGGGTGCGGCGGGAATCGCCGATCTCATCGCCGGACGCGTGCAGTTGATGATGGAGGGTCTCAATTCGATTACGCCGCACGCACGAGCAGGCCGGGTGCGCGGTATCGCCGTGAGCGGCGCGAAGCGCTCGCCCGCGTTCCCCGACCTGCCCACCATCGCCGAAGCGGGCGTACCGGGTTTCGCAGTAAGCACATGGAACGGCATCGTCGCGCCGGTCGGCGTGCCGCAAGCAATCGTCGACAAGCTCAACGCGGAGATCAACCGCGTGCTCGCCTCGCCGGCGTTGAAGGAAAGGTTCGCGGCGATCGGAACCGAGCCCGCGGGCGGCACGCCGGCCCAGTTCGGCGACCTGATCCGCAGCGAATACGCGAAATGGGGCGAAGTCATAAGGCGCATCGGAGCGAAAATAGGCTAAGGGCATTCCTGGCTTCTTCATGCACGCCCTGCGCGGCATCGTCACCGGCTTTGTCCTCGGCCTGAACACCCTCGTCGTTGCACTCAGCCTGCTGCCCCCGGCACTGCTGAAGCTGCTCGTCCCGGCGCCGGCCGTGCGCCGCATCGCCGATCGCACGCTCGCGGCGCTAGCCTCGGCCTGGGTGGCCGTGAACAACGCCTGGATCGTCGCCGTGTGCCCGGGTGCGCGCTGGGATGTGCAAGGCGTCGAGCAACTCGATCCCCGCGGCTGGTACCTGGTGGCGAGCAACCACCAGACCTGGGTCGACATCCTGGTGCTGCAGCGGGTGTTTCATGGACGCATTCCGTTCCTGAAGTTCTTCCTCAAGCGCGAGCTGATCTGGGTGCCGGTGATCGGTCTGGCTTGGTGGGCGCTCGACTTTCCGTTCATGAGCCGCGGCAGGAGCCGCGGCGCACTGCGCAAGGATCTGGAGGCGACGCGACAGGCGTGCGAAAAATTCAAGCAGATTCCGACCTCGGTGATGAACTTCATCGAGGGTACCCGAGCCACGCCGGCCAAGCGCGCGCAGGAAAGGAGCCCCTACCGGCACCTGCTGCGGCCCAAGATCGGCGGCCTGTCGGTGGCGCTCGCCACGATGGGCGAGCAGTTCCGCTGCCTGCTCGACGTGACGATCGTCTACCCGGGCGGCACGCCGAGCTTCTGGGACTTATTGTGCGGCAGGCTCGAAGCAGTGATCGTGCGCGTTGCGCAGCGCGCCATTCCGCCGCAGCTCATCGGCGTCGAGCACGCCATGGCGCGCGCACATGTCGTCAGACTCGGCCGCTGGGTCGAGCAGCAGTGGAAAGAGAAGGATGAGCTGATCGGCGAGCTGCTGCGCGCGCCGGGAGGTCCGGACGCGGGGTCGGGCACGGCTCGATCAGGACCCCGCAACGATACCGAGCGCAAGGCGCGAACCGACTGAGATGAAGCCGCATCCCTGCGTCGCGGGCCGCGCGGAGCGGTGGCTATTCGGAATCGCGGCGCTGGCGTTCAGGCTGTCCTCGTCGGAGGCGACGAGCGCCCGAAGAACACTGTAGCCCGGGCGTGATCGCGGACACAGCGCCTAGCCGTCGAAGCGCGCGAACACGAGCGAAGCGTTGGTGCCGCCAAAGCCGAAGCTGTTCGACATCACCACGGCGAGCGGCGCGTCGCGGCGCTCGCGCAGTACCGGCATGCCCGCGGCTGCCGGGTCGAGCGTATCGATATTGGCCGACGCGGCCGAGAAGCCGTGCTGCATCATCAGCAACGAATAGATCGCTTCCTGCACCCCAGCCGCGCCAAGCGAGTGGCCCGACAGCGACTTGGTCGAGCTGATCGCCGGCACGTTCTGTCCGAATACCTCGCGCACCGCGCCGAGCTCGGCCACGTCACCCACCGGCGTGGAGGTGCCGTGCGCATTGATGTACTCGACCGGACGGTGCACCGAGGCGAGTGCTTGCCGCATGCAGCGCACCGCACCCTCGCCCGATGGGGCGACCATGTCCTGGCCGTCGGAATTGGCGCCGTAGCCCACGAGCTCGGCGAGAATGGTTGCGCCGCGCGCCTGCGCATGCTCCAGCGCCTCGAGCACGAGCATGCCGCCGCCGCCGGCGATGACGAAACCGTCGCGTGCCGCGTCGAAAGCGCGTGAAGCCTGCTCGGGACGATCGTTGAAGCCGCTGGACATCGCACCCATGGCATCGAACAGCAGCGACAGCTCCCAGCTCTCCTCCTCGCCGCCGCCGGCAAACACCACGTCCTGCATATCCCAGGCGATGAGCTGGGCGGCGTGACCGATGCAGTGCGCGCTGGTCGCGCAGGCCGAGCTGATCGAGTAGTTGACGCCCTTTATGGCGAAGTTGGTCGCGAGGCACGCCGATACGGTGCTGCCCATCGTGCGCGTGACCATGAACGGCCCCACCCGCTTGATGCCCTTGGCGCGCAGCGTATCGGCAGCCCAGACCTGGTTGTGACTCGACGCACCGCCGCTGCCTGCCACGACACCACTGCGGGGATGCGAGATTTCGGCCGGCGTCAGGCCCGACTGCGCCAGCGCCTGCTTCATCGCCAACCACGAGTAGGCCGCCGCATCGCCCATGAAGCGCAGCGTGCGCCGGTCGACGGCCGCCTCTAGATCGAGCGCTGGCCGGCCACTTACCTGGCAGCGCATCGCATGTTCCGCATAGACGGGGTTGAAGCGGATGCCCGAGCGTCCCTCGCGCAAGCTCGCGACCACTTCGTCGGCGTTGTTGCCAAGGCTCGAGACGATGCCCAGGCCGGTGATGACCACGCGCCGCATCAGAAGTCCTCGGTCGAGGTGAAAAGGCCCACCTTCACGTCGGTGGCGGAGTAGATCTCACGGCCGTCGGCGAGCACGCAGCCGTCGGCGATGCCCATCACCAGCTTGCGCTCGATCACGCGTTTGAGCGCGAGCCGGTAGCCGACCTTGCCGACGTTGGGCAGCACCTGACCGAAGAACTTGATCTCGCCGGCGCCGAGCGCCCGACCGCGCCCGGGATTGCCCCGCCAGGCGAGCCAGAAGCCCACCAGTTGCCAGAGGGCGTCCAGTCCCAAGCAGCCCGGCATCACCGGGTCGGTCTCGAAATGGCAGCCGAAGAACCACAGCTCACGCCGGATGTCGAGCTCGGCCTCGATCGTGCCCTTGCCGTGTGCGCCGCCGGTGTCGTCGATGCGCACGATGCGGTCGAACATCAGCATGTTGGGCAACGGCAGGCGCGCGTTACCCGGGCCGAAGAGCTTGCCGTGGCCGCAGGCGAGGAGTTCATCGCGGTCGTAGGCGTGGCGGCCAAGTGCGCGCTGGCTCGTGCGCGGGTGCGTTTGCGTCATGGGTCGCTGGGCATTCGGGTCATGGGCGGCGGCGGGCGGCATGAGCTGTCGTGTCGTCCGTCCGGCCGAATCTCATATTCTGCCTGTACCGCCCGTGCCCCGCCAGCGGCGGATTTTGCGCTAGATCAAGGTTCTGGTGCGGCGGCGGGCACAGAACGGCGCCCGCACCGGGCGTACGCAGCGTCGAATGGCGTATGTCATTCTCGCGCCGCGGTGGTCGCCTCGGTTTCGTGAGCTCCTCAGCGCACGCGCGGGGAGCCCGCGGTTACGGTCGCCGACCGTTCGCCCTTGCGCGCGACGCAAATCGGCCTTCGGTGCCACGGAAGGCTTCCAAAACCATGTCGTAGAGCGCTTCGGCGGCCGGGGAAAGCGTCGTGCCGCGCCGCGTGATGATGGCGAGCTCGCGCTCGACCACGGGATCGACAAGCGGAATCATGCGAACGCGCGGGTAGGTTCCTTTTCGCCGTGTCATGCGCGCAAGGACTGCGGCACCAGCTCCGGCGGCGACGAGGCTGAGCGCCGTCGAAGCATGCTGCGCCTCGAACGGACCCGCGAGCGCCAGCTTCAGGCGCGTCAGTGCATGGTCGAGAATGGCCTCGCTGCCGCTGCCGTGTCCGAGCGAGATGAGATCGCGCTCCGGAAGCTCCTGCCAGCGCACTCTTGCGCGACCGGCGAGCGGATGATCGTCCCGGCACATCAGAACGAAGGGGTCGTGTGCAACCGTTATGGTTTCCAACTCGGGATTGCGGCGGGTGACGACGTTGATGCCGAACTCCGCGCGGCGCTGCAGAACGGCATCGTTCACCTCCGGACCTATGCCGTCGAGGATCCTGACCTGGTTGCCCGGGAAGCGTCTTGCATAGCGTTGAACGATGTCCGGCAGAAAGTTCAATGCCGCAGTGATGACGCAAGCGATGACGACGGCGCCACGCCGTTCGCGCTTTACGGCGCGCAGCTCGTGCAGGGTAGCTTCCAGATCATAGATGAGTTGGCGCGCCTTCGGCAGGAAGCTCGCGCCGACCGCCGTCAGGCTCCACGCGCGTGTCGTACGGTCGATCAGCTTGACGCCCAACTGAGTCTCGAGTTGCTGCAGGCGGCGCGACACCCCCGTCTGTGACATGCCGAGATAATCTGCGGCCTTGTGAAAGTTGCCGGTGTCGACGATGGCGATGAACGCCTGAACCCCGGCCGTATCCAGTTTCATGATGAATATTCATCAATTGAGCAGTGTTGCGCATTTTACAGGGCGACCGTGGAGCCCTAGAATTTTTTGGCCGAAGCAGTGAAGACCCGCGCGCGTTGCGCATTCCGTCGCCGAGGGCGTCGCCGCCATGGTCGACGGATCGCTGGGCGTGGTGCACGATGCGATGCGCGACCGGCGGCGGTATGAACTTACCGCGTGTTCGCCTGCACGGCGCCGAAACGCATGCAATGCGGAGGGGCGAGGATGGTGGACGTGAAATCGACGCTGCGGGTGATCAACGACGGCATGCTGGATGCACAACCCCCGGTGACGCAGGGGCAGACCCTCAAGTGGCTGGTCGGGCACGAAGAAGACACCGATCGCGTCCGCATCGGGCTCGCCACCTATGCACCCGGTAGAGTCGAGCAGCTTCACTGGCATCCCATCGAGGCGCTGTACTTCGTGATCTCCGGTCATGCCACCGTGCGCGATTTCGAGGGCAACGCGTACGAGGCCGGCCCCGGCACGACGATCTATGCGCCGGCCGGGATCGCGGGCGCGCACGGATGGACGGTCAAGGAGGGCCTGCAACTGCTGGCGGTCCGCGCCACCACGGAAGACGTGAGGAAGCTGCAATTCAAGGTAGACGAGCAGACCAAGCGCTCCTACGTCGATCTGGAGTACCTCGCGCAGCGAGGCGCGCTGCACTTCAAGTCACACTATTAGAGTTAGCGTTAGGGCGATGGCGTTGCCGATTCCATCGGCGCATCCGGTGCCGAAATGACCGAGCATCGACGGCGAGATACGATCATGAATGCACGTTTGAAGACGATATCTGTGCTTTTGCTGATGCTTGTGTCCGGTTGGGCCGTCGCACAGGCGTCGTTTCCTTCCAAACCGCTGCGTTGGGTCATCGGCTCGTTCGCGGGCGGCGGCAACGATGTCGTCGGGCGCATCCTCGCAGCCAAGCTCTCGCAACAGTTCGGACAAAATGTCATCGTCGACAACCGCGGCGGCGCGAACGGCATCATCGGAATGGGCCTCGTCGCCCAGGCGGCACCCGACGGCTATACCTTCTATCAGGGCACGGCCGGCCATCTCAGCGTGAATCCATCCCTGCACCGGACGATGCCATTCAACATCGCACGCGACTTCGCACCGCTCACCCAGACGGTATCGTTGCCGTTCCTGCTCTATCTGTATCCCTCGGTGCCCATCGCGACGCTCGGTGAGTTCTTCGCTTACGCCAAGGCGAATCCCGGCAAGCTCGTCTGGTCTTCCAGCGGCAACGGCGGTCTGCCGCATCTGACCGGCGAATTGCTGAAACTGCAGACCGGTATCGATACGCGCCGCATTGCCTACAAGGGCAGCGCCCCTGCATTCATCGACCTGCTCGCCGGCCGGGTCCAGTACATGATCGACGCAGTCTCGATCGGACTGCCGTACGTGAGAACCCATAAGTTGCGAGCGCTTGCGACCACCGGCCCCAAGCGACTCGCCTTTCTGCCGGATGTTCCCGCACTGAACGAGACGCTGCCCAATTTCGTCGTACTGAACTGGTATGGGATGGTATTGCCGGCGGGGACGCCGCAAGCGCTGCTCGACCGGCTGCATGCCGAAATCGTCAAGGCGATGAACGACCCCACAGTGCATGAGAAGCTGGTCGCACTGGGCTTCGATCCCGTCGGCAGCACCCCGAAGGCGTTCGCGGCGTTCAGGAACTCCGAGCAGACCCGATGGGCAGGCGTCATCCGGGACGCCCATGTACCGACACAGTAATTGCAGTCATCGGACGTCAGGCAGGGCGTCGGGCGTAATCATTTCCCCGCGAACACGCGATCTTCGGTAATGCTTGCTGGCAACGCACGAGGAGAGATCACATGGCCGATCGTGACAGGCGCGTCATTCTGGTGGTGCCGGCCAACAACACCACGATGGAAAAGGAAATCCAGGCCTATTGCCCGGAGATCACGGATCTGCGAATTGCGCGCGTCCCGCGCCCGCATCGACCGCTGACCGTGAGCGACCTGCCGGAGTACCGCAAGAGCACGCTCGCCACGGTCGCTCCGCTGGTCGAGGGCAAGGCCGATCTGGTCATCTACGGCTGCACGGCGGCTGGCTTTCTTGCGGGCCCGCAGGGAGACACCGAGGCGGTAAAGGCGCTATCGGACCTCGCCGCCGCGCCGACGGTCAGCACCGCGAGTTCCATGGGCCCTGCGCTGCATACCTCCGGCTTGCGCCGGGTGGATCTGGTTTCACCGTATCTCGACTGGAAGAACGAGATCCTGATTTCGTTTCTGGCCGCCGCCGGTGTGACCGTGGCGGGACGGGACAGCTTCGCCACGAAGAATCCGACCGAGCTCGGCAAGGTGACGGCCGACCAGGTCTTGCACAAATGTCGGACGGTCGCACGCGGGGACAGCGAGGGGCTTTTCATCGCCTGCGTACAACTGCCGACCATCGACATCATTCCGGTACTGACCGACGAGCTCAGGCGCCCCGTCTGGTCCGCGGCGCGCGCAGCCGCGTGGGCTGCGCTTGCGGCGCTGTCGCTGCCCGCCGAGCGCCTGGTGCCCGATTGTCCTCCCAATCGCACGAGCGCCGAGTCCGGCGCCATCACGACCTGAAGGGCATGCTTCGGCCTGGAACTCGCCGCCGTTGCGGGCGCATCCGCAGCGCCGGGCCCCGAACCGGATCGAGCGCATCGTTCTTCACGACCACGACAAGCAGGAGAGAGCGGATATGGCAAAGTTGCGGGGCGCCGACATCATCGTCGATATGCTCATCCAGGAGGAAGTGCCCTATGTTTTTGGCATGATGGGGCACGGAATCTACGGCTTGATGGATGTTCTCGCCGAGCGCCGCGATGAGATCAAGGCGATCGGCACGCATCACGAGCAAGTCGCCGGGCATATGGCGGATGCGTATTTCCGCATCGCGCATCGGCCGGTGGCCACCTTTTCGTCGTGCGGCCCCGGATCGGCCAATATGCCGATCGCGCTGGCCAATGCCATGATGGACGATTCCGCCTTTCTCGCGATCACCGGCAACGTGGCGACCAGTCAATTCGGCCGCGGCACGTTTCAGGAAGTGCACCACCATCATCAGGCGGATTTCCCGGCGACGATCCGCTCGTACGTCAAGCGCAGCTTCCAGGCCACGCGCCCGGAGATGCTGCCGAGGATGATGCGCCAGGCTTTTGCCGCCATGCTCGCGGGCCGTCCCGGTCCGGTGAACATCGACGTTCCGTACGACGTTTTCCTCGAGGAGACGGAAGAGGCATTCATCGATTCGGCGCAGTGGAGACACGGCATCGACCTGCGCCCGGGCGCCTCGCCCGAGGCGGTGCAGCGCGTGCTGGCCGAGCTCGCGCAGGCGCAACGCCCGGTCATTCTCGTGGGCAACGGCGCAGCCCTCTCGGAGGCGAGCGTCGAGGTACGCGCGCTGGCCGAAGCGCTCGCCATTCCCGTTGCCTATACGCCGCAGGGCATCGGCGTCATGGCCGCGGATCACCCGCTGAATCTCGGCGCGGTGGGGCGCGATGGCGGCTACCCAGGCAACGAGGCGACCAGCACGGCCGACGTGCTGCTCGCGCTGGGCGCGGAATTCGACGATCGCGCTGCAAGCTCCTGGATACCCGGGTATACGTTCACGATACCGCCGACCAAACTGATTCAGGTCGACATCGACGAAGCAGCCCTCGGGCGCAATTACCCCGTTCACATCGGCCTCAACGCCGATGTGCGGACTTTCCTGCGCCAGTTACTTGCCGAGCAGAAGGCCGAGCACGCCGCTGCCCACCGGGAATGGGTCAAGCGGGTCAGCGCGTGGAAGACCGAGTGGGCGGACTACAACGAGAGGCGCTACCGTCCGGAGGCGAAGCCGATCGATCCGGAGCACGTCATCCGCACCTTGCGCAAGGCGCTGCCGCGGGACGGAATTCTGGCGGTGGATGTCGGCTCGCACCATACCTGGGTGACTTCGCGCTGGGAGTCTTTCCTGCCGCAGACGGTGATACAGGCCTGGGGTTACGGGGCCATGGCGTTCGGCGCGGCGGGCGCCCTGGGGGCCAAGCTCGCGGCGCCGGGCAAACCGGTGGTCGCGTTATGCGGCGACGGCGGTTTCGGCATGGTGCCGCACGTGGTTGCAACCGCGGTCGAGTACCAGATACCGGTGACCTGGGTCGTCTGGAACAACGGCGGCCTGGGTGTGGTCCGCGCCGACGGATCGAGCCGTTATACCTCACGCTGGATGCACCATCCGTCGGGCACCCCTTTGACGCCCGATTACGCGGCCGTGGCGCGCGCGTATGGCGCTCAGGGCGTTCGCATCGAGACACCGGACGAGCTGGGAGACGCCTTGCAGCACGCGATCCGCTCGGAGCGTCCGACAGTGCTGGACGTGCTGGTGGATCCGAAGCGCGCTCGCGTCGGCGTTTCGGGCTGGTGGATGCCGCCCGCGCCGCCAACGAAGCCTGAATACCCGCGCGCGTCTTTCAACGATAGCGCGGCCCGCAGGTGAGTCGATCCCGACGTGCCCGCGCCATCGTGCGTGAGCGCGCCGGCAGCGATGCGCGCGACGCCGGCGCGCTCGATACGTTTGGCGGCAAGACAGTGCTGAATCAGCGAGGAGCTCACAGATGCGCATTTGGGTGCAGGTGTTTTCGTCCCGGGCTAGGAATCCGAATTTCCACGCGGCGCTGGAGGAGCACCTGCGCTCGATCGTGAGCCCCGGCGTACAGATCGAGGTACACGGCACACGTAAAGGCGGTCTCGGGGAGCAGTTCCGGTTCTTCCAGGCGATCGACACCCCGGACATCATCGAGAACATACTGAAGTGCCGGGAAGCGAAAGGCGACGGTCGCTACGATGCGTTCGTGTCGCTCAACTCCACCGATCCTGCGCTCGTCGAAGCGCGCGAAATTCTCGACATCCCGGTCCTGGGCTTCCTGGAGACGACGGCTCTGGTCTCGTGCATGATGGGGCGCAGCTTCGCGCTCATCACACCGAACCCCAAGTTCGCACTCTCTTATGCCCAGAAGATACAGCTCTACGGATTGAGCGATCGCCTGGCGTCGATCGAAGCGATGGATGTCCCCCACTTGCCCGACTATCGGCAGGCCTTTATCGACCCCGCAGCGCACGCGCGCGTCATGACCGAATTCGACAGTGCCGCACGGCGCGCGGTCGCCGCCGGAGCGGAAGTCATCATTCCGTGCGGGTCGCACGCCGTGCTCCAGGCGCGCAGGGGGCTGCGCGAAATCGACGGCGCATTGATCATCGACGGCCTGGGCATCCTGCTCAAGATGGCGGAAACAGCAGTCGGAATTCAGCAGTTCATGGGCACCTTCGTCAGCCGCAAGATGCTCTACCAGACGCCTGGGGCCGTGGTGCGTGAGAAGGCGAAACTCGATTATGGGATCGATTTATCGTGAGCGAAGGCGGGCTCGACGCTTGCGATCGTTCCGTTGCGATGCGGAGGATACCGTCATGTCCCTCAATGCCCGATTGACTGCCGCGCTATCCGCCGTGTGCAGTCTCGTCGCATCGCTGTGCCTCGTCGCGCCGGCGTACGCGCGGGATTTTCCGCTCCGCCCGGTCCGCTTGATCGTCCCCTGGCCTCCTGGCGGAGGCACCGATACCACCGCGCGCAATATGGAGCCGAAACTCTCCGAGCTGCTGGGCCAGACGCTGGTGATCGACAACCGCCCGGGTGCGGCCGGCCTGATCGGAACCGAGCTCGCCGCGCGCGCGCCGGCCGACGGCTACACGATCTTGTTTGCCGCCGCCGGACCCAACGCCATCCTGCCCGCTCTCATGCCCAAGGTGCCTTACAAAGCGCTCGATGATTTCTCGGAGGTCGCGCTATTCGCTTATACGCTCTATGTGATGGTCGTCCACCCTTCCTTGCCCGTGAATTCGATCAAGGATCTGGTCGCGTTCGCCAAAGCCAAGCCCGGCGGAATCACGATCGGCACATCGGGCATGGCGACCCCGGCCAATATTGCCGGCGAACTGCTCCGGCGCGCGGCCGGCTTCAAGGTGACGCCGGTCTTCTACAAGGGGGCCGCGGGCCCCGTGGTCGATGTCCTGGGCCAGCGCATCACCATGGCGATCGTGACCATCCCGACGATCATGGCGCATGTGCGCGCCGGCAGGCTCAAAGCGCTTGCGGTGACGGCAGCCGAACGCTCGACGCAAATGCCGGATGTTCCGACCGTCGCCGAGTCGGGATACCCCGGCTTCGAGGTGATCAACTGGTACGGCATCCTTGCACCGGCGGGCACGCCTCGCGGCATCCGCGCGCAGCTCAATAAAATCATCAGCCAGACGGTGAAAGCGCCAGGGGTCAGGAACAGCCTTATCAGCTCCGGCCTGGAGGTTCTGGATCCAAAGACTCCCGAGGCGTATGCCGCGTTCCGAAAAGCCGATCTGGCGAAGTGGAAAAAGATCGTGCAGGAGATCAACCTGCGTCTGGAATAACGCCGCCGCCGATGGCCGAGCCTCGGCGGGGCACGACGAACGTTTCTCGTAGGCGCGCTGGCAGCGCGCCTACGCCCTGCACGGGCGTTTATCGAGCTTTCGATAAATGCATGGCGCGACGACGCGCAGGCGTCGCCGCAATGGGCTTACTCGCCCTTGATGCCGGCGTCGCGTATCACCCCGAGCCACTTGTTCTGCTCCGAGACCATGAGCTTGCCGAACTCGGCCGAACTCATCTTCACCACCGCCCCGCCCTGCTGCCCGAGTTTGTCCTGGAAGGCTGGTGTGGAGATGACATTCATCGTCTCGGCATGGAAACGCGCGATGATGTCGGCCGGGGTCTTCGGCGGCGCGAACAGCCCCCACCAGAGGCTCGACTCGAAGCCTGGTACGGTCTCCGCGATGGTCGGGATATCGGGCACCGTGGGATTGCGCTTGCTGCCGCCGGTCGCGATCAGCCTGAGGCGTTTGCTCTGTACGTAGGTCATCACGGTGACGAGCGTGCCGAGGTACATCTGGGTGCCGCCGGCCATGACATCGGCGGTCGCCGGCCCGCCGCCCTTGAAGGGCACGTGAACGAGATTCACCCCGGCCATGAGCTTGAAGAGCTCGGTGGCCATGTGCGGGAAGCCGCCGATACCGGAAGAGGCATAGAAGATCTCGCCCGGGCGCTTCTTGGCGAGATCGATCAGCCCCTTCACCGTGGTCACCGGGACCGACGGATGGACCACCAGGGCGCTGTCGCCGAAGCCGATCATCGCCGCCGGCTCGAACGAATGGACCAGGTCGACCGGAGGCTTCGGTTTATTGACGAGAAAGCCGTAGGCGGTCGACGTCATCATGAAGGTGTAGCCGTCCGGTGGAGCTGCCGTGGCGAGGTGCAGGCCGATGATGCTTGCGGCGCCGGGACGGTTATCGATGACGACCTGCTGCTTGAAGCGCTCGGTCAGCCCGGCAGCGAGCAGCCGGCCGACGATGTCGGTGCTTCCCCCCGGCGCCCAGGGGATGATGATGCGGATGGACCGCTCTGGCCAGGCCGCGTTCAAGGGGGAAACGTACCCTGCCCCGCAAGCAAGCGCGAGCAGGCACTGCAGCCAGCGATGACGATGCGTCATGGTGCTCCCCCTTTCCAAAATGAATGCCGACTCCCGGCGGCCGGCCAGCGTACCACGCGCGCGCGGCGCCTCGGCAATGCGCGGGTGGCGCAGCCGATTGCGCTACCATACGAGGCACGACGCGGGCATAGCATTCATGCCCGTGTCAGCAGTGCCCCCCGTTTTCGGCGCAACTGCGGATGACGTTGCATTATGCAGCAGTCGCGCGCCGTATGCGTTTACGCTGCGGAGGATTTGATGTCGAATGATATCGCGATCGTGTCCGCCGCCCGCACGCCGATGGGCGCGTTTCTCGGCGAGCTCGCACCCGTCGCGGCGCCGCAGCTCGGCGCGGCGGCGATCCGGGCGGCAGTCGAGCGCGCCGGTATCGCGCCCGACGATGTCGACGAAGTCATCATGGGCAACGTGCTGCCCGCGGGGCAGGGACAGGCGCCTGCGCGCCAGGCGAGCCTCGGCGCCGGCTTACCGCCGGCGATCGGCTGTACCACCGTGAACAAGATGTGCGGCTCGGGCATGAAAGCGGTCATGCTCGCACACGACCTGTTGCGTGCGGGGAACAACGCGGTGATGGTCGCAGGCGGCATGGAGAGCATGTCGAACGCACCCTACCTGCTGCCGAAGGCGCGCTCGGGCTTGCGCCTCGGTCACGGCGAGATCAAGGATCACATGTTCCTCGACGGTCTGGAGGACGCCTACGACAAGGGCCGTCTCATGGGCACGTTCGCCGAAGACTGCGCCGAGCGCTATCGCTTCACGCGCGAAGCCCAGGACCGATTCGCCATCGCCTCGCTCACGCGCGCGCAGCACGCGATTCGCGACGGCTCGTTCGAATCGGAGCTCGTTCCCGTCGATGTCGCGTCCGGCAAGGGCTCGAAGCGTGTCGTCCAGGACGAGCAGCCGCTCAAGGCCAACTTCGAGCGCATACCGACGCTACGCCCCGCCTTTCGCAAGGATGGCACGGTGACCCCGGCCAATTCGAGCTCGATCTCCGATGGCGCCGCGGCGCTCGTGTTGATGCGCATCGACGAGGCCGAGCGGCGCGGCATCGCACCGCTCGCACGCATCGTCGCACACGCGACCCACGCGCAGGAGCCGGGCTGGTTTACGACCGCGCCAGTGGGCGCTATGCGTAAACTATTCGAGCGCACCGGCTGGCGTGCCGACGAAGTCGATCTGTACGAGGTGAACGAGGCGTTCGCGGTCGTCACCATGGCGGCGATGCAGGAGCTCGCGCTGCCGCACGAAAAGGTGAACGTCCATGGCGGCGCATGCGCGCTGGGGCACCCGATCGGCGCCTCGGGGGCGCGTATCCTGGTGACGCTACTCGCGGCGCTGAAGAAATACGACGTGCGTCGCGGCGTGGCGTCGCTGTGTATCGGCGGCGGCGAAGCGACCGCGCTGGCGGTGGAACGGCTCGGATGACGGCGTGCGTGATCGCACTGCGAGCGCAAAGCCCGGTGGGGCCCTCGCGGTCGACGATCGCCCCGACGCGACCGGCGTCACCGGCAGCCATGGCCGCGACGGCGCCGCGAGCGCCGGGGCAACCTCGTTCGAGAGAGACTTGAGATGCCGGCACCAATCGAGTTCTACTTCGACTTCTCGTCGCCCTACGGCTATCTCGCGAGCACGCGCATCGACGCCATCGCCGCGAAGCACAGCCGCAGCGTCAATTGGCATCCGATCCTGCTCGGTGTGGTATTCAGGGCGACCGGCGCCGCCCCGCTTGCCGGCGTGCCGCTCAAGGGTCCGTATTCGGCGCGCGACATGGCGCGCACGGCGCGGCTCATGGGCGTGCCGTTCAAGCTGCCGGCCAAGTTTCCTATCGCTACCCAGGCCGCAGCCCGCCTGATGCTATGGGTGCAGGCCACCGATCCGCACGCTGCGAGGGCGCTTGCGGGCGCGCTCTACCGCGGCTACTTCGGTGAAGGCCGTGATCTCTCGGATGCAGGTGTTTGCGCCGACATCGCGGCGCAGTGCGGCCACGAACGCGAACAGGCGCTGGCGGGTCTCGGCGAGGCGGCCGTGAAGGACAGACTGCGCGCCGAGGTCGATGCCGCCATGGCGCGCGGGGTGTTCGGCTCGCCCTATTTCATCGTCGACGGCGAGCCGTTCTGGGGCGCGGACCGTCTGGAGCAGGTGGAACGCTGGCTCGCGACCGGCGGCTGGTAATGAGCGTATTGAAGTCGCGGCTGCGACCGGATTCGACCGAGTTCCGCGACAACGCGGCCGCGATGCAGACGATGATCGCGCAGCTGCGCGACCGGCACGCGCGGGTGCGTTCGGGCGGCGATGCGCAGGCACGCGAGCGTCATGCCGCGCGCGGCAAATTGCTGGTGCGCGAGCGGATCGCGTACCTCATCGACCCCGGCAGCGAATTTCTCGAGCTCTCCCCGCTCGCGGCGTGGGATCGGTACGACAACCAGGTGCACTGCGCGGGGATCGTCACGGGCATCGGGCGCATCCAAGGTATCGATTGCGTGGTGATCGCCAACGATGCGACCGTCAAAGGCGGCACCTACTTTCCGCTCACGGTGAAGAAACACCTGCGCGCGCAGGAGATCGCGGCCGAAAACCGGCTGCCGTGCATTTACCTGGTCGATTCCGGCGGCGCGCATCTGCCGAGCCAGGACGAGGTCTTCCCCGACCGAGACCATTTCGGACGCATCTTCTACAACCAGGCGCGGCTTTCCGCGGGCGGCATCGCGCAGATCGCAGTCGTCATGGGCTCGTGCACGGCGGGTGGCGCCTACGTGCCCGCGATGTCGGACGAGACCATCATCGTGCGCAACCAAGGCACGATCTTCCTCGGCGGACCGCCTCTGGTGAAGGCCGCGACCGGAGAAGTGGTCGATGCCGAAACGCTGGGCGGCGGCGACGTGCACACCAAGACTTCGGGTGTAGCCGATCATCTCGCGCACGACGATCGGCACGCGCTCGAAATCGCACGCCGCGCCGTGACCCATCTCAACGCCGGCACGCCTAAGGGCAGTCCGGTCGCGGACGGGCGCGCGCCCGCCCACGATCCCGCCGAGCTCATCGGATTGATTCCGACCAGCAGCCGCAAGCTCTTCGACGTGCGCGAGCTGATCGCGCGCGTGGTCGACGGCTCCGAGCTGCACGAATTCAAGCAGCGCTATGGCGCCACCCTTGTGTGCGGTTTCGCGCATATCGCGGGCCACCCGGTCGGCATCGTCGCCAACAACGGCATCCTCTTCTCCGAATCGGCGCTCAAGGGCACACACTTCATCGAGCTGTGCGCCCAGCGCGGCATCGCGCTCGTGTTCCTGCAGAACATCACGGGCTTCATGGTGGGGGAGAAATACGAGAGCGGGGGGATCGCCAAGGACGGCGCCAAGATGGTGACCGCGGTCGCCTGCGCGCAGGTCCCCAAGCTCACGGTGATCGTGGGCGGCAGCTTCGGCGCGGGCAACTACGCCATGTGCGGGCGCGCATTCGGCCCGCGCTTCCTGTGGACATGGCCGAACGCGCGCATCTCGGTGATGGGTGGCGAACAGGCCGCCAACGTTCTGGCGCAGGTGCGGCGCGATGCGCTGCACAAGCAGGGGCTCGGTTGGCCGGCCGAGGAGGAAGCGCGCTTCAAGCAGCCGATCGCCGAACAGTACGCGCGCCAGAGCGATGCCTATTACGCCACCGCGCGGCTGTGGGACGACGGCATCATCGAGCCGGCCGATACGCGCCGCATGCTGGCGGCGGGGCTCGCCTTGTGCGCCAACGCGCCCGCGGCGCTGACGCGCTTCGGCGTTTTTCGCATGTGAACGCAAGACTATAATCGAGACCATGAGTACACCGTGCGTCCTGCTTCACGCAGCTCCCGACGGCGTTGCCACGCTTACGTTCGATCGACCCGAGCTGCACAACGCGATCGACGAGGCCACCATCACCGAGCTCAAGGCGGCGCTGGCGCAAGTCGCCGCCGACTCGAGCATACGCGTGCTGCTGATCGCGGGTAACGGCAAGAGCTTCTGCGCCGGTGCCGATCTCAACTGGATGCAGCGCACGGCCGCATACGACGAAGCGCGCAACCACCGCGATGCGCTCGAGTTCGCCGAGATGCTCGCGGCGCTCGACACGATGCCCAAGCCCACGATCGCGCGCGTACACGGACCGGCGTATGGCGGCGGCGTGGGCATTGTCGCGGCCTGCGACATCGCGCTCGGCACGCCGCAGGCGGCATTCATGTTCTCCGAGGTGCGCCTGGGGCTGGTGCCGGCGATGATCAGTCCGTACGCGGTAGCGGCAATCGGTGAGCGCCATGCACGTCGTTACATGTTGAGCGCCGAGCGCATCGATGCGGCCGAAGCGTTGCGCATCGGTCTGCTGCACGAAGTGTGCGATGCGGCCGAGTTGGATGCGCGCATTGCGAAGCTTGTCGCGCACATACTCCGCGCCGGGCCGGACGCGATCGCCTGCAGCAAGTCGCTGGTCGCGCGCGTCGCACACGGGCCGATCGACACAGCGATGAAGGACTACACCGCACGAACCATTGCCGCGATGCGCGCGGGAAGCGAGGGCAAGGAGGGCATCGCGGCGTTCCTGCACAAGCGCCTGCCGGCGTGGGCGGCCCCAGCCGCTCAGGGAGAGGTTCGCCGCGAGGCGAGCAGCGCGAGTCGCGCCCCGGATCCGTCTCCTCCCTCACCCCCAACCCCTCTCCCACGGGGAGAGGGGAGCGCCGTGCGCCCGCGTGGCGGCCAAGCTCCGGGAGGCAAACGATGAACCTTCCGCGCAAGGTGCGCGTGTTCGAAGTCGGGCCGCGCGATGGCCTGCAAAACGAGAAGGAAATCGTTCCCGTCGATGTCAAGGTGGGGCTCATCGACCGGCTGACGCAGGCCGGCCTCACGGCGATCGAGGCCACCAGCTTCGTCTCGCCGAAATGGATCCCGCAGCTTGCCGATGCCGCCGAGGTACTGGCGCGGATCGAACGCAAGCCCGGCGTTGCGTATCCCGTACTGGTACCTAACCGAAAGGGCCTTGATGCGGCGATCGCGGCCGGGTGCGAGGAGATCGTCATCTTTGGCGCGGCGACCGAGACCTTCTCCAAACGCAACACCAACTGCACCATCGCCGAAAGCCTCGCCCGCTTCAGCGAAGTCTGCGCAGAGGCGGCGAAGCATGCCATCCGCATCCGCGGCGATCTCTCGGTCTGCCTCGGCTGTCCGTACGAGGGCGAAGTCGCGCCCGAGCAGGTGAGCGCGGTGGCGCGCGACCTGTACGCGCTGGGCTGCTACGAGATCTGCATTGCGGATACCATCGGCGTCGGCACACCCGGCAGGACACGCGCCGTGTTCGACGCGGTGGCGCGCCATATCCCGATCGAGAAGCTCGCCGGACATTTCCACGATACTTACGGCCAGGCGCTCGCCAACACCTACGCCGCGCTGGAGTGCGGCGTGGCGGTGTTCGACAGCTCGGTGGCCGGACTCGGCGGCTGTCCCTACGCCAAGGGCGCGACCGGCAACCTCGCCACCGAGGATCTGCTCTATATGCTGCAGGGGCTGGAGATCGAGACCGGCGTCGATATGGCAAAACTCATCGAGGCCGGGCAGTTCATATGCGGCCATCTCGGCCGGCCCACCGGCTCGCGCGTTGCGCGCGCTCTGACGGCGAAGGCTGCCTGAGCCGACCGGCCACGCTGTTCACGGACGCCGCTTTCGGCCCACACCATCGGCGACCCGGTCGCGCCCCGCGTCTGCGCCTCGAGCTTTCCGGAAGGGAAAGCGGCCACGTTCGAGTTTTTCGGGTCTGGCAGCCTGTCGGACCGAAAGTCCGGCAGGCTGCTAGAAAAGCCCGGTCAGCGCGTGCAGCAGCAGCCCCACCAATCCCCCGACCAGCGTGCCGTTGATGCGGATGTACTGCAGGTCCTTGCCGATCTCGAGCTCCATCTTGCGCGTGATTTCGCGCGTGTCCCAGCCGCGCACGACCTCGGTGATGAGCGCCGAAACCTGGTGGCGGTGACGCGCGACCGAGCTCTCGACCGTCTGCAGGATCCAGGCATTGAGCTTTGCCTGCAGCGCCTCATCCTCGGCCAGGCCGGCACCGAGCTTGCTCACGGCCTCACGCACGTGGCCTCGAATGAGCGAGTGCTCGGCCGCGAGATCGGCCTGGATCTTCGCGCGGATGTCATCCCAGACGGCCCGGTAGTAGCGCTCGCGCTCGATGTGCATCAGCAACGCCTGCTTGAGCGCCTCGGCGTGCGTGCGGTATTGCGCCGAGGTCGCGAGCTTGTCGATGAACCGCTCGGTCGCCGCGTCGAACTCGCGCCGGAGATCGTGTCCGGGATTGCTTGCCACCTCGTGCGCAAGCGCGATGATGCCGGCGACGAACTTGGCCACGATGTAGCGATCGAATACGCGTGGCGTGTACTTCGATGCCGCACCGAACTTTTCGCTGATGAGCGCCTCGTTGGCGACGAGCCAAGCCTCGAGCGAATGCAGTGCGCGATCGAGCAGCGCCTGGTGACGGCCGCCGGTCGTGAGTGTTCCCAGTATGGCGCTCGCCAGATCCGCCCCGTCGATCTTGTGGATCTGCGAAGCGATCGTTCGGTCGAACAGCCGCTTCACGTCTTCGTCGCCGAGTGCGTTCAACAGACCGGGGATGAAGGCCCCAAGGCGCGCCGCGATGGCGTGCGCATTGTCGGGGCGCGCGAGCCAACGAGCCGCTTCGAGGCTCAGATTGCGCTCCTCGAGCTTGTGCACGACGTTCTCCGCGGTGAGGAAGTTGTGTTCGACGAAACGGCCGAGGCTCTCGCCGATGCGGTCCTTGTTCCGCGGCACGATTGCGGTGTGCGGCAGCGGCAGGCCGAGCGGATGATGGAACAGCGCCACTACGGCGAACCAGTCGGCGATCGCCCCGACGGTCGCTGCGGCCGCGAACGCCTGCAGCCACCGCCACCACGGGTGCCCGCCTTCGAACGCGACGCTCAGCGCGAGCAGCGCCAGCATGGCCGCGAGCAACGTGCTGGCGAGGCGCTGCATCGCGCGCAACCGCGCAAACTTCTCGTCGCTGAGTGGATCAGTCATGAAGCGGCTCCCTCGCGTATGATAGCAACGCCAACTTCTCACACACGCGTACAGCGCAGACCGAGGACACACAATGCCGCTACCGAAAGCAACCGCACGAAAGCTCATGCACACCCGCAGCATCGACTGCCACGGCTACGAGCGAGACGACGGTCTCTGGGACATCGAGGGCCATCTCAAAGACACCAAGTCCTACACCTGGAAGGATCGCGGCGGCGCGACGACGCTGGCCGCCGGCGAGCCCGCTCATGACATGTGGATTCGGATCACCGTCGACCTCGACATGCGCATCCACGACGCGATCGCGGTCACCGACGCCGGCCCGTTCGCAGCTTGCGGCGACATCACGCCGAAGTTCGCGGCGCTCAAGGGCAAACGCATCACGCGCGGCTGGCTGAGGGGATTGCGCGACGCGATCGGCGGTGCCAACGGCTGCACGCACCAGTGGGAGCTGTTGGGGCGGATCGCGACGGTAGCGTATCAGACGACCAACGTGGCGCGCCGCCTTCGGCCGCGTCAGCCCGGCGAGATTCCGTTCGTCTTCAATACCTGCCACATGTACACACCGACCAGTGCGCAGACGCTCAAGCGCTGGCCGGACCTGTACACGGGTCCGCTAGCGCGCGAGGGCCGACACGATCAGCCCGCCTGAGAATGACAGACGCTACAACGCGCCGCGTTGCCGCAGCAGCGTGGCAACGGCATCGGCGATGCGCCGATAGCCCTCCGCATTGGGATGAATCGGATCGGATTTGAGCGCGGGATCGCGCAGTACCGCGTTCAGCACCGTCCCCTCGTAGGCCAGATGGTACTCGTCGGCAAGGTCGGCAAAGAAAGTCGCGGCGCCGCCAAACAGCGCCGGGCGGGGCACGCCAAGCAGCACCACGGCCGCGCCGCGGCTTTGCGCCGCTGCAATCATCGCACGCAAGTTCGCGACGATGGTCGCATCGTTCACCCGTCGCAGCATGTCGTTGCCGCCCAGGCACAAGAGCACGATCTTCGGCCGATACGTATCGAGCGCCGGCCCCAGCCGGCGCAGACCCTGCGCCGTCGTCTCGCCCGGCACGCCGGCGCGCACGACCTTGCGCCCGATGAGCGCAGCAAGAACATCAGGGTAGCTTTCCTCGTCGCGCGCACCGGTGCCGAAGGTGAGGCTGTCGCCGAACGCGAGTACCACGTCGTCGGGGGCAAGCCGCGGCAACTGCGGAGCCTTGTCGGCGCAAGCGGCCAGAATCAGCAACACGCAGAGCAGCAGCGCGCAGCGGCCAGGCCACGAGCGGGACATCACGTTCCGGGGCGAAACTCGTGCCGCGGACAGCATGGCGTCTCGCCCGAAGCCAGCCGGGGTCGTCGCGTGTCCGCTGCCGCGATGCTCCTGGAAACGGCGCATCATCGCTTGAGCCGGCGCCAGTCGCGCAGGATCTCGCGCGCCGCGTTCATGCCGGGTAAGCCGGTCACACCACCCCCGGGGTGCGTGCCGGAGCCGCACATATAAAGTCCCTCGATCGGGGCGCGATACGCGCCGTAGCCGAGCACGGGCCGTGCCGCCCACAACTGATCGAGCGTCAGTGTCCCGTGGAAGATGTCCCCGCCGACAAGTCCGAAGCGGCGTTCGAGATCGAGCGGTGAGAGCACACTGCGCGCGATCAGCGACGCGCGGAAGTTCGGCGCGTAGCGCGTCACGGTGTCGATCACGAGCTCCGCGGCTCGGTCGCGCTCGGCATCCCAGTCACGCCCCTCGGGCAACTGCGGTGCAAAGTGCTGGCAGAAAAGACTCGCCACATGCTTACCTTCGGGCGCGAGAGTCGAATCAAGCGTGCTCGGAATCAACATCTCGATCACCGGATGGCGCGACCAGCCGTGCGCACGCGCATCCGCATACGCCCGCTCCATGTACTCGAGCGACGGCGCCATGATGATGCCGGCGCCATGATGCGACCCAGGCTGCGGCGCGCAGTCGAAGCGCGGCAGCTCGCACAGTGCGACGTTCATGCGAAACGTCGCCGATGCGCACTGGTAGGCATGCATCCGGCGCAGGAAGTCGGCATCGAGCAGCGCCGCGTCGAGCAATTGCAAGTAGAGCAAGCGCGGATTGACGTTCGAGATCACGCAGCGACCCTGGAAGTCGCGTCCGTCGTCGAGCGTGATGCCGCATGCCCGCGCGCGCACCACGTTGACCTTGGCCACCGGCGCGGCGGTGAATATCGCCACACCGAGCCGTTCGGCCTCGCGGCGCATTGCTTGCGTGATCGCCCCCATGCCGCCGATCGCGTGCCCCCAGGCGCCGCGCACGCCGTTCACTTCACCGAACACGTGGTGCAACAGCACGTACGCCGTTCCCGGTGCATAGGGGCTGGCGAAGTTGCCAACGATCGCATCGAAGCCGAAACATGCCTTGAGCGGGGCGGCATCGAACCACGCGTCGAGCAGTCCGCCGGCACTCTTGGTGAACAAATCGAGCAGATCGCGCCGCGCCGGCATGTCGAGGCCGCGCACCTCGTTGGCGGTACGCAGCGCTGCCAGCAGATCGACAAGTCCACCGCCGACGTTCGGCGGTGTCCGGGCTGCGAGATCGCGCAACATAGCTGCCACGCGGCCGAGCATCTGCTGATAGATCGGCAGGCGCTCGGCATCGCGCGCCGAGAAACGCGCCACTTCGGCGCGCACGTCGGCAGCGGTCGACCCCATGCGCAGGCAATCGCCATTGTCGAGCGGCAAGAAATTGGCCATCGGTCGCTCGACGACGCGAAGCCCATGCTGCCCCAGGCTCAGATCGCGTACGACTTTCGGGTGCAGCAGACTGACGGTATAAGCGGCGGCCGAATTGCGAAACCCAGGATGGAACTCCTCGGTAACCGCGGCACCCCCGACTTGCGGTGCGCGTTCGAACACGCCGACACGCAGGCCTGCCTGCGCCAGATAGCAGGCGCAGGTCAGACCGTTGTGCCCGCCGCCGATCAGAATCGCATCGAAATGCGAGATTTCGCCCATGTGTCGTGCACCCGTGCGCTTGCCGAGCCCGGTACGTACGGATTCTAATGCCTCGCTTCGGGTCCAATAGCCATGCGAATCCTGACCACCTGGGTGAGTCTCGTGCTTGTTCTGCTGGTCGCCGGCTGCGCCACCACGACCAGCGTGGTCTTGCTCGATCCGGGCAAGCAGTACCCGCCCACCACTTCGGTGCGAATCCTGCTCAAACCCCCGGATCAACCGTATGTCGAAATAGCCAAACTGGAATCGCAGGGCGTCCCGGGCGAACCGGAAACGGCTGTTCTGGAGGATGCACGCGAGCGCGCGGCAAGGATTGGCGCGGACGCGATCATCGTGCAGGAGAGCAGTCGCGTCTATCAGCCGCCGATCGTCGCGTACGATCCATGGCCGCCCTATCTGCCGTGGTACTACGGTCGCTGCTACGGCTATCCGTACTGGTTCTGCCCGTCGCCGTTCGTGTTCGGACCGTATCCGTACACGCTGCCGGGCGGCAACGCGTACACCGTGCGCTCGATCGCGATCCGATTCAAATGATACGTGCGGCGACTTCCGACACGATCGTCAGCCGGATTCCGACTCTAAACAGCGGCAAGAAGGGCAAAAAGACGTGAGCGAATCTTGCGCGACCTCGCTCGCGCAAGACGACACGTCAGTGCGCGAGGCTGTCGGAATACGCTTCGCTGCGCGATACCTGTGCGGCAGCCTGCTCGCGCGTGTAGAAGCGGCCGTCGAGCGTGAAACCCGAAATCACGCTGCCGACTACTTGCGACGGGCGGCCATACCGATCGCGCGCGACCACCAATTCGTCGGGCAGTCCGTCGAGGAGATGGAACGCGGCCGGCCGGCCATCGGCAAACGTCGAGCCGTACACCTTGCCGGTGCGCGTATCCATGAACGCCGGCACGAAGCCGAGATGCCGATTCTCGCTGCTCACGCCGCCGGTTCCCCGGTGCGCAGCCTGTTCCAACTCCAAGTACCGCTTGCTCAACGTCAACATGTAACACCGCTCCTGTGACGCGCCAACATCGTCGCGAGCCGATGCTGCTCCATTATCGGCGCGCGGACGTCAAGGTGAAGGCTCGTTCAATGTCCAGCCTCGACGCCGTTGCCTGAAATGCTGCACAACGCTTCCTACGAGTGTCAATGAAGTCCCGACTTACGCTTGCCGCAGCCGGCGAGGATTGTGTCATTCCTGCGTCGCTCGCCAGTCCGCTTCAAAGCGAATAACGTACCTGGCCGCACCGCACCGCCTGACGCTGGCGCAAATTCGCTAATCGAAGGCTCGGGGACGCGTGTGTCGAAAGCCGGGGGCGGCAAGACTGTAAGATCAATCGACACTCACTCCGGACGCGCGCGCACTGGCGACGAGATCCGCGCGCGCTGCCAACATGTCGTCGAGCGTCCCGAAAGCATTGGTGTAGTGGCCGCTGAACCCGGCGGCCTCGATACGTCTGAACATACGGCCAAAATCGAGATCGCCTTGCCCTGGCAGCAGATGAACCTCGTGGCCGTTGCGAAAGCAGTCAGCCAGACGCACCTCGCCGACGCGACGGAAATCCAACGCATCGATGAATCCATCGACGCCTTCGGGCACCAGGTGGGCGTGATTGACGGTGAAAGACAAACGCAGGTTGGGTGAATCGATCTGGTCGTAATAGTAACGCCATTCGTCCAGCGTGTGTGCGAGGTAATGCACTTCGGCCGCCTTCGGCTCCTTGTTCAGATTCTCGAGATACAGGATGGCGCCGCTCTTCTCGGCCGCGGCCACGAGGCGCCGGATGCGCGCGAGACCCGCCTGCATGCGCAGTTCCTTGTCGTCGGTGAAGTGATAACCGGCATGAATCACGATCCAGCGCGCATCGAGCAGACGGTAGGCATCGAGATACGCGTGCAGGTAAGCGTCGACCGCGTCGGCCACCATCGGTGCGTACTCCGCAACATTTACCGCCGACAAGGTGTGCAAGCCGAGCGCGATGCCGTGTCGTTGACAGGCCGCACGTACGGAGGCGGCCCGAGCTTCGTCGAACTGCCCTATGGCGTTATCGCCCGTGTCCAATTGCACGTCGATGAAGCGCACGCCGTGACGCGCGGCCAGTTCGATGCCCTCTTCCAACCGGATCTTGCGGCCAAGGTCGATGCCGATGCGGTCGAGAAGTGCCATGCGAGATCTCCTTGTGCGATCTTCAATCCGCACGAAGGCGCGCAGACGGGCTGCGCCCCCTTGACCGTGCGCAGAATCTCTAACGTGCGCTCGTGGGTAAGCGGAAACTCGCACGCTCGTCGCGGTCGAGCTGCTGCACGAGCCCCGTCTCCCATTGCAGGTAAGCGCGCGCAGCTGCCTTGTTGCCATCGTGCCGGTCGTGGACGAAGAACAGAAAATCGATGCGCTCGGAATCCGCAGGCTGATCGGGCGTGGCGCACATCGTCAGGCCGGCTGCCTCGCACGCCGGCATGCCGCCGTCGACGAGGCGGATATCGGTCGCGCCCGCATCGAGCAAATCGAGCGCCGCGAGCTGTGCGATGCGTGCATCTTCGGCGAGCAACGCGATCGGCTTTCCGGCTGCGGCGAAATAGGCGACCACGGGCCGAGTGCTCCACACCGAACCCTCGACGTGTGAATCGCGATACGCCGCGCTGGCGCGCAAATCGAGCAAACAGCCGGCGCGCAAGAATGCCAGCAGCGCAGACGGCGCCAGCGTGCGCAGGCTGGGCAGCCGTGGCTGCGGACCCGGCGGCGCATTGAGCTTGGCGCCCGCACCTTCGCGCAGGACATACGCCTCGTGCCCCATCTGGGCGAGCCAGCTTGCGCACACCGGTGCGCGCACCAGATCCGAATCGAATACGACGATGCGCGCATTGCGTACGCCGACATATTGATCGGTCGACTGAATCAACTGACCGCCCGGGGTATGCTGAGCGCCCGGAATCGAGCCTGCAGCAAACTCCTCGGGCGTGCGCACATCGCACAAAAACACGCTGCGGTTCGTGTCCGCGAGCCAGCCCGCCACCTTTTCGGCCTCGACGTAGCCCACGCCGTGGCGCTCGGCGAGCGCTTGAGCACGGGCTTCCAATGCGGACAGATCGGAGCCGGGCGCGATCTGCGGGTACTTGCGCTCGGCGCCGCGATCGAGCGGCAGATCGGCCAGATACCAGCCCTGGGTGCCGTTCTCGAGCGCGAACACCGGATTCGGTACGCCGAAATTGCGCAAGGTCTGTGCACCCAGGATACTGCGCGTGCGCCCGGCGCAATTAACGACGATCATCGTGCTCGGGTTGGCGACCATCGCGCCGACGCGGTAGGCGAGCTCGCCGTTGGGGCAGCAGATCCCGCTGGGGATGCTCATCTTGCTGTATTCGCTGTACGGCCGGCCGTCGAGCACCACCACGTCGTCGCCGCGCGCAAGCATCGCGTTGAGCTCAGCGACGCTCACACGCGGCGTTTCGTAAACGTGCTCCACCAGTTCGCCGAAGGTTTTGCTCGGCAGGTTCACACCCTTGTAGATCGGACGTCCGGACGCGGCCCAGGCGCGTGTTCCGCCAGAAAACACGAACACGCGCTCGTAGCCAAGCGCACGCAGCCGCTCGCCGGCGAGCCGCGCGAGCCGATCATCGCCGCCGTCGTGAACGACGATTCGCGTCGCGGCGCGCGGAATGAGCCGACCCGCGTCGAGCTCCAGCCGGCTGTAGGGAAGCGTGGTCGCGAAGAACAGATGGCCTTCGCCGAACTGCCCCGCTTCGCGCACATCGATCAACGCGAGCTCGCCGCCGTCGCGCAACCAGGCAGCGAGCGTGGCTGCATCGATCGTATCGATCATGATCCCCTCCCTCTCATGGTCACGCTGGAGCGTGGCGAACCTCGGACTCAGGACACCAGGGATTATAGGGTGCGGATCGGCCACTTTGCGGGCACGGACAAAAGCTCTACCATAGCAACGGGATAATCGCATGAGAACGTGCGCATCCGATACTGCAGCGCCTGAGATGCGAACGGCAACCGATCGAACGACAGAGGATCGCCATGACGTACAAGTGCTTGCTCTACGAAGTGCGGGATCGGATCGCTACGCTCACTCTGAACCGGCCCGATCGCTTGAACGCGCTCGGCGACACGCTGCGCGACGACCTGCATGACGCGCTACTGCGCGCATCCGAGGACAACGAAGTGCGCGTCCTGGTGATTACCGGCGCCGGGCGCGGCTTCTGTTCTGGCGGTGACGTGAAATCGATGAGCGAGCGTGATCGCGCCGGTGGCGCGGCGCCGTTGCAGGAAAAGATCGCACCGACCCGCGATCGCACCGTGCTCGCCATGCGCGATTGCCCCAAGCCCATCATCGCGGCGGTGAACGGGCCCGCGGCGGGCGCGGGCATGAATCTCGCGCTCGCGTGCGACATGCGCATCGCATCGACTGCTGCGAGATTCTCGCAGGCGTTCGTCAAGCGCGGCCTGCACCCGGATTGGGGCGGCAGCTATTTCCTGCCGCGCGTGGTCGGCATCGCGAAAGCGTGCGAGCTGATCTTCACGGGGGAGGTCATCGACGCCGAGGAAGCGTACAAACTCGGCATCGTGAACGCGATTGCCGCGCCCGAGGCATTAATGGCGAAAACCCACGAACTCGCCGGTAAGATCGCCGCGGGGCCCCCGATCGCGATTCGGCTCGCCAAGCGCGCGATCTACCACAATCAGGAAGTCGACCTGCGCGCCGCGCTGGAATACGAAACCTACGCGCAGAACCTGTGTCGGGAAACAGAGGATTCGAAGGAAGGCGTGAGGGCATTCGTAGAGAAACGCGCGCCGAATTTTCGCGGCTGCTGAGGCGTTGAGCACGGCTTTGGGCTGCCTTATCGCCTGTCCTCCCTTTCCCTCCGGGAGAGACGCCACGATGGCGCATCGCGACTTGCGCCCTGGAACCTCGCGTGGCGCCTCTTCCCTCACCCCCAACCCCTCTCCCGGTGGGAGAGGGGAGCGTTGTGTGCCCGCGCGGCG
>WYBJ01000008.1 GCA_011525945.1 Burkholderiaceae bacterium | reverse complement strand
CTTCGACCCGGCGACCGAGCGCTTCACCTCGTTCCCGTCCGACCGCCCCGCCGCCAACGTGCGCCAGATGGACGGCATCGCCGGCCAGGCCTGGGGCGGCGAGAGCGGGACCGACCGCATCGTTCGTATCGAGTACGGGGTGTGAGCGGGTAGCGCGGCAAACCGCGCGGCGATGCATGCGACCGCTCCCGATCCATCGGGCGTCCTAATCGGACGCGACACTTCGAGGCCGTCATCGCCAGAGAATGCCAAGTTGCACTTTGCGCCGCCACTCCGATCGATCGTTCGAGGCGCTTGTCGAAAGCCGCGTGAAGGCCACTGCAACCGACATCGCGATCGACGCCCTCGGCTCGAGCATGCGCCGGATACGCGGCGGCTCTGCGGTCGGCGGGATCCGGAACCAGTCGATTTTCGACAGCGCGCCCACGGTCAGACGAAATCGGCGCTGGAAGGGTGCGAGTAATCAACGGCTTGCGTCGCGGCCGACGGCGCCCTGCCGGAACCTGTCGAAAACTATGTTTCGACAGCATCCGGCAATATGTCTAAGTGCTTGTCATCGGACAGAAAATACGCAAATGCAGGCTTCAATGATCGGAAAATTGTCTTTGGAATAAAGGGTTTACATAAAGCGCGACATGAGCGGCGCGTCTAATAATTCCAATATCACATAACGGTTAAGTATCTGGGCGTTCCTGATCGTCGGCTTCTTGGCGTACGGCAGGCAGTTGATCGAGCAACGCCGGCAGCCACTCCTGCACCGTTTCCCACACCACATCGAGGTTGATGTCGAAGTAGCCGTGGGCCATGCGATTGCGCATGTTGCGCATGCTGCGCCATGGCACTTGGGCGTGCGCCTGGGTAAACTCGGCGTAGGCATCCATCACCCTCGTGGCGGCCTCGCCGATGATGATGAGGCTCATGATGACGGCCTGTTGCGTGCGCTTGTCGGCCAGGAAGTCCTCCTTGGCCAGCCCCTCCACGAAGCCGCGCGCATCCGCAGCGGCTTGCTGAATGTGCCCGAGGTAATCTCGCAGTCGGCTATCGCTCATATCGGCTGCGCCTCCGCGAGCACCTTCGATCGAAGCCTCGGCGGCAGGTCGCCTGGTGTCAGCAAATCGACGTCCACGCCGAGCAGCAATTTCAGCTCTTCCTCCAAGTCGCCCAAGTCCAGCAACGTCGCACCGGGCAGCGGGTCGACCAGGAGATCGAGGTCGCTGCCATCCCGGTCGGTGCCATGCAGTACCGAACCGAAGACGCGTGGGTTCGCGGTGCGGTAGCGGCCTACCGCCTCACGCACTGCGTTTCGCTTCATATCGAGCACAACCGACGGTCGCATCGACATCCCTCCTGCCTAGTTCACAGTCACAGCGGTCGTTCGCGGCCTGTCTGACGGTCTGACTGTTTGCATGATCTCACCGACCGTCTCACCCCACACTTCGCCCTGCACAAGGAAGATAGCGCTTCGACTGCGCAGGAAGTCGCATTCCGACCCGACGCCGAGCGCCCGCGCCAAGCCTTCGCAGCGCGCTGGGGCGCGCGCGGTCAGGCGGCGCGCGTTGTTCCTCCCTCATGGCCAACAGGATGACGGCCGCCATCATCGCATGGCGGGGCAGGTTGCTTGCGTCCGCATCTCGCGGTCACGGCCTCTCTTGGAGCAAGTATGCGCTAGTGCGCCCGAATTCCGCACCCCCCAGACGCGTGCCCGCGGCGTCCTGCCGCGAACGCGTTGGGTCGTCCAACTGCCAGCAAGAATCACCCCCCTCGCGTCACCATTCCGCAACGCACCTGGACGAGGATAGAGGAATAATCGCAAGGGCCCATTATGACGCGGGTGCGGTAGATCAGGACTCACGCATGGCGTAGCCTCGCAAACCATCATCCCAGTCAATTTGATCGACCGGCAACCCTGCGATCAACAACTCGGTTTGTGCGCCGATACTGCTGCGTGCGCTGACGGAGATGAAGGGACGCCGCCCGGCAAGCCTCTTTTGGTGCCCACTTCGCTGACTTTCTTCGGTAGGGTGCGGCCCCTCGAACAGGACCTGCAACTGCCGAAGCTGTGGGTCCCGATTGATCTTCTTTGCCCAATCCCTGATTTTCTCAGCCATGGCTTGCAGCCTGCCGTCAAACGCGATCCTTACGGCGAGCCTCAGCGACTCCACTGCCTTGAGTCGCTCTAGAAGTTCCTTGAACTCGGTGATACTGATCCGTTCGCGCCCCTTTTCGCGGCATGCCCACAACAACACGAAGAGAAATTTTAGCGGATCGGAGTTGGCGCCTCGATTACTCGCCTCCAATCGGGCTGCCGTCGGTCGAAGGCCAATTACCGCACGGCCACTCGAAACACTCAGCCGGATCAGTGGGGGTGCTGATTCGAACGGCAGCAGATCGCCGATCAGACCGAGGCTCTGACGTTGAAGCGGCGGCTCGTAGTCAGGCTGCGATCGAATCCACTCCTTGAATGCAGGGTGAACGAAGTAATAATCCTTGGCGATCGAACTGGAAGTTGCACTGCCGTGGATCTCGTCGAACGCGAAGCGTTGCTGATAACAATTCCGATGCCGATCCGGCATGGGCTCGGCGATACCAAGCAATCCGTGCTGAATGAACAATTTTACGATTGATGCACCCTCGACGTCAAAGGAAGCGGCCAGTGCGGCCAGGGACGCGCCGTCGATAACCTCGTCATGCAGCATCAAAGCAAGACGCCGGTGCTGGGGATCGCTCCAGCCGAGGATGGAGTGGGCTATTGCATACCCCATATTCTGGCTGGCCTGCGCATTGATAGCCATGCGGACGATCTCGGCGCTGCGCCGGCCGGTGATGCCATAGATGGCGCCGCCGATCGCGACCACTTCGCGCGGTACCAGGCGCGTGTGACGAACGATCCCGTCGAACACCGATTCGATGAAGCGTTCCCCGGTCACGGTCTTTCGGTCATCGTGGACAATGCGCCCGAATCCGCACAGCGCTTCCAACGGTGAGGAAGCCTCGCCGAGCTGCATCGCCAGCCGCGAAGGGTCCGCAGCACGAATCCGATCATCGAGCATCGCCGCGAGTTGGTCGCGCGTGTACCGCAGCGACAGGACCAACCCCATCGCCAGTCCAATATCAGGATGATCGTGACCGGAACCGAATGCCTCGCTGCGCACGGTGGCATAGATGTTCAGCAGCCGGCCCCAGGTGCTGGTTTTCGAGAATTTCCAGATCGCCAGCAGAAGGCCCTGCTGCACGTTGCGCCAGAGATTCGGTGGATTGAGTTCGACCAATTCGTCGGGCGCGTCGAGGTACATCGCGATCCGGCGCTTGCCGCTGGCCTCGATGCTCGCCTTGATCGCCACCGCCCAATCGGCATTGGCGTGAAACAGCGCCTGCTGCAGCGCGGCAACACCAGCGTTGTAGTCG
>WYBJ01000110.1 GCA_011525945.1 Burkholderiaceae bacterium | reverse complement strand
TAATGCCCGTCAGCTCAGCCAGCAGTGCGCCATTGACGAGTTGAACGGTGTAGCCTCGCTCGGGCAGATGGCGCACGGTCTGCCCGTGGCAGCCGATGGCCGCAATCTCGGGTGCCGCTATCCCGGCTGAGCGCAGCAGGACTTCGGTCGCGCTCGCATAACGCGCAGCGAGCTCATTGCCGAGGATGTTGCTGCGGGCGAGCTCGTCAGCACCCGGTTTGAGCAGCGCTTTGAGTTCGCTTCGCAGCCGTCGCGGAAAAGCCGCGTAGTGGGCGCTTACCACGCGTGCGCGCAGGGAGAAGTCAACCAGGACGGCGTCGATCCCGTCCAAGCTCGTCCCGGACATGAGACCGATATAGAGGTCGGTGGTCACCACGCTTGCGCCCGTATGGCGCTGGAGTCGATTGCGTACGCTCGTGCTGGGCGGCGCAATCGCGTACCAGCGATGACGCTAGCGCAGCGAACGTCTAGTCGGCCTGGGCGATCGCGACCTGGCGCATTAAGGCCATCTGGTGTGCCAGCGGGCGTGCCTGCGCCTCGAATGCGCGCCGCAGTTCTCGCGTGATCGGGACTGCCTCGGGCATCACCACGCGCAGCGGATCGTGTTGCACGCCGGCGATGTGAAACTCGTAGTGCAAGTGCGGCCCAGTCGCCATGCCAGTCTGACCCACGTAGCCGATGTATTCGCCCTGCGCCACGCGCGCACCCTTGCGTATACCCTCGGCGAAGCGCGAAAGATGAGCGTAATAAGTGCTGTACTTGCCTGCGTGCTGAACGATGACGAGGTTGCCGTAGCCACCCTTGCGGCCGGTGAAGGTCACGACGCCGTCGCTGGTCGTGCGCACCCGCGTGCCGGTGGGTGCGGCGTAATCGATACCGCTATGGGCAGTCCAGGTCTTGAGAATCGGATGGAAACGCGCACGTGAGAAACCCGACGAGATGCGGGAGAACTCCAGCGGTGAGCGCAGAAACGCCTTGCGCAGACTGCGCCCTTCAGGCGTGTAGTAACCGCCCTCACCCTTTTCGGGATCGAACCAGATCGCCTGATAGGTCTTGCCCTGGTTGACGAATTCGGCCGCGAGCACGCGTCCCGTCTTCACCATCTCGCCCCTGTGGTAGAAGCCTTCATAGACCACGGCGAACCGGTCGCCGCGACGCAGATCGCGGTGGAAATCGATGTGGCTGGAAAAAATCTCGGCGATCTGGATCGCAATCGCGTCCGACAGGCCGGCCGCGTCGGTGGCGGCAAATAGCGAGCTGCGAATTTCTCCCGAGGCCATGAGGGGCCGGGGCTCAAGCTGCGCGGGCTGCTCCGTAACCTGGAAGCCATCGTCATTGCGCTGAACGCTGAACAGCGTCCCTGCGGGCGTGAGATACGACAAGGTGCGCATCTGACCTTCGGCACCGGTTTCGGCGTGCACGCTGCGTCCTGGCCGCAGTTGCGTCAGGGCTCGTACTTCCTTCGAACTGCGCAGGAATCCTACCGCCTCCGGATCGTCCACCTCCAGCCGCGAAAGGAGCTCTGCGACGGTGTCGCCGCGACGGATGCGGGCCTCACGCACGAAGGTTTCGGACGCGGCGTGGGTCGACGTCAATTGCGGAAGCGTGACTTCCTGCACAACGCGCTCGAATTGGATCTTGTCGACCAGGGTGTCGGGAGCGACCCCAAAGGCTGCCACGACGCCGAAACACGGTATCCCCGCAGCGATGGCAAACCACAAAGCCTTCCGGCTTCCTCCCTGTTTATGGGCTAGAATCACCGCGTTAGCGTTTTTCATCCGGGTAACCGCCGGGTTGGACGCGCGAAAGGGTAACAGAAAAGTCACACTCGTCAAACAGGGTTTTCCGGATCGTGAAATTACGCGCGGCTGACTCCCTTTCGATCGATGAGGAATTGGCGATCATTCGTCGCCGCAGTGACGAAATCCTGATCGAGGCGGAGCTGCGTCAGCGTCTGGAAAAGCGACGACCATTGCGCGTAAAGGCGGGCTTCGATCCGACCGCCCCCGACCTGCATCTCGGCCATACAATTCTCATCAACAAGCTGCACGAGTTGCAGACTTTGGGGCACACCATCGTGTTTCTCGTGGGCGATTTCACCGCCATGATTGGTGACCCCACGGGCAAGAGCGCGACCCGGCCACCCCTCACGCGCGAAGCGGTGGCGCAGAACGCGCAGACCTACACCGATCAGGTGTTCCGCATTCTCGACCGCGACCGCACTGAAGTCGCGTTCAATTCCGCCTGGATGGACAAGTTGAGCTCCGCGGACATGATTCGCCTGGCAGCGAGGCACACGGTGGCACGGATGCTCGAGCGGGATGATTTCGGCAAGCGCTATCGGGCAAAGCAGCCGATTGCGATCCACGAGTTTCTCTACCCGTTGGTGCAGGGTTACGACTCGGTAGCGCTCGAGGCAGATCTTGAGCTCGGCGGCACCGATCAGAAATTCAACCTGCTCGTCGGCCGCGAATTGCAAAAACACTATGGGCAGGCACCGCAGTGCATCCTCACCATGCCGCTTCTGGAGGGTCTGGACGGGGTGCAAAAGATGTCGAAATCGCTCGGCAACACCGTCGGCATCACAGACGCGCCAGACGAAATGTTCGGCAAGCTCATGTCCATCTCGGACGAGCTGATGTGGCGGTATCTCGAACTGCTTTCGTTCGAGCCGCCGGCGACGCTGCGCCGCTGGCATGACGATGTTGCGCAAGGTCGCAACCCGCGCGAGGTGAAGGTCTTGCTGGCAAAGGAATTGGTTGCGCGCTTCCACAGTGCGGTGGCTGCGGACGCGGCCCTGGCGGAGTTCGAGGCCCGGTTTCGCGAAGGCGCGATGCCTAAGGACATGCCCGAGATCGTGCTCGACGCGCCCGCGAGTGGGCTACCCATCGCTCAGGTGCTGAAGCAGGCGCGCCTGGCGCCGAGCACCTCGGATGCCCTTCGCCTCATCGGCCAGGGCGGCGTGCGTGTCAACGGAGCGCGCGTTTCTGACAAGGCCTTGCTGCTCGCTTCCGGCGCGTCGTTGGTGCTGCAGGTCGGTAAACGCCGCTTCGCACGCGTTACCTTGAAGACCGGGGAACTCGCCGGTTGAGGCGACGGAGTGCGGTTGCGGTGGTATCGCACCGATGCCGGCTACTTATCGAGATCAAGCCGCCAAGGCCGAGAAACCGAACAGTCTACTTGCATACGTCAGTGGCATCATCGACCGCGCGGCTGCGTGCTGCGCGAACGGCATCGATATGCATGCCTGTGCGCGCAGCACCGGCGAAGGAACGGACCGCAAAGCCCTCTTCGATCCGACGGCGGAATTAAATACCGG
>WYBJ01000109.1 GCA_011525945.1 Burkholderiaceae bacterium | reverse complement strand
TCGCCAGGTGTCCAACCTGGCTGCGGTTCGCTTCGCGTCTGGCGTCGATTTCGACACTTTTGCCACTCGTGGCGTCGCGAGCATCAAGAACATTGTTGCAACGACTTCTGACTCGGGACACTAGCGATTGCCCATGCCGCGGCCGCGCCGCGCCTATCCGCTTGGCTGTCGAGGCGCTTAGCAAGCGCGGGCGATTGCGTGCCCACGCGCCCACGCCTTAACATTCCGCGAAGCTGGCGACGCGACCCTTCAAGAGGAGCATACGAATGATGCAGGACGATCTACCCTTCGACGGCGTAAAGGTTCTGGATCTGTCGCAGGGTATAGCGGGACCGTACTGCGCCATGCACCTCGCGCGCAACGGCGCCGACGTGATCAAGGTCGAACCGCCCGGCTCGGGCTGCTGGAGCCGGCAGCTTGGCCGGTCGACGGGAGATCACACGGCGCACTCGGTCATCGTCAACCGCGCCAAGCGCTCGCTCGCCGTCGACCTCAAGAGTGATGAAGGCGCGGCCATCGCCCAGCGGCTCGCGCGCGACTGCGATGTTTTCATCCAGAACTATCGGGTCGGCAAGATCGACAAGTTCGCGCTCGACTACGCGAGCGTGAAGAAGGCCAACCCCGATGTCATCTATCTGAGCATCTCCGGTTTCGGGTCGAGCGGCCCGCGTTTCGATCAGCCGGCGACGGACTCGGTCATGCAGGCCTACACGGGGATGATGTCGATCAATCGCAGCGCGGCAGGTATCCCGCAGCGCATCGAAATGCTGGCGATCGATTTTTCGACCGGCCTGTATGCGTTTCAGGCGGTCGCGGCAGCCCTCTACAAGAATGCGACCAAGGGCCGCGGCGCCTACATCGAAACGAGTCTCCTGGAGTGCGCGCTCGCCCTGCAGGAGGGCGCGATGATGGAATCGTATCTTCAGCGCGGCGCCGCCGAGCCGATCGGCATGCCCGTCGGAACGTTCAAGACCCAGGATGGTTACATGAGCGTCAATGCGCGCCGCGACGAGCACTTTCGACGCCTCGCCAAACTCCTCGGCAAGGACGAATGGTCCACGGATCCGCGCTATGCCGACGCGCGCTCGCGCGTCGAGCATCGCGATGAGCTGATGGCCCAACTGCGGCTGATCTTCGAGACAAAGACGTCCGACGAATGGGTGGAGTTGCTTTCCGGCATCGACATCCTGAAAGCCAAGGTCAATACGTACGAGGATCTGTTCGTCGATTCGCAGGTGCAGGCAGTCGACGCGGTGCGCTGGGTCGAGAACGACACACTCGGCCGTGTGCCCATGGGTAGCATCTGCGGGCAGCGGCCGCCTGCGACCGGCGATCGTCTCGCCCACAGTCCGCACGTGGGCGAGCACACGCGCGAGATCCTCGGTGAACTGGGCTACGGCGCGAGCGACATCGAACGGCTGCACGCCTCGGGCGCCGTCGCATGCTACGGCGCGACATCGGCCAGCAATGAGTCCGGGAAACCGAAGCGGTGACGAACCTCGATCGCTGCTACAACATCTTCGATCTACGCGAGGCGGCGCAGCGCCGCCTACCCAGAGGGATCTTCGAGTACGTCGACAAGGGGACCGAGGACGGGATTTCGCTCGAAGAGAACCGGGCTGCATTTCAACGCATCAAGCTGCGCACCTGCTTTCTCAACGATTGGTCGAAGCGCGACCTCGGCACTGAGATCTTCGGTAGCCGCATCAATCTGCCGTTCGGGATCGCGCCGACCGGGAGCGCCGGGCTGATGTGGTATCAAGGTGAAATCGAACTGGCGCGGGCCGCTGCTGACGCCGGCATCCCGCTCACACTCGCCATGGGCGCGCTGACCTCCCTGGAAGAGATCACGCAGGCCGTTCCCGATTCGCGCAAGTGGTTCCAGCTCTATCCCTGGGAGGATCAGGAGGGCAACTACGAGATGGTCGCGCGCGCGCGTGATCTGGGCTGGGAAGCACTGGTCGTGACGATCGACCACGCGCCGGGCCGCGGGCGCGAGCACAACGAACGCAACGGCTTCTCCTTTCCGTTCACGCCCAACATGACGGCGGCGTTGGACATGGCGATGCACCCGGGTTGGATGTGGCGTGTGCTGCGCAAGTACCTCGTCAACGAAGGCATGCCGACGAACGCCAACTATCCCGCGCGCTACCGCCATTCGATCATCGACGGCAAGAAGCGCGTGCGCCCGAAGCGCTTCGAGGCGATGACGTGGGAGCACGTCCGGAAATTGCGCGACTTCTGGCCGCGCAAGCTCATCGTCAAGAGCATCCTGAGCGGCGATCAGGCGCGGGCCGCGGTCGATGCGGGCGCCGATGGCATCGTCGTGTCGAATCACGGCGGGCGCGCATTCGACAGCGCCGTCGCGACCATCGACATCCTGCCGGAGGTGGTGGAGGCGGTCGGCAGCCGCTCAACCGTCATGCTCGACAGCGGCATCCGCCGCGGTAGCGACATCCTCAAGGCCCTCGCGCTTGGCGCGAGGATGGTGCTGGTTGGCAGGGCCACACTTTACGGTACCGCATGCGGCGGCCAGGCAGGCGCCACGAGAGCCATCAGGATTTTGGCGGACGAGATGGAGCGGGCTTTCGGCTACGTGGGCGTGCGACGGGTTTCCGAGATCGGCCCGCACATCTTCGCGCAGCGCGAGCCGCGCATGGCCGGCTGCGCGCAGACCGCGCAGATTCTCGGGATCTCCGAGGCAATCGGCGGATCGGCATGACACGTCGATCGATCAAGCACCCTCACCCTGCCGCGATAGCGTCGCGGAGCCGTGCCCGGGCGCTGCTGCCAGCATGCTTCCCCGCCGCGCTCGCCGGCATGACGCTTTACGGCTGCGTGCAGATCGAGCGCGCGCCGGAGCCCGCCAAGTGGACGCCGATCGCGGGATCTGCCCGGGCGGGGTCCGCAACCGCGCCCGCCGAGGCGGAGCCGACACCGCAGGCTGCCGAGGCGACAGCATTATCGGAGTCTGCCGAGGCGACGACGTTACCGGAGGCGGCCGAGGCGGAGCCGACGCCGCACGCTGCCGAGGCGACAGCATTATCGGAGTCTGCCGAGGCGGAGCCGACGCCGCACGCTGCCCGGGCGGACCTGGCACCCATCGTTTCGTCATCCCCGGCGCCACCGCCCGTCGACGTCGAGACCGATACGAAGGAACGAGGCCGCATTTCGATGTACGGTAAAGCGTTCTCGGGCAAGAAAACCGCGAGCGGCAAGCCGTTCGACCCCGCGGCGCTGACCATGGCGCACCGAACACTGCCGTTCGGTACGCGTGTTCGCGTCACCAATCTCGAGAACCGGCGCAGTGTGGAAGTGGTCGTGAACGATCGCGGACCGTTCGTATCCGGACGCATCGCCGACGTCTCGCAGGCGGCGGCGCGCCGGCTCGACATGGCCGCCAACGGCGTGGTGGAAGGGTTTCTGGACGTCGTCGAGCCGGCACAAGAGCGCCGGTGATCCGAGTCGTCCTCTTGCCTTCACCCGGGTTGGCGGTGACATAATGCCGCTTGCGCGCAGCCGGCAGGCTGCGCCGACAACCGCCGAAGGAGCGACCATGACGACGAGCTACAACCCGTCCGCAAACTACGAGCTCAAGGTGTGGGACGTGGAGTTCAGGCGCGCCCCGAAGCGCCAATTGCTGGCGCGCGTCTATCAGCCGCAGGGCACAGGACCCTTTCCCGTGCTGCTCGACGTACACGGTGGCGCCTGGCACGACAAGGACCGCCTGGCCAACGTACCGATGTGCGAAGCTGCCGCGAAGAGCGGGATCCTGGTCGTGGCGATCGACACGACGCTGTCCCACGAAGCGCCCTACCCCGCCTCCGTGCAGGACGCACACTACGGCATCCGCTGGCTCAAGCACCGCGCACCGGAATGGAACGGCGATCCGGCCACGCTCGGCGTGCTCGGCAGCTCCAGCGGCGGCCACGTAGCGGAACTGGTCGCGATGCGCCCGCGCGATCCACGTTACGCCGCATTACCGCTTGCACAAGCGCCGGGGATCGATGCGACGGTAAACTACGTCGCAACCCGCTCGCCGATCAGCGATTGCCATGCGCGCTACGAGCACATGGTGAAAACCGACCGCCCCGAGATGATCAAGAAGAGCAAGATGTACTTCGACCCGTGGGAATCGATCTTCGAGGGCAATCCTGCGAAGATCCTCGAGCGCGGCGAGAAGGTGACGCTGCCGCCGCTGCTCATCATGCAGGGTGAGCTCGATTCCAACGTGCCGTGGCAGATCCAGGAGAAGTTCGCGCAGGCCTGGCGTGCCGCCGGAGGCGAGTGCGAGTTGGAGATCTTCAAGGGCTGCGAGCACATGTGGATTCAGGAGCCTGGCCCGCAGACCGACCGCGCGCACGAGGTGCTGAAGGCGTTCATCTCGCGCCAGTTGCGGGCACTGAGGAAGGCTGCTTGACCTTCGTGCCGTACCACGGCGCGGCATGAATATGCGCGCCCCCATGCACGCCGGCGAGGCAGTCGCCGAAGCTTTGCACGCGGAAGGAGTCGAGCGCGTCTACAGCGTTCCAGGCTCGCACATCCATCCGATCTACGACGGGCTCTCGCGCGTCGGATCGATCCGCTTCGTCACCTGCAAGCAGGAGCCCAATGTTTCGCTCATGGCGGACGCATACGGGCGCCTGACCGGTAAGCCCGGCGTCTGCCTCGTGACGGCCGGCCCGGGCGGGCTCAATTCGATGGCGGGCGTCGCGCAGGCCTACGGTGCAGCCTCGCCGATGCTCCATATCGGCGGGGCGGTGCCGCTGGCGGCCGACAAGGAAGCGTTCCACGGCGTGGACGACCCCGCATTCGTCCACGCGATGTTCGGCAAGATCACCAAGTGGAGCGCGCGCATCGAACGCATCCAGGACATTCCCGACGTCATGGCGCGAGCGTTTCACATCGCTCGCAGCGGGCGCCCCGGCCCCGTACACGTCGAGCTGCCGCGCGTGTCGGACTATAGCGAGTTCCTCCTGCAGGAGGCGCCCGCGGTGCTGCCCGCGTACCGGCCGCTGCCGAGCGTTTGCGCCCGCCCGGATCCCGCTTTCGTCGCGCGCTTCGCCGCGGCTGCGATGGCGGCGCGCGCGCCGGTGATCGCCGCCGGCAAGGGGATCATCCGCAAGCGGGGCATGGCGGAACTGGGCGCGCTCGCAGTCAAGCTGCAGGCGCCGGTCGTCGTCGCGCAGGATGCGATCGGCGTCATCCCGGAGTCGCACCCCTTCTGCGCCGGCCATTTTCAGCAGTACCGCAGCCACCCTCTCTGTATCGAGGCGCTCGCGCGTGCCGATCTCATCCTCGGCATCGGCCTCAGGGCCGGTACCGCCGAGCTGGCGGCGTTGCGCTCGATCGCACCCGAGCGCAGGCTGCTGCTCGTCGGCTTCGACGATGAGGCCGATGCGGCGAACGGCAACGAGGACGAATGCATCGCCGATCCCAAGCTCTTTCTCGCGGCGCTGCTCGAACGGCTCGGAGCCGATCAGCGCCCCCGCGACGAGGCTTTGCTGGACCGGATCGCCGCGACCAGGGTAGCGCTGGGTTCGAGTCTCGTTGCGCAGGCTCGCCCGCACCGTAACGACCAGCCGATCCATCCGGGCGTGCTCATGGCGGCGATGAACGAGGTGCTCGCGCACGACGCCATCGTCGCAAGCGACGTCGGCAACTGCCAGATGTGGGCGCGCACGTGGCGGCGCATCGCTTCGCCCGAGTCGTTCATGCAGTCCGGCGTCTGGAATGCGATGAGCTACGCGCTGCCGACAGCGATGGTCGCGAAGATGGAATTTCCGCGCCGCGACGTCGTCGCGCTCGCGGGAGATGGGGCGTTCCTGATGACGATCGGCGATCTGCCGACCGCCGTCGAGTATGGCGCGAACGTCCTTTGCATCGTCATGAACAACGGCTGCTTCGGCCAAACCACCATGCAGCAGCAGGCGATCTACGGACACGTCTACGGAACGCTCTTCCAGAGCCCCGACTTTGCCGCCATGGCAAGAGCGTGCGGCGCCGAAGGCATCCGCGTGACCGACCCGGGCGAGGTCGAGGATGCGCTGCGCGACGGACTCGCCGCCACGAAGCGCTCTCCAGCGCTGGTCGAGGTGATGGTGAAGGACCATCCGTACCCGAAGCTCTGAACGCAGCTGCGCGGGCGAGCTCGCAGGTCGATCGTAAGATCGTTTCATCATCTTAAGGCAAGCTCGCGGTAGCCGGCATCGTTCCGCTTGCGTGCGCCTGGCCCGGCAGCACGCACGCGCCGATCCTTCGACCCGAAAGATCGTGGTCGTGAAACACGACACGCGCATACGCCAGACCGCGCGGCACCTTGTTGAAGTGCGTCGGGCAAAGCTGGTTGGTATCGACGTTCGCTTCGTCGATCGGCACGGCAATGGCGCTGATGCGGGTGAAAGGATTCATCCTCGCCCACGGCTTCCTGCGGCGATCGTGAGGATCCGCACGCACCTGGGCCTGCCCGCGCGTGCGCTGCCGCGCGCCCCGGCGCGGGCGCCTGCGCTCGTCCACGCGGCCTGATCTGTCAAAGCACGACAACGATGTCTGCGGCAGAACCGACGAACTCGCTCGGCCTGCGGCCGCGCAGCGTGCTCGATGCGCGCCGAAACGATGCGGCACCGGACGATTTCGGAGCGAAGAAGCTGTCGAGCCCGGCGCAATTTGCGGGAATCTTCCGCCAAGATCGTGCGATTGACCGCTCGATGAAGGGCGTTAGCGTACCGGCTGGCGAGAATGGTGTTTTGAAAAACCTATTCTTTCGAAAAGCCTATTCCCCGGCGATCCAGTGGCTTCTGTAGAAAAAAGGCTTTGAAGACTCTATCCGTCGAGCGAGTCCTTGCGCCTCGTATTGCCTTACATTAAAGTAAGGCGCTTTGGAGAGTCACCATGACCACTGCAACGCTAACCAGCAAAGGTCAGATCACGATTCCCGCCGCCGTGAGGGAGGCATTGCGCGTCGGTGCCGGCGATCGCGTCGAATTCGTCGAAATCGCCCCTGGGCGCTACGAGTTCATCGCGGCCACGCGCCCTGTAAGTGCGCTAAAGGGCATGTTCGGCAAGGTGCGGAAGCCGGTTTCGATCGAAGGGATGAATGCCGTTATCGCAAGACGTGGTGCTGCCGCAAAATGATTGGGCTCGACACCAATATCCTAGTGCGATACATCATGCAGGACGATGCCCGGCAGTCGTTTCTGGCGACACGCTTGGTTGAGTCACTGTCCTCGGAATCGCCCGGATTCGTACCCCTCGTTTCTGTCGTGGAGTTGGTGTGGGTATTGGAATCGGCCTACGGTCTGGGAGGTGAGAAGATCGTCGTTGCCCTCGAGAATCTGCTGCGCGCAAAGGAGCTCGTTGTAGAGCGCGCGGAAACCGTTTGGAAGGCGTTACGCGTCTTTGAGAAAGCGACGGCCGACTTTGCTGACTGCCTGATCGAGCGCTCGGCCGCATCGGCTGGGTGTGAACGAACCATGACTTTCGATCGGGGCGCCGTCAAGGGCTGTGGAATGACGCTGGTTGGCTGACAGAACATCGTTCACGAAGTCGAGCACAAACACGTCGTGCTTCTTCGGGTGCGCGCGATTCAGGCGCGACAGCGTGTGCACCGCCTTGATGCCCGAGCGCTGCTTGTCCACGTACATCGTGTCCAGCAGCGGCTCGTGGTAGCGACAATGATGAAGATTCGTGGCGATAATGGCCGAGGACGCACCTCGCCCTCGCATCGACACAGACCCTAGTCCCACATCCCCGAGGAACTTCTATGATCAGACGCCTTATCAGCGCCGGATCGACGTTCGAGCAGTAGGTCGGCTACTCGCATGCGGTGGTCGTCGGCGATTGGATCTTTGTTTCCGGCACCACCGGCTTTGATTACGCCAAGATGAGTATCGGAGAAGGACTGCTGGATAATCCCCGCACGCCGCACGACGTTCGCCCAGTGTGCGATGTCCTTGCGAAGGAAATCGGCCGCTTCCTTCGGCATCACGTTGCGACGCATCTCCAGCCCCTGTTCGGCGAAGATCGCCGCCAGCCCGCCTTCGGCAAGACCTTTCTGTTCCAGGTCACCGACGCGCTTCACTATGGCCGCCGGCACGCCGCGCGGAAAGGCGAGACCGTACCAGGAGTCGGCCCGATAGTCCTTGAGCCCGGACTCTATGACCGTGGGGACCCCGGGCAGAGCCGGATTTCTCCGCTCGCCCGTTTCCGCGAGCGCACCAACGCGCCCGACCCGAACGTGAGGCAGCGATGCCGGAATGCTGGTGACGTAAAACTGCACCCGGCCCGACACCAGGTCGATCGTGGCAAGCGCCGAACCCTTGTACGGCACGTGCGTCAACTTCAAATCCATCATCTGAGCCAGCTGTTCGCTCGCGAGAAGTGCCGTGCGCCGATGCCCACGGCTTCAGCCTGCACGCCGCGGTGCGTTGTGGCGCGGATCAGCGCAAGCCACTCGAACGGCTATGCCGGCACATCATCCGCCCCGCGGCTGGCCAACAAGCGCCCGGGCCGCAATGCCAAGGGCCAGGTCGTGCTGGAACTGAAGAGTCCCTATCGCGACGGCACCACCCACATCGTCATGCACGCGCAGCAATTCATGCAACGCCTGGCGGCGCTCATCCCACGCCCGCGGCTGCACCCGATCCGCTTTCACGCCGTGCTCGCCCCGCATGCCAAGCTGTGCCGCGGTCGTGCCCGATGTCGCGCAGCCGGCGAGCGAG
>WYBJ01000108.1 GCA_011525945.1 Burkholderiaceae bacterium | reverse complement strand
GCATCGTGCGCACCGGGCTGCTCAGCGTCGCGCGAAAAAACGGCAAGACGGGACTGTGCGCTGCGCTCGCACTCGCGCACCTGCTCGGCCCGGAGCAGGAACCCCGAGGGCAGATAGTCGTAGGCGCCACCGACCGCGACCAGTCCGGACTCATCTTCGACGAGTTGTGCGCGTTCATTCGCGGTACACCCGCGTTCGACGCCGAGTGCAATATCCAGCGGCATGCCAAAGTCATAGAGCACTTGCCGAGCGGCAGCACGTTCCGGGCGCTATCGTCTGACGCGAAGAAAGCGCACGGCTTGTCGCCGTCCGTGGTGATTCTTGATGAGCTGGCGCAGTGGGGCCACGGCGCCGGCCGGGCGCTCTACGACGCACTCACCACGGCGCAGGGCGCGCGGGCCGAGCCGCTTGTCATCATCATCGGCACGCAGTCGGCCGACGACTTGCACTTGATGAGCGAGTTAGTCGATTACGCGATAGCGGTGCGCGGCGGCTCGATTGACGATGCGACGTTCTCGGGGCACGTCTACGCGATACCGACGGATGTCGACGTGTTCGCCGAGGCCAATTGGCCGTTGGCGAATCCCGCGATAGGCGACTTCCGCAGCCTCGATGACATGCGCATGCTGGCCGAGCGGGCGCAGCGCATGCCCACGCTTGAGGCGGCGTTCAGGAATCTTTTCTGCAATCAGCGCATCGACGCGGAGGAGCGTTGGCTACCGGGCGCCGAGTGGGACGCCTGCCGGGCCGATGACATCGACATCGATGCGCTGGCCGGGCAGCGCTGTGTCGGCGGGCTCGACTTGGGCTCGGTGCGCGACTTGACGGCGTTCGCCTTGTTCTTTCCCGAGTCTGGCGTGTTACTCGTCTGGACCTGGTGCCCGGCAGATCACCTGCGGGTGCGTGCATCCTCGGATCGCGTCCCATACGACGTATGGGCCGAGCGTGGCTACATCGAGCCCACACCCGGCCGGGCGACCGACAAGCGCCGGGTGGCGCTGCGCCTGGCGGATATCTGCGCGCGGTACACGCCCGAGGCGATTGCGTTCGACAGATGGCAGATGACGGAGCTCGAGCGCATCTTGGCCGAGGAGGGCATCACGCTACCGACGATGCGTTCGTGGGGGCAGGGTTACCAGACGATGAGCCCGGCCATGAAAGCCTTCGAGGAACGTGTGCTCAATCGGCAGCTACGCCACACCGGCAATCCTTTGCTGACCTGGGCAATCAGCAACGTGGCGGTCGAGCGCGACGCCGCCGGCAACCTCAAGCCCAGCAAGGAGCGCTCGCGCGAGCGTATCGACCCGGCGGTAGCCGCCATCATGGCGGTAGGGCTCGCGGCGACAGACCCGCGCCCCGAGCCGTTCGAGCTGCCGGAGTCGTTGGTACTGGCGATTTAGCCAGTGCTGGACGTATTGACAGTTCGCGCCATTGGGTGTATCTGCGACTTTTCGAGAGAGAGCGACATCAAATGAACCTACGCGATATGCATGAGCGACGTGCCGTCCTAGTGACCGAGATGCGCGCACTTACCGCCGCACCGGCCGGCGCCGGTGGCGACCTTTCCGCCGAGCAGGCGACCAAGTTCGACGCGCTGAAGGCCGAGCTCGAGGGCATCGAGCGCTCCATCGAGCGCCAGCGCACGGTGGATGAGGCCGAGCGCCGGATGCAGGGCGCGCAGCTTGCCGGCAGCGGCGACAATCGGCTCGACGACGCGATGCGCGAGTTCAGCCTACGCCGCGCGATATGCAGCATGGTCCCGGACTTGGCGGCGCAAGTGGACTGCGGCCGCGAGCGTGAGCTGTCCAGCGAGCTAGCTAGGCGTGCTGGCCGCCCGTTCGAGGGCATCGCCGTGCCCATGGCGGTGTTCGAGCGGCGCGTCGTGACCGGCGCAGGCGAGGGGGCGAACCTTATCGCGACGGACTTGTACGGGAATCAGTTCATCGACGTGCTGCGCGCGCGCATGGTCGTGCGCCGTCTCGGTGCCCGCGTGCTCACGGGCCTGGTGGGGAACGTCGATATTCCCAAGCTGGCCGCATCCGCGAATACCGGATGGGTTGCCGATAACTCGGCGCTGACGCCGGCGGACCCTGACTACAGCAAGGTCCAGATGGCGCCGAAGCATGCCGGCGGCATCACCGAGTTTTCACGCTCGACGCTGATGCAGTCGTCCCCCGACATCGAGCAGTTGCTGCGAGACGACTTCGCGCGCGTGCTGGCGAACCGCGTAGACATCACGGCAATCAACGGCGGGGGCTCGAACGAGCCGAGCGGGGTGCTTCAGTCGAGCATCGACACGTCGGTGACCATGGGCGCGTCGCCCACGTGGGCGAAGGTGCTCCAAATCATCGAGGCCGTCGAACTCGACAACGCCGAGGGCACCGCCTGGGTGACTACGCCGAGCGTGGTGCGCTTGCTGCGCTCGACCGCCAAGGTCAGCAGCACGGACTCGGTGATGATCATGCAGGAGCCCGGCATGCTTGCCGGCTACCCGCTCGCCGCCACCAACAATTGCCCGGGCGATAGCATCGGTTCCCCGAACGTGCCGCACAAGCTCATCTTCGGCAACTGGTCGGACGTGCTGATTGGCTTCTGGTCCGAATTGGATATCCTCGTGAACCCCTACGAGAGCACCGCGTACTCGAAGGGCAACGT
>WYBJ01000107.1 GCA_011525945.1 Burkholderiaceae bacterium | reverse complement strand
GGCCCGCCACAGGCGCTCGCAAGCTATCTCGATCAGGACGCGATCGTCACCGCCGCGCTTGGCGCGAGCTGCGATGCGATCCATCCCGGCTACGGCTTCCTATCCGAGCGCGCGGCGTTCCGGCGTTTGTGCAACGAAGCGGGTCTGATTTTCGTTGGTCCGAGCGCCGAGTCGATTGCCGCCATGGGCGACAAGCTCACCGCGCTGCGCCTGGCAAGGGCGAGCGGCGTGCCGACGATTCCCGGTTGCGACGAGATCAAAGGCGCGGCCGATGCGCGCACCGAGGCGCAACGCATCGGCTATCCCGTCATCCTCAAGGCAAGCGCGGGCGGCGGCGGGCGCGGAATGCGCGTGGTCCGCAGGCAAGACGAGATCGAAGCGGCGTTCGCGGCCGCGTCCGCCGAGGCGCACGCGGCCTTCGGCGACGGCACGATCTACGTCGAGAAATACATCCGGCGCGGACGCCACGTCGAGGTGCAGGTGTTCGGCGATGCGCATGACAACGCGGTGCACCTGGGCGAGCGCGACTGCTCGGTGCAGCGCAGGCACCAGAAGCTCATCGAAGAGGCGCCCTCGCCGGTGGTGGATCGACGCCTGCGCGAGACGCTGTGCGCCGATGCGCTCAGCCTCGCGTGCGCGGTTTCCTACGTGGGCGCCGGTACCGTCGAATTCATCCTGGATCTGGACACTCGCGCGCACTACTTCCTCGAGATGAATACGCGCATCCAGGTCGAGCATCCGGTCACCGAGGCAATCAGCGGCATCGATCTGGTCGCCGAGCAGATGCGCGTTGCCGCAGGCGCCGCGCTGTCGTTCACGCAGGCCGATGTCCATCTCGACGGTCACGCGATCGAATTGCGCATCAATGCCGAGGATCCCGCGGCAGGCTTTCGACCTTGCCCGGGTCGCGTCACGGCGTGGCAGACCCCTGCGATCGACGGCGTGCGAGTGGACAGTCACTGCTATGCCGGCTACGACATCCCTCCGTTCTACGACTCGATGATCGGCAAGCTCATCGTGCACGGTGAGGACCGGCAACAGGCGATCGAGCGCATGCTGGCGTCGATCGACCGCTTCGTGATCGCGGGTGTGCCGACGACCCTTGCCCTCGGTCGCGCCGTCGTCGCCGACGCGGACTTCGCCGCGGCCGCCGTCACCACCGACTGGCTGGAGCAGATCTTTCTGCCTCGTTATTCGAACGAAAGAAGAGTGTGCGCGTGAAACCAGTGCGAATCATCGACACCACCTTGCGCGACGCGCCGCAGTGTCTGTGGGCGACGCGCATGACCACAGCCATGATGCTGCCCGTTGCCGAACGCATGGACCGTGCGGGGTTCGGGCGCATGGATCTCGCGGCGGCTATTCAGTTCGACGTGTGCGTGCGCTATCTGAAGGAGAACCCGTGGGAGAAGTTCCGCCTGCTGCGTAGCAAGATCAACGCCACGCCACTGCAGGCGACGGTGCGCGGGCGCAGCCTCGTGAGCTTCGACATCCTCCCCGACGACATCATCGAGCTGTGGGTCGATCGCCTGGTCGCGACGGGCTTTCGCGTCATCTGCGCGATGGATGGCCTCAACGACGTCGATAACCTGGCGGTGAGTCTCACGCGCGCCAAGGCGCTCGGCGCGGCGACCGAAGCTTCGCTCGCGTTCTCGCAAAGCCCCGTGCACACCGACGAGCATTACGCCAACGCCGCCGCCCAGATCATCCGCCGGCTCGGCGTGGACGCCATCAAGATCCGCGACGCGGGCGGACTGCTCACACCCGACCGGATCCGCACGCTGGTACCGGCGCTCAAGCGCGTGATGGGAACGACCCGGCTCGCGCTGCACAGCCACTGCCTCACGGGTCTCGCGCCGCTCGTCTATCTGGAAGGCATCAAGCTCGGTGTGGACGAAGTCGCCGCCTCGATCGCGCCGCTTGCGAACGGCCCCGCACAACCGGCAACGCAGACCTTCGTTCGCAATGCGCGTGCGCTGGGCTTCGATGCCGGCGTGGATCTCGGCATCGCGGACGAAGTCGGCGAGCACTTCCGGCGCATCGCCGAACAGGAAGGCCTGCCGCTGGGCGTGCCGGCCGAGTACGACGAGTTCCACTTCACCCACCAGGTGCCGGGCGGGATGCTGACCAATCTGCGCTTCCAGCTCGATCAGGCGGGACTCGGCGATCGTTTCGACGCGGTGCTCGAGGAGTGTGCGCGCGTGCGCGAAGAACTCGGCTGGCCGATCATGATCACGCCGTTCTCGCAGCTGGTCGGAACGCAGGCGGTGCTCAATGTGGTGCAACCCGAGCGTTATCGGGTGGTGCCGAACGAAGTGAAGAAGTATGCGCTCGGCCATTACGGCAAGCTGCTTGCCCCGGTCGCGCCCGACGTGCTCGACCGCATCGTCGCGAACGGCTCGAGCGAGATCGGGCGCGAAGCCGTGGCGCTCGCCCCCGCGGTCCCCGAGCTGCGGCGCCGCTATCCCGGGCAGAGCGACGATGAGCGCCTGCTGCGTTTCATGTTCGCCGGCAACCAGGTCGATGAGATGTTTGCCGCCGGCCCCGTGCGGACCGAGTACGAATTCAAGACCGATGCCCAGCGCCTGCTGGAGACGGTGCTGCGAGCGAACAAGATGCGCTACGTGAGCGTCGAGCGCGGCGACATCAGGATCGAGGCGTCGCGATAGCGCACTCGACTCCCGACGCCCGCACGGACGGCGTGAGGCGCGCCGTATGTGTATGGACACGATCGGCGCTGCAGCGGTGGCATAATCACCGCAAGAGATGTAGAAGGAATCGAACATGGCGACCGGTCTGAAGCCGATACGGCGCATCGTGACGGCCAACGACGAACGCGGGCGATCGCGCGTGCTGTGGGATGGTCCGGCGGCGAACGTACACGAGGCCTCGATGGGCGCGGGGCGCGGGCACACCGATCTGTGGGTCTGGAACGACGCGCTGCCCGACATCTCGAGCGAGGTCGATGCCGCCAACCTACCCTACGCTTTCCCGGGCGCGGTGAGCGGCGGACACGTCCGCGTGGTGCAGTCGGTCTGCCGGCCGCCGAACTATGACGCGTCGCGCGATCCGGACCGGGTGCCCGCGCACGCGCCGAAGCCGCGCGCGCTGCCGCGCACCTGGGATCGCGGCGGCAACAACGCGTACTCGTCGTCGATGCACAAGACCGAGACCATCGACTACGGCATCCAGCTCTTCGGCGAGCGCGTGCTGCGGCTCGACGACGGCGAAGTCGCTCTGCACGCAGGCGACATCGTGGTGCAGGTCGGCGCTTTCCACCAATGGACCAGTCCGCGCGAGGGCGGCATCATGCTGTTCGACATGCTGGCCGCGCATTTCGTCGACGGCGAAGCGGGTCTCGCGCAAGGCAACGACGCACCCCTTCTCGCAGCGGCGACTCGCGCGTTGCCGGCGGACGTGAGCCTGCCGCGGCGGATCGTGACGATCGATCGCGAGCCCGGCCTCGGCAGCATCGTCGGCGCGGGCCCCGCACCCGACGTGCGCACCGATCCTGCGCGCCCCGGTTTTGCCAACGCGCGCTTGTGGGTAACCGACTCCGCGCCGGCGAAGATCGTGTACGAGACCCTGCACCTGCCGCACACGCTCGAGCCGCCCTCACCGGGCTCGGTGCTGCGGGTGCTTTGCCTGCCACCAGATGATGTGTGGCGAGGCAAAGTGGGCGCGAGCGAGGTACAGTCGTATTTTCACGCAATGGGTTCGCCGCGGGCGTCGACCTATTCGGCGGCCGCGCCGCATCCCTACATGCAGAAGACGCGCACGCTGGAGTTCTGCGCCGTGATCGACGGCGAAGCCACGTTGGTGCTCGATACGCAGGAAGTGAAGATGGCGGCCGGTGATGTCGCGATCTTGCGCGGTGCGAATCACGCGTGGAGCAACCGCTCGACTCGTCCCGCGCGCGTTGCCATCGCTTCGCACGCGGCCGCCTGATGACAAACCAAGAGCAAGAGATCGATCGACAGCGAGAACGACCATGACCAAACGCATCGCGATGGTAGGCGCCGGAGCGCTCGGCGGCTATGTCGGGGGCTGGCTCGCGCATGGCGGCCATGATGTCACCTTGATCGACATGTGGCCCGAGAACATCGAGGCGATCCGCTCACGCGGGCTCGAGTTCGACGGCTTGAGCGAGGCGGAGAAGATCACGGTGAAATCCGCCAAGACCATGCATCTCACGGAGGTGCAGTCGCTGGCGAAGCAAGCGCCGATCGATATCGCGTTCGTCTCGGTCAAGTCCTACGACACCGAATGGGCGACGACACTCATCAAACCCTACCTCGCTGCGGGCGGTTTCGTCGTCTCGCTGCAGAACTGCCTGAACGAGGAGAAGATCGCCGCCATCGTCGGCTGGGGCAAGACGCTCGGCGTGGTGGCCTCGGTGATTTCGGTGGAGCTCTACGAGCCCGGGCGCATCCGGCGCATGGCGCCGAAAGGCGGCGAGCAGCACACCGTGTTTCGCGTCGGCGAAGTGCATGGCATCGTGACCCCTCGCGTGGAGCAACTGGTCGGCATGCTGGCGCAGATCGACAGCAGCAAGCCGACTACGAATCTATGGGGGGAACGCTGGAGCAAGCTTTGCCAGAACGGCATGGCCAACGGCGTCGCGGCAGCTACCGGCATGTCGGGCAAGGCGCTCGATGCCCACGCCGCGATCCGGCGCTTCTCCATCAAGCTCGGCGGCGAAGCGGTGCGCGTTGGCCAGGCACTCGGATATCAGCTCGTGAAGCTCGGGAAGATGGAACCCGAACGCCTCGCACTTGCCTCGGAAGGCAATGCCGATGCGCTGGCCGAGATCGAGCAGATCATGCACGCGCGCGCGTCGGCAAACCCGCGCGCGGACATCCAGCGGCCCTCCATGGCGCAGGACATGCGCAAGGGGCGGCGCACCGAGATCGCGCTCATGAACGGCTACATCGTCGAGAAGGGCAAGCTCGTCGGCATCGCGACGCCCGCGCACGAGAAAATCACCGACGTGGTCACTCGCGTCGAGCGCGGCGAGCTGAAGCCTGGGGCGGAGCTGCTTGCGGAGTAACCTGCGATAGGTGAAGGGCGTCTCGCGCCGTTCACTTGCCCCGGCAAGCAGCTTTCGCATCACGCCGTTATCCGCGTCGCGTTCAGCCCGTCCTCGGTCGCGGTTACTGCGGCCGCGCCTCGCCGAAAGGCTCCAGCCCGGTGCCGCGCAGGATCGGTGCGGCTTGTGCGGAGACCAGGTGCTGGATGAATTCTCGCGCTGCGTCGGGCTGCAGCGCCTTGGAATGCAGGCCGGTGGCGAACACCTCGACCTTTTCGATGCCCGCGGGCAATTGGGCGATGATCTCGATGCCCGGCACGGGCAGAAGCTCGCTCACCTGCTGGAATCCGAATTCGGCCTCCCCATTCGCGACCAGCTCGCCGATCGGAACGCCCTTGACTTGCCGCGCGCGCGACCCGAGCGGGGTCGCGATCCCGAGACGCTCGAATAGCTGCACGATGTAAATGCCGCTGGGACCGAAAGAATAGGCGATCGATTTCGCTTGCAGCATCGATCGCTTGAACGCCTCGGCCGTACCGATGTCCGGCTTGGCGGTGCCTGCACGCACGGCCAGGCCGACCCGGGACTTCACGATGTCGGTCCGTGTGCCGGGTGCGACGATGCCTTTCCCGCTCAACGCATCGATCGTTTCGCCGCTGAGGAGAATGAGATCGACGACCTCACCGGATTCGAGCCGGTGCAGCATGTCCATGGTCGGAATCCAGATCGGCGCCACCTCGCATCGACTGCGCTGCTCGAACAGCGGAACGAGCTCGCGGAACGCCGCTTTGACTGCCGCCGTCGCCATGACCGTGATACATCGCGCATTGCCCATGCAATCCTCCCTGTGGATCGATTCTACCCGGCTCGCCGCTTCAGCAGACAGACTCAGACTAGGCCGCGGGCGCGGGACGAAGTATCCTTGCTGCCCGGGTCGGATTTATCCGCCGATCCGTCCAATAAGGAGATGCGCCATGCCCGCGCTGCAGCCCGGAACGCAAGCCCCCGACTTCTCGCTTGCCTCGCACCTGGACAAGCCGTTCGCACTGAATTCGTTCAAAGGCCGCAGGACCGTCGTCGCCTTCATGCCGTTCGCCTTCACGGGCGGGTGAAAGAACCAAGTCCTCGGGTTCCGTGCGAACTACGACCATTTCAAGCAGCTCGACGTGGAAATTCTCCAACTGAGCATCGATCCGGTGCCCGCGCTCAAGGCCTGGGCGGAACAGCTCGGCGGCCTGCCCTTCCCTCTGTTGTCGGATTTCTGGCCGCACGGCGCGGTCGGGATGTCGTACGGCATCTTCAACGACCAGCGCGGCATGGATGCGCGCGCCGCCTTCATCGTCGATGCGCAGGGAATCATCCGCTACTCGCAGGTCTACGCGCCGGGCACCATCCCGGAGAGCAAGGATCTGCTAGAAGCGCTGAAGCAGCTTTGAGGCGTTCGCTAAGCGCGAACGCTCGCTACCGAATAGGAGCCCGCCGGCGATGAAAGGCGTCGTCGTCTGTCCGCAGCCACGTGCCGCCGACGTGGGTGTAGGCATTCTCGGCCGCGGCGGCAACGCGTTCGATGCCGCAGTCGCGACCGCCTTTTCCCAAATGGTGAGCGATCCGTTCATGTGCGGCATCGGCGGCATGGGTACCTTGCACTATTACCGCGCCGGCACCGGCGCGAGCGGCATGGTGGATTTCTACAATCGCGCCGGCGCGAAGGTGCGCCCGGACATGTGGGAGAGCGACTGCAAGGGCCGCACCGAAATCTCGGGCTACAGCCTGTTCGACGATTACCGCAGCGAGATCGGATACAGCGCGGTCATGACGCCGGGCACGCCGGCGGGTCTGGGCACGTTCCACGAGCAGCATTGCACGATGGCGTGGGCGGATCTCATCGCACCGGCCATCGCCCAGGCCGACGAGGGCATCGTCGTCACACCGCACATGGCAGGCGTGTGGGCGCGCTACCGGCAACCCGGCATTCCGGACGGCATGACGCGCATTCGCAAGACAGCCGAATGCGCGCGCGTGTATCTGCATCCGGACGGGCGCTTCTTCGAAGTGGGCGAAACCATGCGCCTGCCCGACTATGCACGCACGCTGGAGCGACTCGCGCGCGGGGGCTGGCGGGAGTTTCACGAAGGGCGTCTGGGCGATGAGATCGCGCGCGACCTCGAAGCCAACGGCTCGTACGTCACGCGCGCCGACCTGGCCGAGTACCGGCCGCAGTTGTATCCGCCGCTGGAAGGCAGCTATCGCGGCTACCTCGTGCGCTCCAATCCGCCTCCGGGCAGCGGTGCGACGCTGATCGAGATGCTGCAGATCCTGGAGCACTTCGATCTTGCGCGGCTCGATCACTCGTCGGCGCGCCATATCGACCTGGTCGCCCGCGCCATGGCCGCCGCACACGCGGATCGCAACGAATACCTGGGCGACCCACGCTTCACCGATGTGCCCACAGCGATGCTCGTGTCCCGCGAGCGGGCGGCTTATTGGGCGCGGCGCATCGAGCGCGGCGAATTTCCGGGTGACGAGCGCCAGGCGCCGCCTTCGTGCACGACGCATCTGTGCGCGTTCGACGAGCAAGGCAACGTGGTCTCGCTCACGCATACGCTTGGCACGGCTGCCGGTGTGGTCACGCCCGGGCTGGGGTTCAATTACAACAACTCGATGAAGCTGTTCGATCCGATCCCGGGGCGCAAGAATTCGATGGCGCCGGGCAAGGCACGCACGACCGGGATGGTGCCCACCATCCTCTTCAAAGACGGCAAGCCGGTTCTGGCCGCCGGCGCACCCGGCGGCAGCGTGATCATCAGCGCAACGCTGCAGGCGATACTGAATATGGTCGACTTCGGCATGTCGCCGGTGGAGGCCGTCACCGTGCCGCGCATCCATTGCGAGGGTAAAGGCATCCACGCCGAGGCGACCGTCCCGGGTGCGGTCGTCGCGGCGCTGCGCGCCATGGGACACAAGGTCGTCCACAGCGCGCACAGCTTCGAGCCGATCATGTCGCGCGCGCATATCATATCGACGCTCGGCGGACGCATGCGCGGCGGCGCCGATCCGCGCGGCGGCGCAGGCGTCGGCTATTCCTGGTGATCTGACCTGCGAGCGAACGAGCGAACTTCTGATAGGGAGAAACCGATGAGCGATTCCGTGGCGCGCGAGAACATCTTCCCGGCGGGCGTATCGAAACCGACCGGCCATTGGACTACCGTCACGACCGCCCGCCCGGGCAAACTCGTGTTCATCTCGGGCCTGACGGCCAAGAACGAGCGCGGAGAAATAGTCGGTGTCGGCGACATTGCCGCCCAGACGCGTCAGGTGTGCGAGAACCTGCAGGCCGCCATGCGCGCCGCCGGCGGCGCGCTCGCCGATATCGTCCGTGTCGATGTGTTCATCAAGGATATGGCCAGCTTCAAGGACATCCACGCAGTGCGCCGTGAGTACTTCGGCGCGAATCCACCGGCATCGACGATGCTCGCCATCTCGGCCTTCACGCATCCCGACATGCTGATCGAGATCAATGCAATCGGCGTGCTGCCCTAGCCCGCCGCCGTTTACGCGACGGGGAAAGCGCCGACACGCGAACGATCAGATCAGTCCGAGCGCGACCATCGCGTTCGCCACGTTGATGAAGCCGGCGATATTCGCGCCAGCCACGTAGTTGCCCGAAGCGCCGAACTCTTCCGCGGTAGCGTAGGTGTCGGCGTGGATGCGGGTCATGATCTCGTCGAGCTTCTTCTCTGTGTACGCGAAGGTCCAGGAGTCACGGCTCGCATTCTGCTGCATCTCGAGCGCCGAAGTCGCCACCCCGCCGGCGTTGGCCGCCTTGCCAGGACCGAATGCGATCTTCGCTTCGAGGAAGACCCGAACGCCCTCGGGCGTGGTCGGCATGTTCGCGCCCTCGCCGACTGCGATACAGCCGTTCTTCACCAGCGCCACGGCGTCGCGCCCGTTGAGCTCGTTCTGTGTCGCCGACGGCATCGCCACCTGGCAGGGAATCTCCCAGATATTGCCGCCGGCAAGGTAGCGCGCATCCTTGTGCCGCGTGGCGTAGTCGGCGATGCGGCGCCGTTCGACTTCCTTCAACTGCTTCACGAGACTCAGGTCGATGCCGCGCTCGTGGATCACCACCCCGTGCGAATCCGAGCAAGCGATTACCTTCGCGCCGAGTTGCTGCAGCTTCTCGATGGTGTAGATGGCGACATTGCCCGAGCCCGAGACGACACAGCTCTTGCCTTCGAGCCCTGACTTGCGCGCCTTCAGCATCTCGCGCACGAAGTACACCGCGCCATAACCGGTCGCCTCCTTGCGCACCAGCGATCCGCCCCAGCCGATGCCCTTGCCGGTGAGAACGCCGGACTCGTAACGGTTGGTGAGGCGCTTGTATTGCCCGAAGAGGTATCCGATCTCGCGCCCGCCGACACCGATGTCGCCCGCCGGCACGTCGCAGTATTCACCCAGATGACGATACAACTCGGTCATGAAGCTCTGGCAAAAGCGCATGACTTCGTCATCGGAACGTCCCTTCGGATCGAAATCCGAACCACCCTTGCCGCCGCCGATCGGCATACCGGTAAGCGCGTTCTTGAACACCTGCTCGAAACCGAGGAACTTGATGATGCCCAGGTACACCGAAGGATGAAAGCGCAGCCCCCCCTTGTACGGGCCGATCGCGCTGTTGAACTGGACGCGAAAGCCGCGGTTGATGTGCACCTCGCCGCGATCGTCCTGCCATGGCACGCGGAAGATGATCTGGCGCTCGGGCTCACAGATGCGCTCGATGATCTTCTGCTCGGAGAATTCCGGGTATTTCACCAGCACCGGACCAAGCGATTCGAGCACCTCCTTCACCGCCTGGTGAAACTCGTCCTCGCCCGGATTGCGGGCGATGACCTGCTGATAGATCGCTTCGATGCGTTCGCAGAGCACTGCGCTCATAACATGATCCTCATACGCTCGTTCCACTACCCCGCAAACCGTGTCCTCAGGCGCAACGATCCGCGCGGCCTGACGGCCGTGCGCGTGCGAAGCGCCGGCAAAGGAAACCGCCCGTACGCGCGCTGCTCCTTCGTGACGGAGCGCAAGGCCAGACGGAACGTTTCCCCGCTCAACGAGGCGGGGTGCCGGCAAAGGCAGCGGGATGGTCGGCAAACGGACCGGCGCCGCGTCCTGCACGCGGCGCGCACAGCTCCGGGCGCGATGCGCCCGGACCACCGCGATTATAGGCGATCAGACACCCGCCGCCTTGATCTCGCGCAATTGCCCGCCCTTCTGCGCCACAGCGCGCAGCAGATTCGACGGCCGCCAGCGCGCGCCGTAACGCTGATGCCACGTTTCGATCTGATCGTACACGGCCTTCGATCCGATCTGGTCGGCCCAGAACATGAGCCCGCCGCGATAGCGCGGGAAGCCGAAGCCGTGCAACCACATCACGTCGACATCGCTCGCGCGCAGCGCCTTGCCTTCCTCGACGATCTTGCAGGCCTCGTTCACGGACGCGAACAGCAGCCGGCGCAGAATCTCCTCCGGGGTGAACGCACGCTGCGCAATCCCCATCTCCTTCGCGACCTCCTGAATGACGCGCTTCACCTCAGGATCAGGGCGCGGCGTGCGATCGCCCGGCTCATAGCGATACCACCCCGCCCCGGTCTTCTGCCCCTTGCGCCCCAACTCAACCAGTCGGTCCGGAATCGGCAGTTTGCGGTAGTTCGGGTCGGCTGCTGCACGGCGGCGGCGCGAAGCGTAGCTGATGTCGAGCCCCGCCAGGTCGCCGACTGCGAACGGGCCCATCGGGTAGCCGAAGTCGACCATGACCTTGTCCACGTCTTCGGGCGCCGCGCCCTCCTCGATCATCAGGTTGGACTCGGTAACCATCGGCGCACGGCTGCGGTTGGCGACAAAACCGTCGGTGTTGCCTGCCCACGCCGCGATCTTGCCGATCGAGCGGCCGAGCTTCATCGCGGTCGCGATGGTGGTCGGTGAGCTCTTCTTGCCCACGACGACCTCCAGCAGCTTCATCACGTTCGCAGGGCTGAAGAAATGCGTTCCCGCCACCAGCTCCGGGCGCCTGGTCACGGCCGCGATGGCATCGATATCGAGCGCGGACGAATTGGTGTAGAGCAGCGCACCGGGCTTCATGACGGCGTCGAGCCGCTCGAACACCTGCTTCTTCACCTCCATTTCCTCGAATACCGCCTCGATCACCAGGTCGCAATCGGCGATCGCCTCGTAGCTTTCCACCGCTTGGATGCGCGGCAGGCGTTTGTCCATTTCCCCCTGCTTCAGGCTGCCGCGCTTGACGCTGGTGGCGTAGTTATCGCGAACGCGTTGCAACCCCTTCGCCATCGCCTCGGCGCTAGCCTCGAGGACTTTCACCGACATGCCGAAATCGGCAAAGCACATCGCGATACCGCCGCCCATCGTGCCGGCGCCGATCACCGCCACCGACTTGATTTCCGGCAACGGCGCGTCCTTGGGCAAGTCAGGGATCTTCGAGACTTCGCGTTCGGCGAAAAAAGCGTAGCGCAGACCGCGCGCCTGGTCCGAATTCTCCAGCTCGGCGAAGAGCCTGCGTTCGGTCTTCACGCCCTCGTCGAAGGGCTCGGACACCGCCGCCTCGACTGCGGCGATGCAGTGATACGGCGCGATCTGATTGCGCGCCTTGCGCGCGATCGACTTGCGCATCGCTTCGAACATGCCGGGATCGGCTTTCGCTTCGGCAAGCCGCTCGCTCATGTCACGCACCCGCGGCAGCGGCCGGCGTTCGGCGATGCCCCTGGCGTACGCGACCGCCTCCTTGCGCAAGTCCTTACCTTCGACCACCTCGTCGACGATGCCGAGCGTCTTCGCTTCCGCAGCGGCGACATGGCGGCCGCTCACGATCATCTCCATCGCCGCCTTCGGCCCGATCAGGCGCGGCAGGCGCTGGGTGCCGCCGCCTCCTGGCAGGATGCCGATCAGCACCTCCGGTAAGCCGACCTTGGCGCTCGGCACGGCGATGCGGTAGTGGCATGCGAGGGCGTTTTCCAGACCTCCGCCGAGCGCAAAGCCGTGAATGGCGGCGACGATCGGCTTGCTCCCCTGATCGAGCACGTCGTAAGTACGACGCGCCGGAGCGGCGCGCGGCTTGCCGAACTGGCGGATGTCCGCGCCGGCGATGAAGCTGCGGCCCGCGCCCATCAGCACCATGGCTTTCACGCCCGGGTCCGCCTCCCCGTGTTCGAGTGCGGCGATGATGCCTTCGGGCACCCCGGGGCTGAGCGCATTCACGGGCGGGTTGTCGACGGTGATGACCCCGATACCGTCTTCGACGTCGAAGCGTACGAGGGCTTGTTCGCTCATCGCGTTCTCCTTTGGACGTTCGCGCGCGCACGTGGGCGCAGCCAATCGAACCGCGCCCAAGTTTACGCCATCGCCGCTGCATACGACGATCCCCCCGGGAGAGACGCCACGATGGCGCATCGCGACTTGCGCCCTGGAACCTCGCGTGGCGCCTCTTCCCTCACCCCCAACCCCTCTCCCGGTGGGAGAGGGGAGCGTTGTGTGCCCGCGCGGCG
>WYBJ01000106.1 GCA_011525945.1 Burkholderiaceae bacterium | reverse complement strand
TTCTGCGCGCGCGCCAGCGCCTTGTCCAGAACCTTGCGCCCATCCGCGCGCATCGATTCGAGGATGTCGTCGATCGGTACGGCAACGGGTTCTGCCATCATCGTGGTCAGGACCATCTCGTCGACCACGTTGAGGATGCGCACGCTCGCCTGCTGGTCGCCAGCGAGCGCGATCGCATGCTCCAGGCCCAGCAGCGAGGTCTTGCTGCCGTCGACCGGCACGAGGATCTTTCGGTACATGTCGTTGCCTCCTTAAGGCAGTGCCGGCGCATCGAAACGGAACACCCAGTCGCGATGGCCTGCAATCGGGATGGACAATGTCTGCGTGAGCGTCTGGTCTGCGACCCGCGCAGCAACGCTGAACGTTCCCTGCGGCAGGCGGGCGAACAGCCACGGCCCGGCGGCGATCGTGTCGAGCACGGTGTCGCCACGCGCGTTGCGGATCGTGACCTTCACGCCAGCCAGATAGGCACCGCTGCCCTTGGCCGCGAACGTGAGCCGCAGATTGTAGTCTGCGGCGTTGTGCGTCATGGCGGCGCGTTCCTCGGCGCCGACGCCCCCGTGCAGTACTGCCACATCGCCCTGCCGCAGCGCGATCGGAGCCGATTGCGCATGTACGCCGACGAGGGTCACGGCTCCCGCACAGCAAACGCGGATCAACGCACGGCGAAGCCTCATCGCACACTCCATCGTAAAACGGTTTGCACGCGCAGTCGTAAATGCACGCCCTGCTCGAAGCATAGGGCGGTCGAATCGCGTGGTGTTGATCTGAATCAATCGGTACGCGCCGCAGACTTCACGGACGTGCCTGGCCGCGGCGGACGACGCTGCAAGCGGCACCGCCGCCGATTCCGGCGGTTGGCCGTCGAACTTGGCCCGCGCCGGCTCCTGACCGAGCGCTCGCCGGCGCTGAACGCCGCTTGTGCGTACGACAAGGTGGTCCAGTAGAATGCCGCGGTGCGCGCGGCGCCGGAGTCGCCGCAGCCACCATGGAAACCGCCGCCTGGGCGCGGTTGGGGGAGGTCAGATGCACGGCGCAAAGACCACTAGACCGGGTCGCGACGCCTGGAACGCTCGGTCGCAGCGGGCCGTCCTGGCGCCGCGGTTCTCGCCTGTGCCGAGCGTCGCGGCGGCCCGGTAGATGCTCGGCGAACTGCTGCAGGCGCTCGTCACGCTGCTCAGCTTCGAGCACCTGGCGTATCTGCTGGTGGGCACCACACTCGGCCTGATGATCGGCATCTTGCCTGGGCTCGGTGGCACGGCAATGCTGTCGCTGATGCTGCCGTTCGTGTTCGGCAAGGACCCGGGACCGGTGCTCGCCATGATGGTGGGACTGCTCGCGGTCAACAACACCTCGGATACCTTCCCCGCAGTGCTCATGGGCATACCCGGCAGCTCTTCGTCGCAGGCGACCATCATGGATGGTTTCCCGCTGGCGCGGCGCGGCGAGGCCGCGCGCGCCCTCGGTGCGGCTTTCTCGGCATCGCTGATCGGCGGGCTGTTCGGCGCCTTCGTGCTCACGCTCGCGATCCAGTTCGCGCGCCCGATCATCCTCGGTGTGGGCTTCGCCGAGCAGCTCATGTTGATCCTGCTGGCGCTCACGATGGTCGGCATGCTGACCGGCGCAAGTCCGCTGAAGGGACTCGCCACCTGCGGGGTGGGGTTGCTCCTGGGCAGCATCGGCGATGCACCGGCCACGGGGGAGTACCGGCTCGCGTTCGATAGCGTTTATCTGAGCGAGGGCATCAACATCGTGATCGTGGGGCTTGCGATGTTCGCGGTGCCGGAGATCGTCGATGTCCTGCGCCGGCATATCAGCATCTCATCCACGCCCGAGCTCGGTTCGGGCACACTGCGCGGCTTCATGGAAACGCTCCAGCACAAGTGGCTCGTGCTGCGCTGCTCGGCCCTGGGCGCGGTCTTGGGCGCGCTGCCCGGGCTGGGCGGGCCGGTGACCACCTGGATCGCCTACGGCCACCTGGTGCAGACAACCAAGGACCGGGAGATGCTCGGCAAGGGTGACATCCGCGGCGTGATCGCACCCGAATCGTCCAACAACGCCGACAACGGCGGCGCGCTGGTGCCGGCGTTGATGTTCGGCATTCCCGGTTCGGGCAGCATGGCGATATTCCTCGGCGGCCTCATCCTGCTCGGCGTCGAGCCGGGCATCGGCATGATGGAGCGCCATCTCGACCTCACGTTCGTCATCATCTGGTCGCTGGCGATCGCCAACGTGCTCGGCACCGTCACTTGCCTGCTGTTGGCGAAGCCGATCGCACGGCTCACGATCGTGCCGTTCGCAACACTCGCACCGTACATGATCGTGATCATCTACTTCGCGGCGTATCAGGCTACGCGCAGCTGGTACGACCTGGTGACGCTGTTCGTGCTGGGCGTGCTCGGCGTTTACATGAAACGCTTCGGCTGGTCCCCGCCTGCGTTGTTGATCGGTTTCGTCCTGTCGAACCGCCTGGACGCCTCGGTGTACCAGTCGATCCAGGTCTACGGCATGAGCTTTCTCGAGCGCGGCGGGGTGCAGTTCATGCTGGCGCTGATCGCTGTTTCGGTTTTCCTGGCGGTGCGAATGAAGCCGCACCGCGAGGCGTTGTCGGCCGAAGGTGCGCACGCGAGCGTGGCCAAGGGCCCGCAGGCGGTGTTTCTCGGCCTGCTGATCGCGTGCGTCGCATATGCCATGTACGACATGTCCGAGCTCGCCTTTCTGAGCAAGGTGTTCCCGCTGTCGGTGGCCGTCATCACGCTGGCGCTGCTCGCTGCGATCGCGATCATCTTCTGCGGTAAGCGCCCCAACTATGCGCTGTACGATGCCGAGCACGCGCCGGCAAGCGACCGACCCGTGCACAGCGAGTTTCACGTCCTGGGTTGGATGCTGGCGCTGCCGGCGGCGATCGGCCTCGTCGGCTTCATACTCGGCGTATTCGTCTACATCGTAGCTTTCCTTCGCATCAAGGCCGGTTCGAAATGGCGCTGGTGCGTGGTCGGCGCGACGGGGGCGGTCGCGGTGCTGAGCGCGTTCGGGCACTTCATGGTGCTCGACTACCCGCGTGGCTTGTTGCAACAATTGATCGAGATGCCCTGGCCGCTCGATTGAGCCGGCGAATGCGGCTCAACGCGGCGCGAGGATCACCGTAGCGCTGCCCACCCCGCGCAACACGCCGTCTTGCGCATGCAGCCAGATTTCCACCTGGTGGCTGTGCGTGTCGCGTGCCGTTACCCTGCCCCTGAGCACGATCTGGTCGCCGGCGCGCACCGGGCGTATTCCTTTGTACTCCACGCGCGCCCCGGGCCGAAGCAACGCGGCCGGGCCGTACGCCTGCTCGAGCAGTTCGGCGCAGTAGGCGAGGCTCGCCACCCCGGTGTTCGCGGTGCCGCCGAACAGCGTGCGCCGGGCGAACTCCGCGTCCTGGTGCAGATTGGTGCCGATGCGCGGCGTAAGCCGCGTGAGGGTGGCGTAACGGTCGATCGCCTCCTGCGTTTCATGCTTCGTCACCGGCGCAAGCGCATCGTGCGGATCGATCTCGGGCAGCGGATCGGCGGCGGCCGCCGCCTGCAGCTTGGCGGCCACGCCGGGGCCGTCCGGCCAGATCGTGGTGTAGACGTAATCGAGCACGATCTCGCCCGCAGCGTCGCTCGCCTGCGTGCGCCATTGGGCGAAACGCTTGCCGCGCCGCTCGAGCTTGTCCTCGAGGAAGGTGCGCGAGATCACCGTGTCGCCCGCATGTATCGGCCGGAACAGCCGCAGCTCGCACTTGGCGTACGGTGTCTGGTACTCGCCCTTCTCCTCGGGGGCGGCAAACCCCTTGGCGTGCATCGCTTCGTTGCGCCGGTGCGGCGCCACCATGAAGGCGAACGCCGGCGGAGCGACGATGCGCCCGAACGGGCCTGCTCGGGCGGCGGCGCGATCCCGATAGAGCGGGTTGTAATTGCGCACCGCCTCGCAGTACGCCGCGATGTCGTTCTCGCTGACCGTGTGCGTGAATGCCGCCGCCTCATCGCCGCTGGCGGCGACATCCCAGTGGTAGGTGGGGAGCGCGAGAATGCGACTCGCCGCGTGGTCTTGGTCGACGTCAGTGTTCATGCCAGGTATGCGCTGTAGGTCGCAAGCTTTCCATTTCGGAGGGGTCGGATCCCAGCGGCATGGCCGGTGCGCAAATCAGCGCCGTCAGTGACTCTTGAGGTGCTGGAAAAGGGCCTCGCGCATCACATCCTGCCGCACTTCCGGCGCGCTGCAGACAGAGCCGCCGAACGTGCCGCTGCCAAGCTCGTGCAGAAATTCCAGGCTGGCGATCGAGGTGACCAGCAGGCCGACCCAAAGATATCTCATGACAAGGCTCAGCGGAACGCAACGGACGTCGCATCGCATGTTACGCCCCCGCGCGTGTCCGGTACAGGCCTCGCCGGGCGCCGCCGACACTTGGCCGCGCGCCCGGAGCGCTTCGGGGTGCCGGGACTGGTACCATAACGGCGGCAAGTCACTCACACAACTCCAACGGGCTATCTCGTGGCACGCATAAAAGCGCGCGGCTTTCATTACGCCTGGATCGTGCTCGTCGCCGCGTGCGTCCTCAACGTCGTCGCGCGTGCCGATCAGACCTCGTTCGGCGTCTTCATCGATCCGCTGGTCGAACAGTTCGGCTGGAAGCGCGGCGACATCTCGTTTGCCTATTCGCTGGCGTTCCTGATCGGACTGCCGGCGGTAGTGATCATGGGCTGGCTGGGCGATCGCTTCGGGGCGCGCCAGCTCATGCTGATCGCCGCCGCGATGATCGGCACGGGCACCGTGCTGCTGGGCTCGATCGAGGCGCTGTGGCAGTTCTACATCATCTACGGCCTGTTCGTCGGCTCGATGGGGCACGCGGCCTTCAGTGTGCTCCTGCCCGTCATCATGACGCGCTGGTTTCACCGCCACCTCGGCGTCGTCATGGGCTTGTACTGGGCGGGCCAAGGTCTCGGACCGATGATTTTCGCGCCGCTGTTTCGCTGGCTGCTCGAAACGCAGGGCTGGCGCGACACCTTCACCCTCATCGGCGTGGTCCTGGGCGCCATCCTGACGTTCTTTTCGCTCTTCATCTACAGCAATCCGGCGGTCAAGGGTCTGCAGCCCTACGGCGGCGAGGACGCGCCGGTGAGAGCGCAGACCGCTGCCGCAGCCGCTTCCGAACCGGTCAGCGTGCGCCAGATTCTGCGCCAACCCGTGGTGTGGCGGTTGACTGCGATCCACCACCTCGGATGCCTTTCGCATTCGGTCATCCTCGTGCACGTCGTATCCATGGCCACGTTCAAGGGCATTCCGGGCGTGGAGGCAGCCGGTGTGCTGGCCGCGATTGCAGGCAGCTCGGTGATCAGTCGCTTCGCCTTTTCCGTCATCGCCGACCGGTTCGGCGGTCGCGTGACGCTCACGTTGTCGCTGCTCGGGCAGACCCTGCCCGTGATCATCCTGTTCTTTGCCAGCGAACCATGGGTGTTCTATCTCTTCGCCGTGGTCTTTGGCCTGAGTTACGGCGGCGAGATGGTCGGCTTTCCCATCATCAACAAGCAACTCTTCGGCGTGAAGGCCCCTTTGAGCTCGATCTATTCGTTCGAGATGGTCGGTTCGGGCATCGGCATGGCCCTCGGCGGCTGGCTGGGTGGCAAGCTCTTCGACATGACGGGCGACTACACGTCGGCGCTCGCGACCTCGCTGATCGTCGGCTGCGTGGGTGTGCCGCTGGCCATGTCGTTGCCGCGGCACAAGACGCCGCCGCCGCAGACCGTGCTGGCGTCGGCGTAGCGCGATTCGGCCGCCGCCCGGCTGCGCGTATGTCGCGGCGCCTCCGGGGGCCAGGCGTTGCACCAAGCGGGTGCGTTGTCCCCGCAGTTTTCGCACCATTCGGTCGCACGGCATGCGCGGGCCGTACGATCAGGCCGCGCGCGCCGTAAAGAGCACGTGCGGTGTCGAATAGCCGCGCGCGAGCGCGACCGTCTCCTCGATCGCGAAGCCCGCACGCTGCAGCGATGCCACGAGCATTCCGCGCGGCACAAACCCTACGGCACCACTCGAATGAGTACGCCGCAAGAGATGCACCATCAGTCGCTCCTGCCACAAGGCCTTGGTCATGCGCCACGAGCCGTCATCCTCGGCTTCCTTCAGCACCAACCGCCCGCCGGGACGCAAGAGCGCGCGCGCCGCGTCGAGGAACGGCGCCCAGTCCCGGGCCGCCAGCAAATAGAGCACGTCGGCCACGAGCACGGTATCGAACGCGGCCGGCCGCTCGGCAGCCAGGGCATCGATCGTGCACGCAATCAACTCGACGTTGCCGCAGCGGCCGACCGATCGGCGCGCCCAGTCGATCTTGCGCGGGTCCGGATCGATGCCGACGATGCGCCGCTCGCGCCGGCCGGCCGCGAGCAGCGCAACCAGGACGCCATGGCCGCAGCCGACGTCGAGCAGCGACGAACCTTGCGCGCGCGCCGCCAGTTCGGTCAGCGGCGCGCTAGCCAGGCGAGCGCGCACGAACAGCCTCTCCTTCAGAGGGAGGGTTTCAAAAACGTCCGGAACCCTTGTCATCCGCGAAACCCCGCGCGACGTTTCTAGATACGAATGCCGGCTCCCACCACCGCGTATGGTAAAAAGCCGGTGCGTCATCCGTGCTTGCGACCGACATGATCTCCATCGTCGTACCAGCCCACAACGAAGAACGCAACCTCGAATTGCTGCACGCGCGGGTAAGCGCGCAGATGCAGGTGCTGATCGGTGGCCCGGAATGCGCCGACTGGGAGGTGGTGATCGTCGACGACGGCAGCACCGACCGGACGTGGGAACGCGTCATGACGCTCGCCTCTGAAGACGGCCGAGTCCGCGGGGTGCGGCTGTCGCGCAACTTCGGCCACCAGAACGCCTTGCTCGCAGGGCTCGCCGCGGCGCGCGGGGACGCCGTGATCTCGATGGATGCGGACCTACAGCATCCTCCCGAGGTACTGCCCTCGTTGATCCAGAAATGGCGCGAAGGCTATCAGATCGTGCATGCGATCCGCCGCGATGCCGGCAGCCTCGCCTTGAGCAAGACGCTCACCTCGCGGCTGTACTACCGGCTTTTCTCCTATTTGAGCGGCGTGCGCATCGAACCCGGCGCGGCGGATTTTCGCTTGCTCGATCGGCAAGTACTCGACGAGATCCTCAAGTTCAAGGAAGAGGGTGTGTTCTTGCGCGGGATCGTGCACTGGGTGGGCTATGCGACGGCGGCCGTGTCGTTCGAATGCGGCGAGCGCCATGCGGGCGCAAGCAGCTACGACATGCGCAAGATGCTGACGCTCGCATGGCACGGCATCAGCTCGTTCTCGCTCGTACCGCTGCGCATTGCCGTGGTCATCGGGCTCGCCGCCTCCACCTTGTCGTTTCTCGGCGTGAGCTACGCGATCCTCGGCTGGTGGCTCGATCGGGCCGTCGTACCGGGCTGGGCGTCGTCGCTGGCGATCATGTCGGGATTCTTCGGCCTGCTGTTCGTCGTGCTCGCGATTCTGGCCGAGTACGTGGGTCGCATCGTGATCGAGGTGCGGGGTCGGCCGCGCTTCCTGGTGCGCGAGACCGCCGGCGCCACACTGAGGCCGCGCAACCGCGCGCACCTCAAGCCGGCTTCGTCGCCCGACGCGCGCACCGGCACGTGATCGGGCTGCGCACGTTGCGCGCGGGTCACGCGCATACCGCTATCCGCTTTGCGCTCGTCGGCGTCACGAATTTTTTCGTGAGCTTCGCCGTCTTCCTCCTCGCCTTCAATCACCTGCCCGATGTCGTGCAACGGCACTTCCCTGCGGCGGCGCTCGCCAACCTGCTCGCGTACCTGGCCGGCATGGTGAATAGCTTTCTGCTCAACCGTGCATGGACTTTTCGCGCTTCAGGGAGCACCGCGGAGCAAGCGCTGCGCTTCGCGGTCGTGAATCTTTCGAGCCTTGCGCTGAGCAGCGGCGTGATGTATCGATTCGTCGACGTGCTGCGTTATCCCGAGATCGCGGTGTGGGTGCCGACGACGCTCGCGGTCATGACGCTGAACTATCTCGGCTGCAAGCACTGGGCGTTCGCGCGCTCAGCGCAGCCTTCGAGCAAAGCCACGTGAGCGCCCCCGGCGCGCGGCTGATCGTGAACGCCGACGACTTCGGGCTCTCTGCGGCCATCAATCGCGGCATCGTTGCGGCGCATCGCGACGGGATTGTCACTTCGGCCTCGGTGATGGCCAACGGCCCTGCGTTCGAGCACGCCGTGACGCTGGCGAAAGCGAATCCGGGGCTCGACATCGGCCTTCATCTCACGCTTACGGGGCTCGCGCCCGTGTCCGCAGCGGCTAGCGTTGCGTCGCTCGTCGGCCGAAACGGGCGCTTCGCTTTGCACGCGATCGATTTCGCGCGCCGGTATGCGCGCGGTGCGGTTCTCGCTGCCGAGGTGCGCGCCGAGCTCGACGCGCAGATTCGGCTGGCGTTGAGCCGCGGTCTTGCGATCAGCCATCTCGACAGCCATCAGCACGTGCACGCGCTGCCGGGCATTGCGCGTATCGTCGCCGATCTGGCCGCTGCGCACGCCATCGGCATCGTGCGCTATCCTTGCGAGCCGCTGCAAGCCTACATGTTCGGCGGCGCCGGCCGCCCGCGCCGGCTCGCCGAGCAGCTCGCGTTGAACGCACTGTGCGCGGCTTCGGCGCTCAAGCGCCTGCCGCACGCGGACCGGTTCGCCGGCTTCCATTTCGGCGGCAGGCTCACGCAGCACAATCTGGAGATCATCTTGCGTAACCTTCCCGCGCGCGGCACGATCGAGCTCATGTGCCATCCCGCAGAAGAAGACAGCGGCGGCCCGCACCACCAGTGGGGCTATGCCGGCCCGGCCGAGCGCGATGCGCTTACGAGCACCGGGATCAGGACGCTGATCGCTCAGCGCGGTATCGCGCTCATCGGATCGCGCGATCTTTAGCGAGCCTGCGTCGAATGGACGAAGCCGAATTCGACAAGTTCGCCGCCGAGTATCGCGACCTGCACGCCGCGAACATCAGGCTCTCGGGCGAGAGTCCGGAGTACTTCGCCGAGTACAAGATCAAGGACATCGCAGCCGAGGCGGCGCGCACCCCGGCGGCGCTCGGCGGGCGCGTGCTCGATTTCGGCGCCGGCGTCGGCTACTCGGTGCCGTTTTTCCGCCGGCATTTGCCCGCCGCGCGCATCACCTGCCTGGACGTGTCGCAGCGCAGTCTCGCAATCGGCGCAGCCAAACATCGCGGCGACGCCGAATTCCGTCATTTCGACGGCGCGACCATCCCCTTTCAGGCGGCAAGCTTCGACCTCGCCCTGGCGTCGTGCGTGTTCCATCATATCGCGCACACGGAGCATGTCGGCTTGCTGCGCGAGATCCGGCGCGTCCTCAGGCCCGGCGGCCTGCTCTTCGTTTTCGAGCACAATCCACTCAATCCGCTCACGCGGCACGCCGTGAGCACATGCGAGTTCGACGAGAACGCAGAACTGATCATGGCGCCGACGATGCGTGCGCGCGTGCTGCAAGCGGGCTTTGGCAGTGCTCGCATCCGCTACCGCATATTCTTCCCTGCGTGGCTGCGCCGGCTGCGCGCACTCGAGCGCGGTCTGACGTGGTTGCCGCTGGGCGCGCAGTATTACGTTCGTGCGAGCAGCTAGTGCGCAGCCGGATTTGTATCGCGCTGTTGTTCGTGCTGGTGCTGGCTGCCGTGTACTGGCCCACGGTCTTTCACGAGTACGGCTTTCGCGACGACTATGCGCACTTGCGCGAAAGCCGAGAAGTTCCCGGGCACCTGATGCGCTTCACGGCCTCCTACGGGCGTCCGGCATACGGCCCGCTGCTGGTCGCTTCGGTGGGCGGCCTGCACGGAGAGGTGACGAATCTGCAGTGGCTGCGGTTCGGATCGGTCGTCCTGCTGGCGCTGATCGGCCTGGTGCTGATGCGACTGTTGCAACGGCAGGGGTGGTCGACGTTCGAAAGCGCGGCCGCCGGGCTCGCGATCGGGCTGTTGCCGGCGGCGCAGATCACCGTGGGCTGGGCGATCGCGTGGCCGCTCGCGTTCGCGGTGCTGCTCGCGCTTTGCGGCTTCGCCGCGACTGACGCGGCGCTCGCGCGCGTGTGCGGGCGGCGGCTCGGAGTGTGGGCGCTGGGATTCGGCGCCTATGTCGTGGCCGGGCTCACTTATCAACCGAGCGCGCTGTTCTTCGTCGTCCCGCTCGCCGCCGCCATGCTCATGCGAAGCGACGGCGCACGTGAACGGTTCGCGTGGTGCGGTGCGCACCTTGCGACCGGGCTGGGCGGTCTCGCCGCGGGCTTCGTGGCGATGCGAATCGCGTTCGCGCTCGGCTGGCTCAGGCAGGCGGGTGTCTTCGGGTTCGAGACCGATCCCCTCGGGAAGCTTGCCTGGTTCGTCTCCGGGCCGGTTGCCAACTCTGGCGCGCTGTTCGTGCTGCGCGATCGCTTCGATACGCCGGTCGTTTTCTGGATTGCCGTCGCGCTCGTTACGGCGTTGATCGCCGCCGGCTTCCACGCGCGCGTGAATCGGACCCCGATCGACCGGTGGAGTGCGCTCTTCGTCCTGGGCGTGCTGCCGTTCGTTGCCTTTTCGGTCAATCTGGCGGCGGCGCTGCGTGTCCCGAGCTATCGCACGACCTACGCGCTTGCGGGCCTGGTCGTGGTATTGGTCGTGTATGCGCTACGCACGCTGCACGCGTGCGGGCGTATCAACCGCGCTGTGCACCATGCTGCGTTGAGTTTGATGCTCGTCATCGGCGCCGTGAGCGCGAACCGGTACAGCTACACGCTCATCGCCGAGCCGCAAGGTCGGGAGTGGCAGATCGTGCTTGTTGGCGCGATGTCGAATGCGCTCAAACCCGGAATGAAGATCTACGTGATCCAGTCGTCCATCGATGATCGCGCCACGCAGCGAATATTCGCCGACGAGTTCGGCTCGCTGTCGTCGGACACCGACTGGGCCGTCGCGGAGATGTTCAAGTGCGCGTTGCGACGGCGCTTTCCCGCCGGGTTGCCCGAGGGATTCACCTATACCCTTACATCTGGGGAGAAAGCGCCGCGAGAAGGGAAATTCGACCTGGTGATCGACATGCGCACTCTGAAGCAGTTTCGTTCGCGTTGAGCGTCCGTCGCATCGAACGCGCGCATGCTATTCACCGGTGTGATCCGCGTGCGCAGCGTGCCCAGCCGGAGCAATGGCAGAAAGCGAATCGAAGCCGACCCGGTTGTGATCGGCTGCAAGCGTCCGCGCGCCGTCATCAATCCAACTTCACGCCCGCCTGCTTGATCACCTTGGCCCACTTCGCGATCTCGCGCCGGGTCTGATCCAAGAATTCTTCCGGCGAGCTGCCTTCGGGTTCGATGCCAAGTGAGACCAGGCGCGCGGCGACCTCCGGCTTACGCACCATCGCGGCGAGCACGCCGTGCAGTTTCGTGATCAGCGCGCGTGGGGTGGCGGCCGGCGCGACGATCCCGTACCACGATGTCACCTCGTAGCCGGGCACCGTTTCGCCGATCGTGGGCAACAGCGGCATCGCGGACATCCGCTTGGCTCCGGTTGCGCCGAGCGCGCGCAACTTCCCCGACTTGACGTGCGGCGCGGCGCCCGAGAAACCGGTGATCAGCATCTGCACCTGCCCTCCGATCAGGTCCGTCAGCGCCGGGCCCGCGCCCTTGTACGGGACGTGCACGATGTTGATGCCGGCCATGTGCTTGAACAGCTCCGAGGACAGATGCGCCGTGGAGCCGATACCCGAGGAGGCGAAATTGATCGCGCCCGGCCGGGCCTTGGCCAGGGCGATCAGATCCGCGACCGATTTCACCGGCAGCGACGGGTGCACCACCAGCACGAGCTGGCTTGCGCCGATGCGGCTGATGAACGCGACGCTCTTGAGCGGATCGTACGCGAGATTGGGGCGCAGATTGGGCGAGATCGCCATCTCGCCGTTGGCGCAAAGCGACAAGGTGTAACCGTCGGGCGCGGCCTGGGTGAGCGTCGTCATGGCGACGGTGCCGCCCGCACCCGGCCGATTGTCGACAACGACCTGCTGATTGAGCGTTTCCGACAGATGCTGGGCCGCGAGGCGCGCGGTGATGTCGGTCGGACCACCTGGTGCGAAACCGACCAGCAAGCGGATCGGTCGGGTCGGAAATTCCTGTGCACATACGGCGCCGGCGCTCAGCGCCAGGACGCAAGCGATGGCGATGCGCGTTGTCATGGCTTCTCCTCGGATCGAACTGACTGCGATAACGAAGGGCGGAAACGACCGCATCATGCTTGCGGATGCAACTCGAACTCACCCATGATCTCGAGCACCGCGCGCCGCGGCAGCTCGGCAATCCCGACGGCGGCGCGCGCATGCCGGCCGAATTCCGGCCCCCACAATTCGTAGAACAGATCGGACGCGCCGTCGATCACGGCGAACTGGCGCTCGAATCCGGGCGCGGAATTGACCATGCCGTAGAGACGAATCACGCGCCGCACGCGATCGAGGTCGCCAACTTCGGCCTTGATCGTCGCCATCATCGCGAGTGCGACCGACTTCGCACACAGGTATGCCTCCTGCTCGGACACCTCGGTACCAACCTTCCCGTACTGTTTGATAGCGAGCGGCATCGCCTGCCGCCCGGTGCCGTGGCCGGACAGGAACAACAGGTTGCCCGATCGTACGCACGCCGTGCGGTTCGGACTCGGATAGGGATGCATCGCCGGCAGCGAAAGCCCCATGCCGGCGAGCTTGCTTTCGATCAGGCCCATGGACGTCCTTTCTGCGTTGTGCAGCGCTGCGTATCGCCCGCGTCATCCCGACCCGGCGCGGGTGATCTCATCGTCATCGCTCGTACCCGAGCAGCGCGAAAGGGCTCGATTATCGCTGCTCGGCGCCGACCTGGGTACGGACTCGGGTGGCGGTTAACCGATTGACGGCGCCGATCGCGGCAAATCGCACCGAGGACGACGCCCGTCAATCGCAGGGCTATCGGCCGGCGCGCGCCGGCGGTCGTTCAGGGAATTTCCACGTCGAACAGCGGCGCGTACTGCTGGCAGCCGTACAGGTCGTGCTCGCCCATCGAACCGCTCGGACGCAGGCGGCGGATGGTGAATTTG
>WYBJ01000105.1 GCA_011525945.1 Burkholderiaceae bacterium | reverse complement strand
GTCGCTCGCGGCGGCGTCGGCCCGCGCCGCGCCCGCGGCGGCCGCGAGCGCCGCGGCGGCGATCATCGCGCCGATGCGGCGATAGGCACGGAATGAGGCGATCGGGGGCACGTCGAGGTGTTGCGAGACCGGCGTCCTGTTATACCATGCGGCCTCGGTCCGGTATCCGGGCTCCGAAGGAGCCCGTCATTCCCGCGCGAGCGGGAATCGAAGCGGGAATCGAAGCGGGAATCCAAGCGGGAATCCAGTCCGTCTGCAGCTCCGGGAGAAAGCTCGATGTCCGTCCACCCCACCGCCGCGCGCCGCCGGCTGCTGCTCAGGGGCCTCGCCGCCGCGCCGCTCGGCATCGGGCTCGGCGGTGCAAGCGCCGCTGCACGCGCGGCCGCGCCGCGCGCCCTCTCGTTTTCGCACACCCACACCGGCGAGCGCCTGCACGCCGTCTACTTCGCCGACGGCGCGTACCGGCCCGAGGCGCTGGCCGAGGTGCAGCACCTGCTGCGCGACTTCCGCACCGGCGAGGCGCATGCGATCGACGTCGCGCTGCTCGACACGCTGCACGCGCTGTGCGGGGCATGCGGCGGCCGCGCGTTCGAGATCATCTCGGGCTACCGCTCGCCCGGGACGAACGCGATGCTGCGCCGGACGGGCGGCGGCGGCGTGGCGAGGCGCAGCCTGCACATGGACGGCCGCGCGATCGACGTCCGGCTCGTCGGCGTCGACACCGCGCGCTTGCGCGACGCGGCGAAGGTCCTCGGCCGCGGCGGGGTGGGCTACTACCGCGAGTCGGACTTCGTCCACCTCGACACGGGGCGGCCGCGGAGTTGGTGAGAAAAGAAAGTTGGCAGTCGGCAGTTCAGTCTAGACGCTCGCATCGCTCGGTCTGCTGCCCACTGCCCACTGTCCACTGCCGACTTTCTCTTGCTGCCAACCGCCGACTGCCAACCGCCAACTTGAGGCGTGCGGCGCGCTCCCGCTCAGGAGCCGGCGGGCCTGCGCAGCATCCGGGCGGGCACCATCCCGCGCTTGCCGTTGTCTAGACGCACGTCGTAAGCGAGCCCGGACCCATCGCGCCGGATCGCGGCGACGCGCCCGCGCACCCACTCGCGGCCGTACTTCGCCTCGACGATCTCGCCCACCGCGAACTGCGCGCCCGGCGGCGGGGCCGGCTGCGAGGCCCGCGGCGCGGCGGTCCCGCTCCGCGGCGCGGCGGACGCCTTCGCCGTGACCGGGCACAACACCTCCCACTGCTGCGCGATCGCGAGCCCGTTGCTGGCGCTGTCCTGCCCGACGATCTTCCCGCTCGCGTCGCGCCACTTCGTGCGGCCCTTGCCGACGTCGCTCGTCCACTTGCCGGCGAGCGTGTAGGTGTTGCCGTCGATCGCGGAGATGCGGCCCTTGGTGCAGTCGGCGCTCGCGCGGAAGGTCCTGCCCGCGTCGGGCGAGGCGAGCTCCCGGCGCACGCAGCCCGCCTTGTCGCCCGGCGACCAGTTCCCGCACCACTCCTCGACGTCCCGGCGCGAGATCCGCGCCTCGGCGACCGCGTTCGCGGTGCCGATGCCCGAGCGCGAGGTGATCGACGGGCTCAGGCACTTGCCGCATACCGAGAGCCAGTCCATCGCCGCGGCCGGCGCGGCCGCCGCGAGCGCGGCCGCCGCCGCAAGAGCGCCCACCCGTCCGTTCATCGCAGCCTCCTCCCGCGCCTTCGCGCGACTATCCTACGACGAGGGCGCGCGCTCAGCGCACGCGCGCGTACAGCACGGCGTCGATCAGCTCGCCGTCCTTGAAGACGCTTTGCCGCAGCACGCCCTCGCGGGCGAAGCCGCACTTCTCGAGCACCCGCATCGAGGCGGGGTTCCACGCGAACACCGGCGCCTCCAGGCGCACCACGTCGAGGCGGGCGAGCACGTAGTCGGACACCGCGCGCACGGCGGCCGTCATGATGCCGCGGCCCCAGTGGCGCCGCGCGAGCCAGTAGCCGAAATGGGCGGACTTCGCGTAGACGCCCTCGCCGAGCTCGACTCCGATGCCGCCGGCGGCCTCGCCCGCGACCTCGATCGCCCAGTGGGTCGGCTCCGGCATCCGCGCGAGCAGCGCGAACCAGCGGTCGGCGTCGGCCTCGGTGTACGGATGCGGGAAGCGGTGGGTCAGGTTGCGCCAGACGCTGCGGTCGTTCGCCGCGCGCGCGAGCGCCGCGCGGTCGTCGCGATGCCAGTCGCGCACGATGCACGGTCCGAGGTCGATCTGCATCCTTACCCCTGTGCTCAGGCGGCCTGCCGCCCGCAGTTGGTTGCGCCTCGCAGGACCTCGAGAAAGAACGCCCGTTGAGCTCGATTACAATGGCTCGCGCTGATCGGCGACTACGCTTCGCTTCGTCGCCGACCAGCGCGACCGTTCGCCGTCGACAGAGGAGAAAGCCACCTTTCGAGCAGATATCCGTCAAGCATGTTCCCGGACTGTTTTGTCGACTATCTCTCCGACCGCTCAGCTTTTCATTTCACCTTTGCTCCGCCGGTGTGAAAGACAACGTCGGTCCTGAATAGGTGAATCCGCGTCTTCCCGAAGCCGACCTCCTCGAGACGACGCGAGCACTCCACTTCGGCCTTAAGAAGTGCTGCCAAAATCTCGCTCAAGCGGGCGCCTTTGTATTCAGCAACCGTGGCGCAGAAGTCGAGCGCCTCGTTGTGCGTGAATAGGCGGCCGGGTACAACGGATTCGTCGGAGACCACGACACCGTATCGCAGGTACGGATAGACTTGTTTGTGCTTCCGAGCTTTTGCGCTGTATGTGAGGACGTCGTGTGTTGTGATCTTGGACTTGAATTCCATCACGACGCGAGGAATCAGAATGTCCTTTGCCTTCTCCTCAAACACACAAAGATCCGTTTGAAATGCGGAATTACCACGCATCGGATGCTTTGGGTCGACGGTCAGCGAAAGCTCGTTGTCCACGGTGACTTGGTACAGGAGGGCAGCACCCCTCCGAATGCTCAACGGAGGCGCCAAGATCTCCTCCGCGGCAAGCCTCGCAATTTCTACGAATTCGCTTTCGGCAGCCACGTTGATCCTGCGCTCTAACGTCCGCGATGACGCGCACGAACAAGCGCGCGAAGCCGCGCTTGCGAAGTGTCGCTGTCCATCGCGTTGTTAGGCACGTGGCTCACCAAAGATTGCGGCATCGCCCTTATTCGCAAATGGCGGCTCGACGAAAAGCTGCCCATCGGCTCTGAAGGAGTACGGGAAAATCACTACAACGGAATAGCCGCTCTCATGATCGAGATTAACGGCGATTGCGTCCTGTTCTTCTACTCGACCGGGCGGGATAGTTCGGATGTCATACACGGTGGCACAAGCCTTGATCGATTTCGATCGTGCCTGCTCCTGGTGCGCATCACGTAAGAGGTCGATCAGATCTTGCGGCGGCGGATGCTCGCGGCCATCGTAAGCACTCTCCCAGACAATGACGCCGTCAGGCTTCATGTGCGCTCCAAATGGCAAGAACTCCCTGTGCTCTCTGAGCATCTTCTGTGCGAATGGCAGGAGATCATTCATCAGTGCTTCGACATCCACCTTGTCGCGGCGCTCGGTCGCCACACGTCCGCGCTGAGCCGCCGTCGAGGAGCGAAGCGACGAGGGCACCGCTAGCAAGCGAAGCGCGCTGGCGGCGGTCGGATCGAGCGCGTGGTTGGGCGTCATAGCTCGGCCCTTAGAAGCGGGCCGGCTGGAGCCGCTCTTGAAGCTCTCTTGCTCGGTGGCCAATCAGCCCACGGACCGACGACCCTCATCAAATCGCTCCTTCTCCATGACAATCGGCTCGAACGGCAGCGGCGTCGGCGACGCCTTGACCAAGTAGCGCAGTCGCGGATTCGGCGTCGTTGCCGCCTCTACGATTGCATCCACTACCGGTGAGATATCGGAGCGTTTACCCAGCAGAGCCACCCAATCGTCGTAGCACTTGCGCGGGGCATCGCCATATACCGGCTCTACAGGGGGCGGTGGCACGTTAGACGACAATGCCGTGCCGAAGCCGACAGGCGCCGCCGATGTCACCCGGACGTTGAAGTCCTTGAGCTCCAGATCCATTTCCGCCGAGAGCGCGTCCAGGGCGTGCTTCGTGGCGGCGTAAGCCATCATGTACTTCGGCGCAAAAAAGGCCGCTACCGACGACACGTTCACGATGCGCCCGGATCGTCTCGCGGGCATGCCCGGCAATACCGCCGCCATCAGCGCGTACGCCGCGAACACGTTTGTCTCGAACTGGTCCCGCAGATTATCCTCACCCAGTATCTCCGACGCTCCAATCGAACAGATGCCGGCGTTGTTGATTAACACGTCGATCTGTCCGTACCTCGCAACGACATCTGCCACCGCGCGCTCCCGCGAGCTGGAGTCCGTCACATCGAGCGGTACGATCACCACATCAACCCTGGCCGCCCCTGCCGCTTTCCGTAACGGTCCGGCTTTGGCGGTATTACGCATCGTCGCGACGACTGTTCCCCCTCGCTTGGCCAGTGCCACTGCCGCGCCGAGCCCGAAGCCGGAGCTGCAGCCCGTGATCAACGTGACCGACATCGCACAATCCTCCTTTGGCGATCTCAGTATTGCTCAAAGATGTTCTCGCGGCGCACGCGATTCAGCGGCGGGCCGAGCGCGCAGCGCGAGGACCGTCCGCTGGAAGCGCTGGCTAGAACTCACCCGGTACGGTCCGGGGACATGGTTGACAGTTTAGTCCAGGGACATGGCCAGTTCATCGCCGACTTCCTTCGTCAGAGCTTTTGGTTCACCGATCTCTGCGCTCGCTACGGAGTGTCATCTGTCGGCGTAATCGAGCCACTGGGTTTTCGGCATAAAGGAGCCAGCCGATTTTCGGCGTAATGGAGCCACTGGATTTCCGGCATATAGGAGCCAGTGGCCGGATGGGAGGGGCGGGCATCTCGGATTGACGCGGCGCCGCTACCCTCCCGGGCTTTTGCCCGGGAGGAGGACAGGCGGTGGCCCGCAGGAGATTCGAGATGTATCAGTACCGCCAGGTCCTGGTGCGCATGCGCCAGGGCGACACCGACCGCGAGATCGCTCGTGCAGGTCTGATGGGTCGGGCCAAGGCCGCGCGTCTGCGGGCGCTGGCGGCTCGGCAGGGGTGGCTGGCGCCCGAGGCGGGGCTGCCCGAGGACGCGGTGCTCACCGCACTCGTCGGCGCCGCGCGTCGCGCCCGCTCCACCGTGTCCAGCGTCGAGCCGTACCGGGCACTGGTCGAGCGCTGGGCCATCGACGGCGTTTCCGGGGTGGTGATCCACGCGGCGCTGTTGCGCGAGCACGGCTACACGGGTAGCCGCTCCTCGGTGTACCGGATGCTCGCGCCCCTCGCCGCGCGCCGTCCGCCGCAGGCGACCGTGCCGCTCGTGTTCGCCCCCGGCGAGGCCGCGCAGGTCGACTTCGGCGCGGGTCCTGTCCTGCCCGACCCGGCCGCCGGCGCACCGCGACGCACCTGGTGCTTCGTGATGACGCTGTGCTGGTCGCGCCACCAGTACGTGGAATTCGTCTGGGACCAGAGCGTGGCGACCTGGCTCGGCTGCCATCGGCGCGCCTTCGAGTGGTTCGGCGCCGTCCCCGCGCGGCTGATCATCGACAACCCCAAGTGCGCGATCACCCGCGCGTGCGTGCGCGATCCGCTCGTGCAGCGCGCCTACGCCGAGTGCGCCGAAGGCTACGGCTTCCGGATCGATCCGTGCCCGCCCGCCGATCCGCAGAAGAAGGGCATCGTGGAGGCCGGCGTCAAGTACGTGAAGCGGAACTTCGTGCCGCTTCGCAGCTTCCGCGACTTCGCTGATCTCAACATCCAGGCCCGCACCTGGGTGATGGAAGAAGCCGGTGTGCGTAGCCACGGCACCACGCGCGAGCGTCCGCTTGAGCGCTTCACTGTCGAGCGCCCGTTGATGCGCGCACTTCCGGCGATCGCCCCGGATCTGGGCACTTGGCATCGCGTGGTCGTGCATCGGGACTGCCACGTGCAGTTCGACCGGCGACTCTACTCGGTGCCCTTTGCGCTGGTCGGCAAGCGCCTGTGGCTGCGCGCCACCGACGTCGCGGTGGCGATCTACGAGGACTACCGCCTCATCGCCACCCACCCACGCGCACGGCGCCTCGGCGAGCGGGTGACCGTGAGCGCACACCTGCCACCGGAGGCGCAGGCCTTCTTCGCCCGCGACCGGCGCTGGTGCGAAGCGCGCGCCGCCGAGATCGGCCCGGCCACCGCCGAGCTCGTCGCTTGGCTGCTCGCCGACCGCATCGTCGAGCGCCTGCGCGCCGCGCAAGGCGTGCTGCGTCTGGCCGAGACCTACAGCCCCGCGCGCCTGGAGGCGGCCTGCGCTCGTGCGCTCGCCCACGCCAGTCCCTTCTTCCGCACCGTCAAGACCATCCTCAAGGGCGGCTACGACACGCAGCCACTGCCCTCGGCCGCCACGACCGAGCCCGCCTACGCCAGCTCCGCACGCTTCGCCCGCGACGCCGAAGCGCTGTTTGCCCCCGAGTCGCACCACTGACCCGAAGGAGATCAACCGATGAATCCCATCCCTGAGCTCGTGCCCTTCCTGAAGCAGCTGCGCCTGTCCGGCATCCTCGATTCGCTCGAGGCGCGTAACCGCCAGGCGCTCGACGCCAAGCTCGCCTACACCGAGTTCCTGGCGCTGCTCATCCAGGACGAGGTCGCTCGGCGCGAGCAGAAGAAGTTCGCCCTGCGGCTTCGCCGCGCCGCCTTCCGCGCCTCCAAGACCCTCGAGCAGTTCGACTTCGAGCGCCTGCCGCAATTGAACCGCACCCTCGTGCACGAGCTCGCCACCGGGCGCTACCTTGCCGATCGCACCCCCGTGCTCATCGTCGGCCCCTGCGGCACCGGCAAGAGCCATCTTGCCCAGGCGCTCGGCCACTGCGCGGTGCGCCAAGGCGTGGACGTCGTCTTCACCACCTGCGCCGGGCTCACCGCGAGCTTGAACGCCGCGCGCGCCATCGGCGCCTACGATCGCAAGCTCGCCGCGCTCGCCCGCGTGCCGCTCCTGATCGTCGACGACTTCGGCTTGAAGCCGCTTCGCCCACCCGCCGACGAGGACCTGCACGACTTAATCGCCGAGCGCTACGAGACCGCCGCCACCATCGTCACCTCCAACCTCGACTTCGGCGAGTGGGACCAGGCCTTCCCGGCCAATCGGCTGCTCGCCTCGGCAACGCTGGACCGGCTGCGCCACAACGCCTACTGCCTGGTCCTCGACGGGCAGTCCTATCGCGCGCCCAAGCTCGGGCCGGCGACGACCAGAGCCAAGGTTGCCAACAGCGCAAAGTCCGCGCATTCTTGAGCCCGCCGGGATGCCCGTTTCCCCCACCGGAACGTGGCTCCAATATGCCGAAAAACCCCGGCTCCTTTATGCCGAAAGGTGACACCGATCGGCCATCCGGGCCGCCCGACGAGCCGGGTGCTTGCTCCGAACGACCTGTGGTGCGCCGACTTCAAGGGCGAGTTCAAGACCGGCGACGGGATCTATTGCTATCCGCTGACTGTCACCGACGAGCACAGCCGGTTTCTGCTCGGTTGCCAGGCGTTGCGCTCGACCAAGGTTGTCGAGGCCAAGCCCGTGTTCACGCGCCTGTTCAAGGAGTACGGGCTCCCAAAGCGCATCCGCACCGACAACGGCGTGCCCTTCGCGACCAACACGCTGGCGCGCCTGTCGCGACTGTCGGCCTGGTGGGTGCGCCTGGGCGTGCTGCCCGAATTCATCGAGCCGGGCAAGCCGCAGCAGAACGCACGCCATGAGCGCATGCATCGCACGCTCAAGGCCGAGACAACGCGACCGCCGGCGGGCAGCTCTCGGGCGCAGCAGCGCAAGTTCAATCGCTTCCGCGAAGAGTTCAACCTCGAGCGTCCGCACGAGGCGCTCGACATGCAAATGCCCGCCTCGTGCTACGAGCGCTCGCCCCGAGAGATGCCCAACAGGCTCCCGCCGCTCGAGTACCCCGATCGCTTCGAAGTGCGCTATGTCAGCGCCAACGGCGGCATCCGTTGGAAGAAGCACGCCTGGGTCAACGTCTCCACCGTGTGCATCGGCGAGTACGTCGGACTCGAGGAGATCGACGACGGGCTGTGGGACGTCTACTTCGGAGCGCTGCGGCTCGGTCGGCTGCACGAGCGGCAGATGCGCATCGAGGATGCCTACGGCCGGCTGCGGCGGCACAGGGCTTCGCGAAAGAACGTCGGTTGAGCTCGATTACAATGCCCCGCGTCGGTCGGCGACTACGCTTCGCTCCGTCGCCGACCAACGCGACCGTTCACCATCGACAGAGGAGAAAACTGCCTTCCGAGAAGAAATCTGTCAGGCATGTCTCCGGACTGTTTTGTCAACTATCTCCCCGGCCGCTCACTGCAGGCTCCTTACCTCAACGACTACTGGATCATCAGCAAGCGCTGGTGAGGCAAGGATAGCCTCAACCCGCCCGGACTGGCGTCGGACCGGATGGACAACCGAGTTAAAAATCGAAACAAACTGATGCCGTTGTAGAATCTCCAGTACCGGATCGATGTAGCGTAGGACATCTGGTCGAGTTATCCCGCGCGAGAAGGCAGCGATTTTCCGCCCTGCCCCCGCCTGTTTGTAGAGCTTCCTCAGGACTGTTAGCAGCGCCTTCAACTGCGGGGAGAGGTCTAGTCTGAGGACGGCGCTGTTGGTCGAGGCGTTGTCGAACTCCTCAATCTCGCAGTCGCCACTGACCAAGCTTGATGGGATCCCGCTCCTGTTGGTTGCTCCAACCACGCGTCCGATTACGCAGCTTGAGAACTTGACCTCAGTCTTATCGGGCGAGTCCGGCAGTCGAAGCTCGCGGATCGTGCAGTTCCGAAAAGAGACATTCTTCAGCGTCACGTCATCCAACGGCACACGATCCAGCGACGCGCCATCAATGATCGCTCCACGCATGTCCATCTCTGGCTTATCGTTGTCCATGACGAGTCGCAGCGACACTCCCAAACAGTCCGCCGCATGCTGTGGGGCCCCCTGTTCGCGCGCTGCCATGCGAAGGAGTTGATTACACACGCTAAGCAAAGTGTCTGCGGTCGCGCCATTTTTACGGAGTATGTACGCTGCCATGTCTTGTGCGCGCTCGCCAAGAGCTGCGAGGGGGTTGATCGAGACATTACGGAACCCCGCGAGTACATGCCTAGCAAATGCACCTCCCTGAAGTGACGCGAACATATCGAAGTCTACGAACGATCTAGTTCCAGCCTCCGCATCGCGCTGTGCGAGACCTGGCAGTCTCTGAAGTTGCGCTAGCACTGCCTCGCCGGCGGACTGGCCAGTCTCAGCCGTATAGGCTTCTGACAAGTCGACGCCAGCAATTGGGCCCGTGCCTGTCGTCTTCGTTCGAACTGAGAAGGCTAGCCGCTCGAGCACGGCTCGTATGGTCTCCGCCTCCATTGCGGATCGCTCCAGCAACGCCTCGCGAGCACAGATGGCGGATAGAAACGCATCCCAAGCGTGCCCGAATCCCTTCGTTCCATCAATCGCCAGAATCTGGTCAAACAGCTTCTCGCGCAGAAGATATGAAAGTAAGAGCGGTTTTCGCGGAAGCCAGTCGGGTAATGCTTGGGCAATGCCATTCTTCTTAAGGAATTCGTTTGCGTTCTTTTCGTCGAACTCTCCCAAATCCACCACTAGGTATTTCCGACCGAGGATGCCCAAGGAACTTGCTAGTTCAGTGTCTGAATCGAAATAGTGGTCCCGGCCGCACAGAAAAACCCCCACCGCGGCAGGAAGCTTCTGCGTGAAGTCACGAACCCCGGAGAGTGCGCGGCGTCGCGCTTCCCTCATGAAGTTCTTGTTGTCAGTGCGGACCACGGATTGGGCGGCGACCTCGTCGAATCCGTCCAGCAGCAGACAACACATACCTGCGCGCCAGGCAACCACCAGGTCTTCTCGAGGGGTGTAGCCAATGGTCCGAGCGTGACGATCCAAGATCTCATCGCAGAAATCCTCACCCCAATGCTCGCGTAGGTTCAACGCAAGGGGGATAGGCTGCGTCGTATCGTTTGAGTGCGAACCGGCAAGCTTCTTGAATAGTTCCCGCACGGTGAGACTCTTTCCGGCACCGAAGGGCGCCCGCAGCACGATTAGCTCCCCGCTGCGTAGCCGTCCGCCGATTTGGTCCAACGAGATCCTTCGGTCGACCAGAGAAGACTGCTGAGTATGGCCGACAGCAACTATGCGCATTGGAAGCGCCACATACGCGTCGTCGGGAATCGAGATCGAGTCAGTCAGGGGATCGCGCGCAGAACCGAAGGCGGCGCGCGAGCGAAGGCTTACATAGCGGGCGCCGTCAAAGAACCGGCGCTGGAATTGGGCGAGGGTTAGGACTTGCACATTCTGGCGTCGCGCATAGTCAATATGCTGCGCGTCAAGTTGAGTCTGCGTGATCAGCCACTTCGAAACGGCTGGCACTCGTGCCCGCTCAATGTTCTCGGCGGACTGGAGCTTCTTGCAGTCGTCCTTGACCTTGTCGAGCCGCGTACTTGTGGTCGCCATTAGCAGATGAGTGACATCCCTTAGGCGGGCGATTCCGTCGATCTCACGCACCACCGGGTCGTTGGGATAGTGCGTCGGCTGACACTGGCCAGGCGCGAGATTCCACACAGCTTCTGCTACACGGCGTACTTCCGCTTCAAAAGACATGTTTGCTTTGTAGTCAGCTGACATTCCTCGAACCCACTGACGGTAATGTGTGATGGCCAACGCCGGCGTTGAGCGGCGCGCCGTGAGCGCGCGCACCAACGGCACGGCAACCGAGAAACGATAGCGCCACACGAAGCCCGCTGACGGCGCGTCCGCTCGAACGCGTGGTTGGGCCTACACATAGGCCGACCAGACCTTTGCAAAAACGAGCGCCGAAAAGCCGAGAAAGAGAAGCCAGTTGCGCGTTTTGTACCAACGATGAGCCGAAGCTCCTGCCTTTTCGATGCGATCTCGAATTTCAGGTGCCATCCGCGAGAGAAACGCTATGTTTTCAGAAACCTGGTGTGGAGGAATGATCTCTCCCGTCGATTCGTTAACGAGCGCGCCGGACGAAGACTTAACGGTTAGCGCACCCTTCTCTTCGGATGCGCGCAAGTACCTATGGTTCAGTAGGGTGACCTGAATCGTGCGCTCGATTCGGCGGAATCCCGCGACAACTGAAAGAACAAGGAGTACGAGCGCGCATAGCTCGAGAGTGGCAGGGTTTACAGCAAGTTTCGCAGGCTTGTAAGTCTGCGAGACATACGCGCAAAGCGCTCCTGTGACCCCAACGACAAAGTAATCAAACTTCTCGGTCGCCTGGCGCCAATTGTCGAAGACCTTATCGCTTCGTTCCGTGACCACGGCGTTCTTAGTAGGCCCAACGCTTGAATGAACGTCTCTCTCAACGGCAAGAAACTATATACCCGTAGCGCGAAGAATCTACGGGTGGCGAGCACCGGAGAGCGGTAGCAATTCGCACGGAGCTGCCGGTTGCGGCGATTCTCGCCGGCGGCCTGCATGCGGGCGGATGCGCCGCGCGGTTCTGCCGACGCGCCGGCCGGCTGCCGCCGGCGCGCGTGGGTGCCGGGGTGTCGAGCTCAGAGCCGCTCGCCGTCGGCGAGCCGGGCGAGGGCGCCGGCGAGCCCTTCGGCGACCTGCGCCATGCGCGCGTAGTCGAGCTTCTCCGGGGTGTCGAAGGCGGTGTGGTAGTACGCGTAGCGGTGGAAGGCGGTGTCGGTGACCATGATCGCCGGGTAGCCGGCGCGCCAGAAGGAGAGCTGGTCGCTCCAGGCGACGCCGGGGATCCACGCCGGCAGCGCCGCCGACTCGCAGGGGAAGTCGGTGCTCGCGCGGAAGGCCGCGACCGCGGCCTTGAGCGCGCGGCGCGAGCGCAAGTTCGAGACGAAGGCGACGAAGTTGCCGCGGTCGGGGTAGAAGTGCCCGAGCAGCGGCGGGTAGGACTGGCTGCCCGGCGCGTCGCTGAAGCAGCCCAGCATCTCGAGCGAGCACATGAGGCGGATGTCGTCGCTTCGCGCGCGGGCGGCCTTGGCGTAGACGCCGCTCCCCATCTCGCCCCAGAAGAAGAAGGGCGGCTCCTCGTTGACGAATGCGACGAGCTTCACCGTGCGCGCGAGCGTCCGCGTCCCGAGCATGCGCGCGAGCTCGAGCAGCACCGCGACCGCGCTCGCGTTGTCGTCGGCCCCGGGACTGCCGTCCACGCTGTCGTAGTGCGCGCCGACCACGATGATCTCGTTCGGCCGCGCCGTGCCGCGCAGCGCGACCTCGACGTTCGCGCAGTCCACGCCCCTCGTCGTGTAGCGCTGGAGGCCGACCGCGCGCCCCTGGTCGCGCCAGGCGCCCGCGATGTAGTCCTCGGCCGCGGCGAGCGCCTCCGGGCGGAAGACGTTCCGCTCGCCGATCGCGCCGGCGAGCGCGTGCACGTGCCGGCGGAGGGCGTCGGCGAGCGGCGCGGCGGCGGCGTGCGAGCCGTTCATCGTGTGCTCATCGTGGCGAGGCGGCGGGCCAGGGCGTCGGCCGCGACATTATCGCCGCGCGGCGGCGCGCGCGGTCCGGCGGGCGGACCTCGCGGCGGCGGGCGAATCGGTCTATCCTTTGCCCTGTCACACCGACCACATCGGGAGGCGCGAGATGACCGATCCGACGGCGGGGGGCGCGGGCCCGGCCCCGCAGAGCGAGGAGCAGGCGATCCGCGAGCGGGTGCGCGAGCTGACCGCGCAGATGCTCGCGGGCGGGCGGCTCGACACCGAGGGCGTGAAGGAGGTGGTGCGCGCGATGGGCGGCGGCGCGCCGTTCCAGCCCGCGATGGACAGCCCCGAGGCGCGCCAGGCGTTCGCCGACGCGGTGCGCGGCCTCGACCAGGCGCTGCAGCAGTCGGCGCAGGCCACGCACGAGGCGCTGCAGCAGCTCGCCGCGCGCGGCAAGGACTTCACCGACAACGACCTGAAGCAGGCCTTCGCGAGCCTGCAGAAGCTGCAGGAGGACTACGTTGCCACCGCCAACCGCATCGCCGACGCGACCACCGGCAACATCCGGCGCGAGCTCGTCGACCTGGCGCTGCACGCGCAGCGCGTCGGCGCCGACGCGAGCGTGCGCGTCGCGCAGGTGATGAGCGAGTTCGCCAACCGCATGAGCGGCTCGTACCGCGACAAGGCGGCGGCCGGGATGGAGCAGGCGCGCGAGGCGGGCGTGCGCATGACGATGCTCACCAGCGGCCTCCTCGCCGGCTTCGCCGACGCGCTGCGCCAGCAATCCGAGGCGAAGAAGGGCAAGTAAGCCGCGATGCCCGCGTCGGCGGTGAGTGCGGTGCGGGACCTCCCGCGCCTGCACGAGATCAGCCTGGTCTTCATCCGGCACGGGCTCGGCGACCTCGTGCGCCGCATCGGCGTCGCCGGCGTGCTCGAGCGCGCCGGGCAGATCCTGCAATGGGGCTCGGCGGCGAAGGGCGCGCAGCTCGAGCCGCAGCAGCGCCTGCGCCAGGCGCTCGAGGAGCTCGGGCCCACCTTCATCAAGCTCGGACAGATGCTCTCGACGCGCGAGGACCTGCTGCCGCCCAAGTGGACCGCCGAGCTCGCGCGCCTGCACAGCCGCGTCGCGCCGGTGCCGTTCGACGAGCTGCTGCCGGCCGTCAAGCGCGCGATCGGCGCCGTGCCGTCCGACGTCTTCCTCGATCTCGAGCGCGAGCCGTTCGGCTCGGCCTCGATCGCGCAGGTGCACCGCGCGACGCTGCTCGACGGCACGCCGGTCGTGCTGAAGATCCGCCGGCCCGGCATCGAGGCCAAGGTCGAGGCGGATCTGCGCATCCTCGGCCACGTCGCGCAGCTCATCGAGAGCGAGCTGCCCGAGGCGCGGCGCTACCAGCCCACCCGCGTGGTCGCCGAGTTCCGCCGCTCGCTCGCGCGCGAGCTCGACCTCGCCGCCGAGGCGCGCAACATCGAGCGGTTCGCGCGCAACTTCAAGGACGATCCGTACGTGCTCATCCCGCGCGTCTTCCCCGAGTGGACGAGCGGCGCGATGAACGTGCAGGAGCGCATCGAGGGCGTCTCCGGCGAGGACGCGGCGGCGATCGCGCGCGCCGGCCTCGACCCGAAGCTCCTCGCCCGGCGCGGCGCCGACTCGGTGCTCAAGATGATCCTGGTCGACGGCTTCTTCCACGCCGACCCGCACCCGGGCAACGTGATCTACCTGCCCGGCAACCGCATCGCGATGATCGACTTCGGCATGGCCGGGCGGCTGTCGC
>WYBJ01000104.1 GCA_011525945.1 Burkholderiaceae bacterium | reverse complement strand
TGAAAATCCCACCCGCCGAGCAGTTAGATGCATTCATGTCGGATTGTCTCGCCCGTCGCTGCTTGCGCGAGCGGGCTGGTGTTACTGGTTTGAACCCGATTTGCCGCTGATCGTATCTGCGCAGCCATCGTAGCGGCATGCCTGGCGTGCCGCTCGATCAACTGCTCCCACTCGCCGCCGGCATCCTTGCCGGCGGCGTGGCGGCGGGACTGCTCGCTGGCCTGTTCGGCGTCGGTGGCGGCATGGTCGTGGTGCCGGTTCTCTACGAAGTGTTCCGCCTTTTCGGCGTGCCGGACACGGTGCACATGCAGCTGAGCATCGGCACATCACTCGCGATCATGGCGCCGACCAATATCCGTTCGTTTCTGGCCCATCGCGCGAGCGGTGCGGTGCTTATGGATGTCGTGCGACGATGGACGCCGGGTGTGATCGTCGGCATTGCGATCGGCTCGGCCATCGCCACGGTCGCGCCTTCGCCGGTCTTCAAGATCGCTTTCATCGTCATCGCGACCCTCCTTGCCTGCAAGCTCCTGTTCGGCCGGCAATCGTGGCGGCTGGGCGACGACCTCCCGAAGCATCCTCTGGCGCGTCTTTTTGGCCTCGCGGTCGGGCTGATGGCCTCGCTCACCGGCGTCAGCGGCGGCTCGCTCTGCACCATTGTCCTCACGCTCTACGGCAAGCCGATCCACCAGGCAGTCGCGACCTCTTCCGGCATCGTGGTGCCGATCGCGCTCGCCGGCACGCTCGGCTACGTCGTCGCGGGGCTGTCCCATCAGGCGCAATTGCCGCCGCTGTCGATCGGCTTCGTATCGCTGATCGGATTTGCGCTGATGGCGCCGGTGTCGAGCCTCACCGCCCCCTTTGGGGCGAGAATGGCTCATGCGCTGCCGCGACGCGTGCTCGAGGTCGCGTTCGGATGTTTCATGCTTGCCGCGGCGTTGCGCTTTCTTGTCAGCCTCGTGTGGTAAGACAGCGCAGGATTATGGGCGCCGGATCGAGGTTCCGATCGCCTATTCACGCCATTGCGGCGGCCGATTGTGTATGCGCGATCCCGAGCCTGTGCCGCCAGGCGCCTCGCCACAAAACAAGCGTCAAGCCGACAACCATCAGCAGGTACTCGTGCGGCTCGGGGATCGGTGCGTTGATGAACGCCCCGCCGTTGCTCAAGTCGAGCACGCCCTGGTTATCCAGCATCGCGTAGCGTACCGCGGCCCCGTTGGCCAGCAATGTCCCACCCGGTTCCACGATCAGCGATCCGACCGCCAGGTCCGTGCCGCCCGCGAGCGCGACGTGCTGCCCGGCGCCGATGCGTAAAACGCCCCACAGCAGCCGCCAGCCCGGGAGCAGAAGCTGGTGTCCGGCGTCGGCGCCGGAGATGAACTCAAGCGTCGCCAGTGCCGTGTTCCACGCGTCGCTCTGCGTGCTTTCGATGCTGAGATCGTTGGCGACGACGAATCGGTCGCCTGCGCCTCCAATGAGATAGCCGGACGGTCGTACCACGAGGTCGCTGAACAGGCTCGTCGACGGATCGCTCGCGTAGACGCCGAAATCCTCCAAGCCGAGCGGAAACTCGACACTCGTATCCGTGACTTTGATCGTGCCGTGATTGACGACGTGCCCGTTGACGGTGCGCGTGCCCGGGCCGCTCAACGAGAACACCGCATGATTGGTGACTGGTGCATTCAATTGCCCGCCGCTGAAGACGAGCTGGTCGAAATTGAGCACGTTCGCGGCGGTCAAGGTGCCGCCCGACAAATCATAGGTACCGCGCGCGGATGGATTGGCCGCGCCGCGTGTGGTTCCGGCGATCGTCACGGCATCGGTCAGTGTGTTGGTGCCGCCGGTCTGGCTGAATAGTCCAACGCCGTTCGCGACCTCCGACGTGGCGCCGACGAAGATCTTTCCGGCGGTCAAGGTGCCGTTGGACAGATGGTATTGCCCGGACGCGTTCAAGCCTTTGCCCAGCTCGATATTCCCGCTAAAGCTCGCGCTGCCCCCCGATTGCTCGAACAGTCCCGATCCCGAGTCGCCGATCGAGATGCGCGCCGCGCTCAGCGCGCCGCTGCCGCTCAAGAGATAAGTTCCGCTTCCGGGACTGGACCCGAGGAACAGCGCATCGGCCAACGTGTGCGTGCCCGCGCTGTGGCGAAAGATCCCGTCGCCGACCATACCGATATAGGTTCTGCTCGCGCTGAGCGCACCACCGCTCAGGTTGTACGTGCCGCCGCTGTACTGGCCCACGGCCACGTGCAGTGATCCGCTGATGACGTTCTCGCCGCCGGATTGATTGAATATCCCGGTGCTGCCGGGATTCGTCGCGCTTGCGCCCGCGGCGCTCGCGATGAACAGATTGCCACTTTCCACGCGTCCGCCGCTCAGATTGTAGGTTCCCCTGCCGCTCGCGGAAGCGCCGAAGGACATGTTGCTCGCCACGGTATGCACGCCGCCGGATTGATTGAAGGTGCCGGTGCCCGCGTTCGCGAGTGTCACGTTCGCTGAAAGGAGCGTCCCGTCGACGAGATTGTAGGTGCCGGTCGCCTGCATTTGCTCGCCGATGAAGAGATGGCCGCTCATGCTGTGCGTGCCACCCTGCTGTGTGAACGTACCGGTGCTCGCGTAACCGACGTGGGTGCGCCCGGATTGTCCGTCCGCGCCGACCGTCAGTACGCCGCCACTTAACATGTAGCGTCCGGTCGCGTTCACGGCGGCACCGATATACAGATTTCGCCGCACCGTGTGCGTGCCGCCGGTCTGATTGAATTCGCCGGTTCCTCCGGGCGTGAAGGGACCGTTGTGGAAGCCGATATTTTCCTCGGCGGCGAACAGCGCGCCGGTTCCCGACAGATTGTAGGTGCCAAGCCCCGCGCTGCGCCCGAGCGTCAGGATGCCGTCGAGTCCGGCGCGGGGTCCATCGATGCGCACCGAACCCGCGCTGTGATTGAAAATGCCGCTGCTTTGATCGCCCACGACCATCGTATCGACCGCGGTGTCGGCCGCGCTGTCGGATCCGACCCGCAATGTCCCGCCGGTGAGGTTGTAAGTCCCGACCACGCCAGTTGCGAATCCGAGTCTCATCTCGCGCGTGGCGGTGTTGCTACCCGCGCTCTGATTGAATGTGCCATCGGCATACATTCCGATATTCTCTTGCAAAGCGGTCAGGGTGGCGGTCCCGCTGAGCTCGTAGAGGCTCGGCGTTCCGTGCAGATCGCCGACCACGACACCGTCCGTCGAGACGACGGCTGCGGCGCTCTGGCGAAACACGCCGTGGCCGAGCGCGCCGACGCGGATGCTGCCGGTGGTCAGCGTGCCACCGCTCATCGTGTACGTTCCGCGGCCCGGAATCGAGGCGCCCAGCAGGGCCGCCGCCGCCGTATGCGTACCCGCGAGCTGGACGAAACCCCCATTACCGATCTCGACGTCGCCCGAATTGAGGACACCGGCATTGAGCTCATAACGGCTAGCGCCACTCGGATCGGTGATATTGAGCGCGAGCGTCGCGTTGTGCTGGCCGCCTGACTGGATGAACAGCCCCACGCCCTGCCGGCCGACGAACGTTCGGCTCGTGCCCACGATCCCGTCGCTCAGCGTATACGTCCCGTGGCCGCCCGCGGCGTAGCCGAGGAACAGGGGCTCGATGCTCGAATGAGCACCGCCGGTCTGCTCGAAGACACCCGTGCCGCGATAGCCGACGTAAGTCTGATTGGAGGCAAGCTCGGCGCTGCCGCTCAAGCGATACGTCCCGGTGCTGCCCGGCTGCACACCGAGGAAGACGCCGCCGTTGACGAAGTCGGAGATGTCATAGAGCATCCCCGCAGGCGAGGAGAAGACGCTGTTGCGTCCGGCGGAATGCAGGAAGGTTCCGCTGCCGAGCGCGCCGACATACTGGTAGCCGGCGCTGAAGTCGTTGGCGTCCTGGCGAAAGCTCATCGCGCCGCCGGCCAATGCGTCGACACTGACATTGCCGAGGAACGTTTTCAGCGAAGTGACCGGAGGCAGCGACACATCCAGCGTCACGATGCGGGATGCTGCGGGATGCGCCATCGACGCTGGTCAGAAAGACGCTATCACCTTCCTGAGGCAGCCCGCCCAGACTCCAGCATCCGTCGGTGCTCCAAGCGGCCGAGCCGCAGGTCCAACCGCGGTCGGCCGCGATCGCCACTGACACTGAGCGATACGCGAGGAGTGCGGCGAGTAGCGCGATCGCACCGGATGCGACCAACCGAGGGAGAAATCCTGGAGCGGAACGAGAATCCATGGCTCGCCTCCTCTCGATGCTGCTGCCCGCTATCGTACAGCGCATGACGCGCTCATGTCTGTAACGAACTCCACGTTCCTCATTCCATGGGCATGCGTAGCCGAAATGAGAAATGCTTCGGCGCCTGCTCGGTGCATATCGACGGGGAGGTTATGCGCTCCTGCTCGATCCCTGTCGCGTTCGCCGCCGGCAAACGTGTCGTCACCATCGAAGGACTCTCGCGCGACGGTTCGCACCCGGTGCAGAAGGCCTGGCGGGAGTACGACGTCCCGCAATGCGGATACTGTCAGTCCGGACAGATCATGGCGGCCGCGGCGCTGCTCAGAAAGAAGCCCAAACCCAGCGATGCGGATATCGACGAGGCGATGACCAACATCTGCCGCTGCGGCACTTATCAGCGCATACGCGCGGCCATCCACGCCGCGGCCGGCACGGGCAAAGCCGGTGGCTCGGTCATCCATGTCGTCGACGCCGGCGCCGACTCGGTCGTCGCTGCGATCGACGATCGCGCGCAAGCAAGCGCATCGGGGAGAAGTGCATGAACACTGCGATTCCTCGCGACGCCACGGTCGATCTCGCACGCCGCCATTTCATTGTCCGCTGCGCTGCCGCCGGCGGCGGACTCGCGCTCGGCCTGCATCTGCCCTTGGGCGCGTCCACGGCCGAGGCCGCCGAGGCAAGTGCCACCGAAGTCGATCTCTGGGTAGCGATACGACCCGACGACACCTGCGTCATCCGCATCGCGCGCGTCGAAATGGGCCAGGGCACGCGCACCGGTCTCGCCCAACTCGTCGCCGAAGAACTCGAATGCGATTGGAACAAGGTGACAACCGAAATGATCACCGCCCAGCGCAACTACGCACGCAAGCGCGCGTGGGGCAACATGGTCACGGCCGGCAGCCGCGGCATCCGTGACTCGCACGATTACGTGCGCCGCGGCGGTGCCGCCGCCCGCCTCATGCTGCTGCAGGCCGCCGCCAACGAGTGGCAATTGCCGGTTGCCGAGCTTACGGTCGCCAATGGCGTAATCCGGCACCAGGCGTCGGGACGCTCGACGAGCTTCGGCAAGGTCGCCGCGGCGGCCGCGAAGCTCACGCCGCCCGATCCCAAGACCATCAAGCTTAAATCGCCCAGGGACTGGAAACTCATCACCAAACCGGTCAAGCGGCTGGACACCGCGGACAAAGTCGTCGGCAAACAGATCTATGCGATCGACCTGAAGCTGCCCGACATGCTCAATGCGGCCATCAAAGACTGTCCCGTCTTCGGCGGCAAGCTCGTGAGCTTCGACGAGACCAAGGTGAAGAGCATGCGCGGCGTGCGCGGCGCGGTGCGCGTGAACGATAGCACCGTGGCCGTCGTGGCCGACACCTGGTGGCACGCGCAGAAAGCCCTCGACGCTCTCCCCGTCGTGTGGGACGAAGGCGAGCACGCCAAGGTATCGAGCGCATCGATCGCCGCCCATCTGAAAACCGGTCTCGCCAGCGATGATGCGTTCGCCGACACCCTCGTGGGTGACACGACGAAAGCGATCGGCGCTGCAGCGAAGAAGGTCGAAGCCGTCTACGCCGTGCCCTTCGTCGCGCACGCCTGCATGGAACCGATGAACTGCATGGTGAAGCTGAGCACGGACAAGGCCGAGATCTGGCTGCCCACGCAGAACGCCGAGGCTTCGCTCGCGGCGCTCTCCAGCGCCTCGGGGCTGCCGCTCGAAAAGTGCGAAGTGCACTCCATGGATCTCGGCGGCGGCTTTGGTCGCCGCATCGGCGTGCAGGACGTGGTGCGTCAAGGCGTCGCGATCGCGAAGGCGTTTCCCGGCGTACCGGTGAAGCTCACCTGGAGCCGCGAGGAAGATCTGATGCACGACTTCTACCGGCCCATTGCGCAGGCGCGGATGGAAGCCGGCGTCGACGACCAGGGCAGCCTCGTGGCGCTGCACGTGCGCGTATCCGGGCAGTCGATCAACGCATTCGCGAACCCGGCCGCCATCAAGGACGGCAAGGACGTGCGCCAGCTGCAGGGTCTGTGGAAACAACCGGGCGATGCGCAGTTCGGTTACACCGTACCCAATCTGCGCATCGAGTATGCGATGCGCAATACGCATCTGCCTGTGGGACCGTGGCGCGGCGTCAACTGCAACCAGAACGGCATCTTTCTCGAGTGCTTCATGGACGAGGCCGCGAAGCTGGCGGGTAAGGATCCGCTCGCCTTCCGGCGCCCGCTGATGGACCGGCACCCCAAGCACCTCGGCGTGCTCAACGCGACCGCCGAGAAGGCCGGCTGGGGCAAGCCGTTACCGCGCGGCGTCTTTCGCGGCATCGCGCAGTTCATGGGTTACGCGAGCTACGTCGCTGCGGTCGCCGAGGTGTCGGTCAGCGCCAAGGGCGAAGTCAAGGTGCACCGCATGGTGCTCGGCACCAACTGCGGCCACTTCGTCAACACGGCGACCGTAGCCGCGCAAGTCGAAGGTTCTGTCGCCTACGGGTTCGACTCCTTGCTGACCGGCATCACGGTGCAGAACGGGCGTGTGGTCGAGCAGAATTTCGATCGCTACGGCATCGCACGCATGGCGCAAATGCCCACGATCGAGACCGTGATCGCGCCGACGCACGACTTCTGGGGCGGGGTAGGCGAACCGACGATTTGCGTGGCGGTGCCCGCGGTGCTGAACGCGATCTTCGCGGCCACCGGCAAGCCGGTGCGTACTCTGCCGCTCGCGCTCAGCGGACTTACGCTGATCTGAGTGGGCCGGAACCCGCGCAGCTTGCGGCTCGTCGCCGCTGTCGCATTGGCGGCGATCGTTGCCGGGTGCGCCGCCGGCGTGCGGTCCGCAAGCGATGCGCTCGACACTGCATTGACCGCGACACCTGGCGATTCGGCGCGCGGCCGGGAGGTCATTGCCGGGCGCGACGGGAACTGCCTGCTGTGCCACGAGGTGCCGCGGACAGGCGTGCGTTTCATGGGTAATCTCGGTCCGCCGCTCGCGGGTGTCGGCGCACGGCTCACCCCAGGCCAGTTAAGATTACGCTTGGTCGATTCGAAGCGACTGAACCCGGAAAGCATCATGCCGTCCTACTATCGGATCGAGGGTCTCGTCCAGGTGGCCGCGGCGTATCGTGGCAAGACCGTGCTGAGCGCCCAGCAGATCGAGGACGCCGTGGCCTTTCTCGTGAGCCTGCGCTGATGCCCCGACCGCACCGCCGCCGCTTTCTCGTCACGCTCGCCGCACTCGGCCTGCTGCCGCGCGCCGGCGTGCGGCCCGCCGGGGCGGCCGAGAACGATCTTGCACCCATCATCGCGAAGATCACCAGCGGCAAGGCGTTGCAACCAGGACGTGTGCGGATCGAAACACCGCTGCTCGCCGACAATGGCCACTCGGTGCCGGTACGACTCACCGTCGAGAGCCCCATGAGCGCCGCGGATCACGTCAGCACGATTAGCTTGCTCTCGGACCGCAATCCTCGCCCCGTCATCGCCACCTATCATCTCGGTCCGCGCGCCGGCCGCGCGCGGATCGCCACCCGGGTGCGGTTGAACGGCACCCAGCGCATCTGGGCCATTGCACGCATGTCCGACGGCAGTTGCTGGTCGGGTCACGCGGATATCGTCGTTACTGAATCCGCCTGTCTGGACGGTTCGTGATGGTCGCCCGCGTACAAGTGCCGGGCAACGCGAAGCGCGGCGAGATCATCGACATCCGGATCGCCATCCAGCACAAGATGGAAACGGGATTTCGCTTCGATCTTTTCGGCAAGCCCATTCCCAAGAACGTGGTCAACGAGGTCGTGTGCCGCTACAACGGCGCCGAGATCTTTCGCGCCGAGCTCGGTTCCGGGATCGCCGCCAATCCCTATATGCAGTTCAGCACGATCGCGGAGGCGAGTGGCGAGATCGTCTTCGACTGGGTCGACGACGCTGGCGAGCGCGGCACCGAGCGAGCCAGCATCACCGTGAGCGCTTGATCGGCGCGGCGATGCTACCGCGCTCATTGCGCCACGCGTGTGCGCTCGCCTGCCTGTTCGTCTGGACTTGCACGCAAATAGGCCCGGTCTTCGCCGCCGACGCCGAACGGCCTTCACCACTGCGGTCAGGGATCGAGTTCACCAGCGCGGATGTGCGTTCGCTGCAGGACGATGACTTCCAGAACCCCGGTATGCTGTGGGTCACGCGCGGCGAAGAATTATGGCGGGTCGCCGCGGGAAAATCCGGCAAGTCCTGCGCCGACTGCCACCAGCGCGCGGAGACCTCGATGAAGGGCGTGGCCGCGCGCTATCCCGTTTACGACGCCGCGGCGGGGGACGTCGTCAATCTTGAAGGTCGCATCAATCTGTGCCGCACGCACCGGCAGGCGGCCAAGCCGCTGGTCTACGAGTCCGAAAACATGCTCGCGCTGACGACCTACGTCGCGCATCAGTCACGCGGCGCCCGCGTCGAAGGGGCCGTGCCGACCGAGCTGCGCGCCAGTTTCGAACGCGGCCGCGAGCGCTATCGCAAGCGCATCGGCCAGATGGATCTCGCCTGCACGCACTGTCACCAGCAGAATTGGGGCCGCACCCTGCTCGCACAGACGATCAGTCAAGGGCATGGCAACGCGTACCCTGCATACCGGCTCGAATGGCAATCGCTCGGATCGCTGCAGCGCCGGTTGCGCGCCTGCTACTTCGGCGTGCGCGCGGAAATGCCACCCTATCAATCGCCCGAGCTGCTCGACTTGGAAGTGTATCTGGCCTGGCGCGGCCGTGGCCTAACGATCGAGACGCCCGGCGTGCGCCGCTGAGACCTTCTCCCGACCTCCGGTGTCAGGAGCGACGGGACCAGAACCACCACAGGACGACGAGCACCCCGCCTGTCAGTGCCCAGTGAAACGGTAGCAGACTCCACTCGGATCGAGCTCGGTATTCCAGATCATTCCCAGACGGGCACCTGCGTGGTCTGCAGATTGCGCGCGTTCACCAGAGCTGCCGGTAAAGTCGGTAAAGGAGCTGGTGGCGCTCGCCAAGAAGCGCCCGAACGAGATCGCGCACGGCTCGTCGGGTAACGGCACCATCCTGCATCTTGCCGCCGAGATGTTGAAGTCGATGTCG
>WYBJ01000103.1 GCA_011525945.1 Burkholderiaceae bacterium | reverse complement strand
GCAGCGCTCGGCCAGGATGCCCAGGTTGACCCGTTCGCCCGACCACTTTCGCACGATCCCGGCGCGCAGCTGGCGGTTCGCGAGCTGCCCCGCGACAGCCTCGATGCACAGCTCGACCAGGTCCGCACATGCCTCGGTCCACTCCGCGTTCTTGGCCCAGCCAGAGCAGCAGGGGCGCCGGCACGAGCATGGCAATGCGCGGGGTGCAAACCGGACCACCAGGACGGAACGCCGCGCCGGGCTCAGGGTCTCCAGCCGTCGACGGATGGCCCCGGCCCAAGCCGCGCGCTCCTCGGCGTCCTCGAACATCGGCGCGCCGCGGGTCTCGCGCTTCTGGTGGCGGGCAAGACTGTCCGGCTCGCCGCGGTGGCGCTGACCATAGGCGAAGCGCAGCGCGGCCTCGACCGAACGGAACGCGGCAGAATCCGACTGGTCGGCCGTCGCGGCGACGATGCAGTCGATGTCGGTCACGCCCACGCGTCCTCCTCCGCTTCGGTTTCACGTGGAGCAGGCATCAGCAGCCCGAGCTGCTCGACGATGGGCTCGATCTCGACCGCGCGCCGGCTCTTGCGCCAGCATTCGCGACACCGCCCGCCGCGGCGGTGCGACAGCCCGGCGCCGCAGTCAGAGCACTTGCTGAACGGCGCCGCCGCTGCCTTCTGACTCCCACGGATCGACGCGGCCCGACAGTCGGTAGAGCAGAATTTCTGCCGACTGTTCGACGGCGCAAACGATTCGCGACACTGTGGGCACGGCCGCTCGGCTATGGATGCCACGCGCGACACGACAGAACGACATGCCGGAGAACAGTATTTCGGCGCCCTGCCAGTCTTACGGATCAGCGAGACTGGCGCGCCGCAGTGCGCGCAGCCGCGGACAGCGTCCGCCCCTCTCGTCATCGACGTAGCGTGCTGGGTGATCGCAATCACAGTGCGCGGGTTCTCCTCATCCAGTTCGACGACCCCTGTGATCGACGTGACCTGACTGTCGTCGTGCCAAGCGATACCGTTGGCCGCGTCGCAAACGTGCTTGAGCATGTTGTCGACGTCTATCCGCTGCCGGTTCGGCCGATAGAAGACACATGCGAGCGCGACGTTTCCGGTCATCGGAGATTTCACTGCGGCGCGAATCTGCATCGCGGTCGCCCTCTCCGCCGCGCGCTGCTCTTGGCTGGAGTAGACGCGCCCGCCCTTCCCGAACCGGGGGCGAGATTTCGATGCTGGCTTGCCGCGCAGCGTGATAACGAGGATTTCATCCGGATCAGACGCGATGGCCGAGAGCATGCGCATCGCCCGGTGCAACGAAGTAGAGTTCGTCATCGCTTCGCCCACCCCTTCCCGCCGCAGCGGTTGCGCCAGACGACCGACGCCGCCCGCGGGCCGAGGTCGCGCTGCGGCTCGGACGGGTGCGTGCAGCAGAGCACCGGGCCGACCTGGCGGGCGTAGCGGCATTCAATGCATCGCTGCTCAGGCATGGCACGCGAACTCGCCGTGATACAGGCGCGCCGCCGCTTGATACGCGCGAGCCGCGTCCTGCTTGCTGTGGAATCGTCCGAGCCAGACGCGCCTTCCGTTCACGGCAATCTTTGCGGAGTAGCGCTTCGTTTGTCGGTCGAAGCTCACCCCTTTAATGCCCGTTGTGTTGTTCCTTTGCGCGCCTCGGTTTCGCTGATTCTCTGACGCTGTCGCCAAGCGTAGGTTCTCGATCCTGTTATTCGAGTCGTTCCGGTCAATGTGGTCGATTTCGAACCCGGACGGAACCGCTCCATTGCACAACAGCCAAACCAACACATGCGCGCGAACGATATGCGTCCCGACCCTGGCTTTTTTCCGGATCGGTTTCATCGACCCCGATCCGTTCCGGAAAACGAACCCTGACGTAGGTTCGTACCTAAAGTTCTCCGCCGTCAGCATCACATCGGACGGCGTCTCGCCAAATCGTCTACCGGGCATCAGCACTCCTTATCGCAGGTGGCGCAGGTCATTCGATCGGCATCCGCTTGGCTGCGGCCAGCGAGCGCATCAGCTCGGCGACCTTCCGCTTGGCCGTCTCGGCGTCAGTGCGCGCATTGCCTGGCGCCGGAAGTGCGTCGTACCGCTGCGCCTGCTGCCTGCCGACCGCCGCTTGCCGGCACAACTCGACGAATTCCGGCAGCGTCGGCGGCCAGCCAACACCGCCGTCAATGAGCCGCTGCAAGGCACCACCAATCGACGCAGCCTCGAAGCGGCCGAGCTGCCGACCCCACAGCGCCTTTGCCTCAGCAATGGATTCGGCGTCCATGTCGGCGAACATGGTTCCGACTTTCTGGCTGCCGTATATCGCGGCGAACCTGGCGAACAGGCGGTCAACGAAGTTGGCTGGCAGGCTCGGTTGCGACGACATCGATAACCTCGGGACGATTGCTGCGGCCGGTTAGCTCGGCCACGGTGGCGGATATGCGATCGGCACGATTCGGCGCTGCCCGAGCAGGCGGCGTGGAAACCCACGCGGCCTCGAACCCCTGCCAACCCCGCTCGCAGCACTTCGCTATCGCCTCGGCCAGCGTCAACCCGGCCTTGGATGCTTCGCGTTCAATGCCACGCAGCGCGGTGGCCGTGAGCGGCGAACGCTTGGCTTTGCGAATCGCCAGGAAGTCGGCCCAGGTGTTTGCCGGCACGTCGTCGGGCCTGTTGACGGTTCCTTGACGGTTCAATTGACGGTTAAGTGATGGTTCGGCGGCACCTGCTGCCGGGGTGGGCGGCACCTGCTGCCGGGGTGGGGCGGCACGACGTGCCGGGGTGGTAGGCATTTCATGCCGGGGCGGCACCTGCTGCCGGGGCGGCATTTCCTGCCGGGGTTCGACGTGCAGCAAGTAAATGGTACTGGTGCCGCTGCGCGCCGCCGATTCGACGATTCCGGCGTCCTCAAGCGACCTCACGGCCACCCGAACGGCGCGGATCGACAGGCAAGTGCGGGTCGCAATCTGCGCGATTGAGGGGTAGCATTCCCCCTGATCGTTGGCATTGTCGGCCAGCGACAAAAGCACCAGCTTCTGTGTCGGCGTCAGGCCACCAAGGCGCCACGCGGCGGTCATAATCGAGATACTCACGCAGCGCCTCGGATTTCTTCGAGCGGCTGAAATGTCACGCGCAGCGCGCCGCCGATCTCCCTGAATAGGTCTTTGACAGGAACGCCGACGCTGATGGTCGTGTACCCGTTATTCTTCGCTTCGATCCGCTTGAATCGCTCGATCCAATAGTCACCGCACCGGTACCACGCGATCTGCAGTTGGATGACCGGCAACAGGTAGCACTTTCCAAGTGGCGCTATTGCGTATGCGATGTAGTCTGCGCGCAGCGGCTTGCATACCCATCCTGGCACGCGCTTCTCAGCGACGGAAAGGTACTCAAGCGCAATGTCGTCATACACCGCTCCAGTAATCCGATTTCGCCCGCGCACCTTCTCGTCGATAAGGATCTGCTTACTGTTCTCTAGGATCACAGATCGGTCTATCCCGGCTCGCTGATGCTCTCCGTCCTGCCTGTGATCGACCATTGCCGAGAACGACGGGAACGCCTGCCGGTAGACTTCCTCCCATATCGGAAGGTCGCTCGCGCTATGCGAGAACCGCAACGATTCGCCGAAGTCGTGCATCACGCGGTCGCCTGGTTTCCCCATGCGCCCCACCCTTCACGCGGAGACCGACAGAACATTTCCAGCTTCGGAAGTTCAGGGTACATGTCATCGATCAGTTCGTAAACCTCCACCGGCTTCGCGCTGTGCTCGCCCCGCGGAAAAGATAGGACCGACGACGGCCGATTTGCCGGCGCTGGCGTGAGTGGCTGGCCGCGCACGGCGACGAGCAACAGTTCGTGTTGCTGCCGGAAGTAGTAACCCATCCCCATCTTTTGCTTGTCCCACACAGCGCAAGTGCGGTACTCAAAGCCCCATGCGTT
>WYBJ01000102.1 GCA_011525945.1 Burkholderiaceae bacterium | reverse complement strand
ATCTTCCTGCACAAGGCGGGCACGATCCAGCACCTGCCCAAGAGCTGGAAGGACTACTACTTCGAGAACGTCCACGGGATGGAAGGCAGCTAGAGGTGGCAGCGTCCGCGGCAGCAGCGGCGATTGAAGCGCCGATCCCGGAAGGCGCGCCCATTCTGGAAGTGCAGGGCGTCACTCTCCAGTACAAGACCAGGGAGCACCTGATCACCGCGACCTACCGGGTCGACTTCAGCGTCTACCCGGCGGACCGCTTCGTGCTGCTCGGCCCCAGCGGCTGCGGCAAGTCGACGCTCTTGAAAGGTGTGGCGGGGTTCATGAAACCGGTGGAGGGCGAGATGCGCCTGAAGGGTCGGCGCATCGCCGCGCCGGGGCCCGACCGCGTGATGGTGTTCCAGGAGTTCGACCAGCTGCTGCCGTGGAAGACGGTGCGCCAGAACATCACCTTCGCGCTACGCAACGGCGGGCGTTGCTCGCGCGAGAGTGACGCCGACGAGATCGCGATGAGCTACATCCGCAAGGTGAAGCTGGGCGGTTTCGAGAACACCTACCCGCACATGCTCTCGGGCGGTATGAAGCAGCGCGTAGCGATCGCGCGCGGTATGGCGATGGAGCCCGACATCCTGCTGATGGACGAGCCTTTCGCGTCCTTGGACGCGCTGACGCGCAGGCAGATGCAGGAAGAGCTGCTCGGGCTGTGGGAGGAGACGCGCTTTACCGTGCTCTTCGTCACGCATTCGATCGAGGAGGCGCTGCTCGTGGGCAGCCGCATTCTCGTGCTTTCGCCGCATCCGGGACAGGTCAAGGCCGAGTTGAACGCAAACCAGCATTCGCACGCCAACGTGGGCAGCGCGGAGTTCACCGCGCTCCAGACCCGCATCCACGACATGCTGTTCGCGGACCGGGTGCTCGAAGACGAGACGGTGCGTCGTGGCAGTTGAGCGCCCGCCACTGCTCGAGCGCCCCGAGTTCGAGCGCCAGTCGCTTGGCAAGGCGGCGACCACCGATGTCGCTCGGCCGCTGTCGTTGGCCGAGCGCCTCGCGAACATGGATCCGGTGCGCAAGCTCACGGTACTGCTGGCTGCGATCGTCATCTGGGAGCTCTATACGCGCACTGCCGAAGTACCGGCGCTGATCTTTCCGACTTTCGTCGACACCATCGCGGCACTATGGAAGGGCCTATTCCAGTACGACCTTGCCACGCAGACCTGGACATCACTCAAGATTCTGTTTGCCGGCTATGCGATTGGCATGGCGATCGGCGCTACGCTCAGCTTTATCGCGGTGTCGGGCCGCTTCGGATCCGACATCCTGAGCACGCTTGCCTCGATGCTCAATCCGTTGCCGGCAATCGCGCTGCTGCCGCTGGCGCTGATCTGGTTCGGGCTGGGCGCGAAGAGCCTCGTCTTCGTGCTGCTGCACTCGATCGTCTGGCCGGTGGCGCTCAACACGCACACCGGCTTCATGTCGGTGTCCGAGCCGCTGCGTATGGTCGGGCGCAATTACGGCTTGCGCAACGTTCGCTATGTCGCGAAAGTACTCATCCCGGCGGCGTTCCCATCGATCCTCGCCGGGCTCAAGCTCGGCTGGGCCTTCGCCTGGCGCACGTTGATCGCCGCGGAGCTGGTGTTCGGCGCAGCATCCGAGGGCGGAGGGCTGGGCTGGTTCATCTTCGCCAGCCGCAACGAGCTGGATATCGCGGGCGCGTTCGCCGGCCTGCTCGTGGTGATCCTGATTGGCTTCGTGGTCGAGAATGTCGTCTTCCGCAAGATCGAGGAGCGTACTCTGGTGCGCTGGGGCATGCAGTCGTGAGCGCCGTGCGGGAGCGACCGCGTACAGACCCCGTGCCGCGGCCGGAGATCGAGCGTACGCCGATCGACGTGAGGCACATCGGCCAGATCGAACGCCCGCTGTCGGGCATCGAGCGCGTGTGGAACGTGCAGATCGTGCGCAACCTGACGGTGCTTGTCATGTTCGTCGTGATCTGGGAGGCCTACACGCGTATCGCGGACATACCGCCGCTGCTCTTCCCGAGTTTCACGGATACCTGCGTGGCGATCGTCGACGCGTTCCGGGATCACCGCATGCTCGCGAAGATCTCGTTCACGCTGACCTCGCTGCTTACCGGCTACGCCGTCGGCCTCGTTGCGGCGGCGGTGCTGGTGTCGGCGGCCTCGATCTGGCGCGTGTGGGCGGACATTCTGACGACGGCCACCGCCATGTTCAACCCGCTGCCGTCGATCGCGCTTCTGCCACTGGCGATGCTGTGGTTCGGCCTGGGCACCTTCAGTCTGGTGTTCATCCTGGTGCACTCGGTGGTGTGGGCCGTGGCGCTCAACGCCTACGTCGGCTTTCAGGGCGTGAGCCCCACGCAGCGCATGATCGGCCATAACTACGGCCTACGCGGCGTGATGTTCGCGATCAAGATCCTCATCCCGGCCGCATTGGCGACGGTGCTCTCGGGCATGAAGATCGGCTGGGCGTTCGCCTGGCGTACGATGATCGGCGCGGAGCTCGTGTTCGGCGCCACGGCGCGCGGCGGCGGCCTGGGCTGGCACATCTTCGAGAACAGCGAGCTCTTGAACATCAGGCAGGTGTTCGCGGGCCTGTTCATGATCATTCTGATCGGCGTATTGGTCGAGTATGCGATCTTCCGGACGGTGGAGCTGCGCACCGTGCGCCGCTGGGGCATGCAGCGCTGAGTCGCCTCGGGCGCCGACTTACGAGCGGGCAACCGCTTTCAGTCGGGATTTGATTGCACGCGGACTTGTATCGGTCATTGCGTTGCCGGTGGCAGCGTGCACACCTGCTCGTAGCGATAGCGCTGCTTCAGCAGCGCGTTGTACTCGTACACGTCGAGCGTCCTCTCGAATGCCGCCGCGGTGATTTCGACGTGCGGGGTCCAGCAGCCGAGTTGCTGGTAGGTCGCGATGCAATCGGCCAGGACAGCCTCGTCGATGTTCGGAAAGTAAGGCTTTTCGGCCCGGGCGATCTCGGCGGCCGGCGTTTCATTCATGTAGCGTCGGGTTCTCTTGTAGGCGCGTGTGAATGCTTTGGCCATGTCGCTCGCGAGCCACTCCCGGGTCGCTGCGAGGCTGGAGAAGCCGCAGGGGCCGATCTGCCTGCCAACCTGCGCCACCACGTGTCCGACGCCATCGGCTTGCAGTTGTTGCGGATAAGGCCCCTGCTGCTGAACGTATCGCCCCTGGCCTTGGCGGAACGCGCGGTCGATATCGGCGGCAGCGGTGAAGGCGATGGGCTTCAGCTTGGCGAAATCGATACCCGCCTTGTGGCAGGCGTACTTGAACATCGCGAGCGGCTGGCCTTCCTTGAACATGACCACCTCGGCGCCTTCCAGCTTTTTCCAGTTGAAGTCCGGATCCGCCTCGCGCCCGGTGAGGAAGAACCCGTCCATCTCGTTGATCTGGGCGAAGTGCACGGCGCTAGGCGTCTCGCCCTTGTTGAGCGATGCGAAGCCCTGGCTCAAGGCGGATTGCACGACGTGCGCGGAGCCATTCTCCAACGCGGCCAGCGCCGAGACTCCCGGCGGCGCCACCGACCATTGCCCATCGAGGCCCTCGGCCTTGAGGAATCCGCCCGACATGGTCGCGATGAGCGGGGAGTAGAAGGCGGAAAACAGGGTGAACTGAATTCGAATCGTGTCCATGTCGCTTGGCTCCCGTGTGGGGCGCCAATCGCGGCGCCGGGCAAACATTCTATCGGGCTACAATGCTGGCTGACACGGTTTGCCGGGCATGCGGGCCGTGCGGATGAACGATTCGGGGAGTGCCAATGGGCGATGCACAACTGGACTGGGGGAAGCTCGCCGCAGAGCTCGAGCGAGTGCTGCGGCTGCGCTCGATTCCCTTCGGCATGAAGCTATTCGAGCAGCGCGAGACGATGGAGGCGATCGCCAAGATCCGCCGGCCCAAGGGCAGCATACACACGATGGACCAGATCGTGGCGCAGGCCGCCCGTCTTGGCTGGACGGTCGGTGTCACCGCAGAGGATCTCGTCAGCGATCAGTGCCGATCGGTGGTGGGTCTCGGGGGTCAGGACGAGAAGTGGTACTCGGGTGCGCACATGACCGGCGTGTGGTACGCAACGAAGCAGGACGCGAGCGCGCATCAGAGCGCCATGCACTGCGTACCGAAGGGTCGCTACGCCGCACTGGCCGTCGCACCGCTCGCTTCGGGTCGGCTCGATCCGCCGGATATCGCGCTCTTTTACGCAACGCCAGGGGCGATGATCTACTTCATCAATGGCCTGCAGTGGTCCGGTTATCGGCGCTTCGACTGGAGCGTGGTCGGCGAATCCGCTTGCGCCGACGCGTGGGGGCGCGCGCTCGTCACGCGCCAGCCGAGCCTGTCGATCCCGTGCTTCGCCGAACGCCGCTATGGCGGTGTGCTCGACGACGAGATGCTCATGGCGCTGCCGCCGCAGGACATCCCGCGTGCGCTCGACGGCATGGCGGCGCTGGCGAAAAACGGTCTGCGCTATCCGTTTGCGCAATACGGCATTCAGCAGGATGTCCGCGCCGGCATGGCGGTTTCCTATCCCGATCGGCGTTGACCGCTGCCGGCGGTAGCGTGCGGATGATGCAACCGATAGACCATCAATGCCACCACCGCCATGTTCAGTATCAATGCACCGACACTCAGGTAGCTCACGTGTCCGTGGATCTCGATGAGCTCGAACGGAATGTAGATGCCGCCGCTGAACGCGGCAAACCATTCGGCCCATCGCCGTTCGAGCCATAAACCGTAGGATTCGACGAACCGGGCGCTGGCGTACACCATCGCACCCGCCGCGAGGAGCAACAAGCGGGCGTCCGTTACTCGGCCTGCCAGGTCGAGGAAGATGCGCGGGTAGTGAGCGGCCGGATTCAGGTGGGCGTGGGCCACCAGCGCCTCGGCGGCGCGCTGAACGTCACCGGGCGCCAACGAAAACAAACCCAGACCGACAAGGAGGATCAAGACACCCTTTGCCGCCTCGAGGAGTGCAACCGCCCGTATCGCGCTAGAGAACCGCATACACGATGATGGCGCACACCGCGACCATCAGCACGAGCGCAAACAGGAACATCGTGTCGACGAGCAGCCGAAGTCTCTGACGCAGTCGTGCACGCCTGGTCTTGAACGACCAGAAGGAGAGGATGCAGCAGGTCGCAAAGAACACGGCGTCTGCTGCGAGGAGGTCGTCTCCGAGCGTCTGCACCTTGGTCTCGGCAGTCACGAGTCGAAGTATTCCGATCGCTGTCAGGCAGACGCCCACCATGGCAGCGGAGATCGAGAACATATTCATCGTGAGATCGTGCTCGCGCTGTTCGTGGGGTGACCACTCAGCCATGCCATCGCTCCAACACCACCTTCTGGGCAGCCACGACACTAGCCTCCGCCCGGTATACGGTCAATCGCGCGGGATCGCCGATTCATGCCGCGTGGCCGCCGCGCTCGCGTCGGACGCGCAGGCGACGCCGCGGCTCGCGAGCCGGATCGAGAACTCGTCGAAAGCCCGGAAATAGACCATGATCTGCGCAGTGTTTCGCACATTCCGCCATGCGGGCGCGAGCGAACATCGGCCCGAATGCCTCGAAATGCCCGGATCGGTGCGCGCCACGGCGGCGACCGGGAGGTTGCAGCCAAGCAAGCGAGGAGAACAAGCGTGCGACAAGTCCAGATGCTCGCATTGGTGCTCGCTGGAGGGGAAGGCACCCGGTTGCGTCCTTTGACCGCGCACCAGGCGAAGCCCGCGGTCCATTTCGCCCAGGGTTACCGCATCGTCGATTTCGTGCTCGGCAATCTGGTCAACTCGCGCGCCGCCTCGATCCACGTGCTCGCGCAGTACAAGCCGGCGGTGCTGATCGATCATGTGAGCCAGATCTGGCAGCCGGCCGCACGGCGCACGGGCACGAGCGTCGAGCTGATCGTGCCGGACGCCAATGACGCCCGCGGTCCCTTCAGAGGCACGGCCGATGCGGTCCGGCGCTGCCTGCACCTGCTCGATGAGCACGCGCCGGATGTCGTCGCCGTGTTCGCCGCCGATCACGTCTACCGCATGGATGTGCGTCAGATGCTGGGGTTTCACCTGGCGCGCGCGGCAGACGTGACCGTTGCCGGCATTCCGGTACCGATCGAGCAGGCCTCGGCGTTCGGGGTGATGGCGACCGATGACGAGTGCCGCATTCGCCGCTTCGAGGAGAAGCCCGCGCGGCCCGCGGCGATTCCCGGCGATCCCGACCGCGCCTATGCCTCCATGGGAAACTATCTTTTCAACCCGGGCGTTCTGAGTGACTTGCTCGGCGGCGCGGCTGCGCGCGAGGGCATCGACTTCGGCCGTCACATCTTGCCTGCATTGCCCGCCTCCGGGGTACGCACACTCGCCTACGATTTTGCCCGCAACCGCCTGCCCGGCATCAAGCCCTACGAGGAACGAGCCTACTGGCGCGATGTGGGCACGCTCGCGGCGCTGTCGCAGGCGCAGGCCGATGTCGAGGGGCCGCGCCCGCGCTTCGATCTGCGCAACCGCGACTGGCCGATCCGCCGCGACTTGCTATCGGCGTTGCGGCTGCAACGTCCGGTGCGTTCCATCGAGCCGCAGCGTCACGCCGCGTAGGCGTTTCTCGCCTGCTCCGATCGAGACGGCGCGCAGACGATGAGCGCCGCAGGCGGATTGGACGCAGTGGCGTCAGTGCTCGCGATCACAGCTGCGCATCGACGTTGCGCGCCCTGAGCACCGGCGCGAGCCGGCAGGCGAAGAGCGCGAATGCGCTCCACGCGAGAACTCCGCCGGTTATTGCGAGCGGCCTCGCGGCAAGCAGGAAACCAAGGCTCAGGAGGATCGTTCCGCCATGCGCGAGCGCCTGCTGCAGCCAGGCGACCCCGCCACCGCGAATCGGCGCGCCGGTGAAGCGCGGCAGCAGGTGTTCACCCAAACCGAAGACAAAAAACACGAGGAAGCCCAGGCCGTAGATGTGTACCGCCGGCGCACGCCACGGCGCATCGCCTGCGATACCGTCACCGAGCACCAGCGCGGCGCCGGCAAGCACAAGATAGAAAGCGGCCGCGACGATCGCCCACGCGCTTGTCGTCTCCAGCGTCAGGCCAACGTAGTGCTCGCTCGACTTCGCTTGCCGGTCGGGTGCTCCAGCGGTGAGCGTGTCGGCTTCTTGCGGCGTCGGTACGCCCAGGTGCTTCAGCGTATCGTCGATCACCGTCGAGGGCACCGTGCGCACGCCGAGGCGTGCGACGATCTCGCGCCCCTCGGGCTGACCGACGTCGAGCACCTCGAATGCAATGTGTTTGCGCTGTGCGATGCGCCGCCACACTTCCTCGGCGTCGCGGCACGGCGTGCACCACTCGGAGACCAGCAATTGAACCTTCACACCGTGGCCTTCACTGCGTGCAACGCATGCACTGTACGCGGTACTTGTCGATCCACGCCTTGAGCGCGGCGATCGCGTCGGGACCGCGCTTGAGACGCGCGTATGCCAGTTGCGCGTCGTCGGGGCGCATGACCATCAGCCAGGCATCCGTATACGGCGAGACGTTCACGAGGCCCGGATTATCGGCAACCGCGGGATTGATGCGCTCCACGGTGCCGGCGAAAGGCGCGGGCACGCCGCCCACCCACTTGCCCGATTCGAGCGTGGCAACGTTGCGACCCGCGTCGCGATGCGTGCCGGGCTTGCGGAAGAGCACGCTCACCACGCGTCCGGCCATCGTCTGCGCCGGATCGGTGAGCCCGATCGTGAACGTACCGTCGTCCTGCGGTCTTACCCAGAGGTAGTCGAGGTCGTACCAGAGGTCTTCGGGAAGCTCACAGCCGCAATATTCGGTCATGACTCAGCCTCGCCTCGCCCAGGGGCGAACGGTCGCAGCGACATTCAACGCAAACAGTGCGAACGCCAGCCAGAGCGCGGCGCCTCCCGCAGCGGACACGAGCTGCCGGGCTGAAAACCAGCCGAGCACCATGGCGAGAAGTCCCACGTTGGCGAGCCAGAACTGCGCGTCGGCGAGGCGTTCCGAGAACAGGTTGTGCCCGGTGAAACGCGGCAGCACGTGCAGGCCGACGCCGAAGATCATCATGCCTACGAAACCGACGAGCATGAGATGCGCATGCGCCCTCAGCGCCAGCACGGGCAGGAGCCCCGGGTCGGCGAGCCAGATCAGTCCGAGCAAGCCGCCGAGAAGCGCGTAAGCGAGCGCGGCGGCGATAAACCAGCGGTTCCTTGGCAGCATTGCTCGATAATAGCCCTGGTGTGCGTGTCTTGGATCGCGCTGTTTGATCCGCATCAAGATCAGCGCAATCCGCGCCCGATCGATGCTCGCACCGTCGTCGGGGGGCGCGCACGAACCGGGCGGCAAGCCCGTCTTTCGTGCGCACAGCTTCGACCCCGTGGAACGCAGGATCGACGAGTGCTGCGCCCGACGCAAGCAGGTCGCGCACGGCTATTGTGTCAAGCCGCACCTTCGCGTACCTTGGCGAACGCTATTTGCCCGCGCATTAGACGACGCGCCGCAGCGTCGGGCCGCCGTATGGCGCACGGCGCATGCGGGCGATTCGGTTGCGCGCCCGCAGCGGAATGATCACGGAGATAGACACATGCCCCAAGTCGTTGCGCTGTATCGCTACCCGGTAAAGGGCTTCACGCCGCAGCCGGTGGAGCGCATCAGCGTGCTGCCCGGAGGGCGCGTCGCGGGCGATCGTGTCCTCAACTTCCGCTTTGCCGATGCGCCGGTGGGCGATACGCAGTGGTGCCGCAAGTATCACGGCGTGGTGCTAGCCAATACGCCGGGACTCGCGCGGCTGAACGTGCGCTTCGACGAGGCGAGCGGACGCGTGGCGATTGCGCTCGGTAACGATCTCGTTGCGGATCAGGCGTTGGACGACGCCGGGCGCGCGCATCTGGTGGCGACGATCACCGACTATGTGCTGTCGCTCGAGCACAATCCCCTCCGTGGGGAGCCGCAGCGCTTGCCGCTCAAGCTCGTGGGCGACGGCTCGACGCCGCGCTATCAGGACAACGTTGCGGGGCAGGTGACCTTGCACAGTCGTCAGAGCCTTGCTGCGGCGGGCGTTGCGCTGGGCGATGCGAATCTGAACGAACGACGCTTTCGCCACAACATCGTCATCGACGGCGTCGCGGCCTGGGAAGAGCAATCCTGGGTGGGCGGTGCGGTGCGTATCGGCGGTGTCGTGTTCGAAAGCATGGTGCCGAAAGTGCGCTGTCTCGCGCCGCACGCCAATCCGCTTACGGGCGAACGCGATCTGACGGTGATGCAGACCTTGGTCAAGGCATTCGGTCAGAAGGAGCCGACGTTCGGCGTCGGCATGCTGTCGGCGGCCGGCGGCGAGATCCGCCTCGGCGACGAGGTCGTTCCGCAGTCAAATCTTGCATCGATCGAGCAAAGGGAGAGCAGGCAATGAGTACGAAATGGGTGCGCTTTCAGTCGGGCGACAAAGTGTCGTACGGCAGGATCGAAGGCGACAGCGTCCTCGCCGTTGAAGGCGCGCCCTGGGGCGCCTGCTCGCCGACCTCGACTCGGTATCCGCTCTCTGCGGTGAAGCTGTTGATTCCGACCGTGCCGTCGACTTTCTTTTGCGTCGGCATCAACTATCGCGACCACATCATCCAGTCGGCCAGACGCCGCGGTGTGGAGCCGGTGTTTCCGCAACGCCCGGACATCGGCTACCGCGCGAACAACGCGCTGTGCGCGCACGAGGAACCGATCGTCAAACCGAAGGACGCGGGTGAAGTCTTTCAGTACGAGGGCGAGCTCGTCGCCGTCATCGGCAAGCAGGGCCGGAAGATCGCGCCGGAAAGAGCGCTGGAGTACGTTTTCGGCTGGACGATAGGCAACGACGTGAGCGAACGGACCTGGCAGCGCGCCGACCGCACCATGTGGCGGGCGAAGAACGCCGACACTTTCAAGCCGATGGGGCCGTGGATCGTAACCGATCTCGATTACCGCACGATGACCACCACGATCCGCTTGAACGGCGAGGAAGTCGATCGCTTCGCCACCGCCAACATGATCCACGACGTCGAAACCTATATCGTCGAGGTGAGCAAGTACTGCACACTCTACCCGGGCGATGTCATCTGGATGGGCACCGACGGCTCGCCGCGCAACATGAAACCTGGCGACGTGTGCGAGATCGAGATCACCGGCATCGGCACGCTGCGCAACGAGGTTGTCGCGGAAGCATGAGTCGGTCGGACCGACACGTGGCGATCAGGCGCGCGGCATAGAGAAGGTTCGGCCCGAGTCGCTCGCTGAGCGCGTGCGCTCGAATGGCGTCGCGAATACGGCGGATATTGCCGTACGCGGTGGGCTTCGAGGTACCGCTGCGTTTCGGTCGCTACGCGAGCCAGGTGGCCAATGCCGCATCCGCGACCGCGAACGCCTGTGTGCCCGATCCGACCACACCCGAATAGCGCGAGAAGAAGAGGTAGCCGTCCACGGGTGCGGTCAGGGTTTCGATCACGCGCAGCGTGTGCAGGTCGATGACCTGACCGAGGCGGGTTTCGGCCGCGACCCGCTTGCCGAGATCGCCGGCGCGCTCGAAGAACGATTCCAGGTAGCCGCTTTGCCTGGGCCGGATCTCGCGCCGCGCCTTGGTGTCGAAATGAATCTGTCGGGGCGGCTTCGCCGCACCGGGCAGCATGCCGAGCGCGATCATGACGTTGTTCAGCCCGTCGATGGCCTGGCGTTGATACAGTGCCGTGTTCTCGGGTCCGAGATACGAGCCGCCCATTTCGGGATTGAACGCAGGCGTGCCGATGCTATTCGCATGGTGCGAGGCCGCGCCGGCGAACTCGTTCTCGTGCACGAACGGTTGTCCGAAAGCGCGCGCGAGCTCGAGCGAGCGCCGCTTGACCTCGCCCTGGGCCTGGCTGTTGTAATCCACGCGCGCTTGCAGCCGCCCGCCGCTGCCGCCCGAGTGGAAATCGATCAGCGCGTCGACCTGCCGGATCACGTGCTCGGTGATCGCCGCGGCGATCATCTGCGTCGTGTTACCGTGAGCATTGCCCGGATAGACTTCGTGCAGATCGGTGCGGCCGTGCTGCTCCGGGGTCTGCCGGCCGAAGTTCGCCATCGCCAACGGATTGGCGACCGAGATCAGGGCGAGCCGACCCGAGAGCGCCGAGGCGTCGAGGGTGTCGAGCAGCGTGCGGATGGCGGTCGCGGGAAGGAACTCGTCGCCGTGGGTGTTGGTGACGATGCCGAGCGTCGGCCCGGGCTTGCGTCCGGTGACGACGTGCAGCGGTAGTGCCAGCATGGCGCCGTTCAACATGCTGGTCACTTCGATGCGCGTGAACCAGCGGCCCTCGGGCTGTCCATCCCACAGCGGTTTTGCTTCGGTCCTTGCCATTGTCTTCCTCAGCTTTCGGGATTGAACGCCCGGCTCGATCGGGTAACAGCGATCGGCCATCGCCTGCGGTTTGCAGCTCCGGCCGCGGTCCGGGAGCTTCGACGCCAAGCAGAGTCTTAGCGCGGTGCGCGGATGGGCTAGCCGAAGTCTGATCGATCATCAAGTCGTAAGCAAGGCGGTGAGATCGCGAACTCCGGGGGCACGATCCAGGCGATGGACCTGGGCGAGAATTCGCGCCGCCGCGCCGGCCGATTTCACCCGACTCGCAAGCTGCAGAAATTTCTGCTCCAGCTCCTGCTGCGTGCAAGGGTCCGCGGGCATGCCGTGCGGATCGCGCCTGGCGGCGGTCTTGCACTCGCCGCTCGCGAGCTCGATTTCCACGCGCGCCCCGTAATGGCGCGGGTATGCCGCCTCCATCTCGGCATCGACGAAGATCTCGACGCGCTGCGCGAGTCCGTGCCGCGCGGCAGCGGCAATGGCCGCTTCGCTGTACGCGGTGGGATCGGCCGGGTCGCCGATGAGCGCGAGCGCAGCGCAGTAGGGGATGCTGAACTGCGCGCCCATCGTGTCCTTGGGCTGCGGATTGGCGTTCTGCGCCCTCGCATACGCGGAGACGCCGACGCGGATTCGCTTCACTTCGGCGGCGGATAGCGGCCGCGGCCCGCGCAGCGTGACCAGTTGCTGCGCCGCGGCCTGAATCCAGGCGCAGCACGGGTAAAGCTTGATGTACACGTGTTCCACCGCCCACGTGTTACCAAGATCTGCGCAAAGGCGATCAGGCGTCGCCTTCTCGCGCGCCATGACGTCGAGCAATCCGAACCGGCCTTCCACCGCACCCGGCGGCGCTGTGAACCCGCGCGCCGCGAGTTGCGCCATACGCACACCCGCTTCGGCCGCGCGGCCCGCGTGCATGCGCTTTT
>WYBJ01000101.1 GCA_011525945.1 Burkholderiaceae bacterium | reverse complement strand
GCGACCGATGGTACGAACCCATGCTGTCCCCGACTGCCCTCGAGCTCACCGGCCTGATCGCGCTGGCGGCGCTGATCTGGCTCGTCTGGGACAGTTTGCGGGCGCGCGAAGCCGCGATCACCGCCAGTAGGAGGGCATGCGGCGCCAACCACTGGCAGTTCCTGGACGACACCGTCGCGATCGAGTCGGTGCGCCCGGCGCGCGATCGTCACGGCGTCTTGAGGCTACGACGCATCTACGGTTTCGAATACAGCGAGACGGGCGACAGCCGCCGCAAGGGCACCGTCGTGACGCTCGGCGCCGAGGTGATCCTCGTGCACATCGGTGCGCACTCGACGCTGTTCCAGCCTGGGCCGGATCCGCTCTGAGCAGAAGTGTGCAAGAATGCCCGACGCCGGAGCCTGGGTCGCTCCGAGCCCTTCTTTCCGCGTTGACGCAGGCATCACGATGCAGGACCTGGAACTGGTCGTATTCGACATGGCGGGGACTACCGTCGAGGACGGCGGTCAGGTGCCGGCCGCCTTCGATGCCGCCTTGCACGAATGCGGCGTCGCGCTCGGCGCGGAAGACCTCGCGAACGTGCGCGGCGCCTCCAAGCGCGAAGCGATCGCCGAGCTGGTGACCCGGCACGCCGCACCGGCATGGCAGGGACGCGCGGGCGAGGTATATGCCTCGTTCGTCAACCACCTCGAGCGCGAATTCGGCCGCGGTGTGAAACCGATCGCAGGCGCGCAGACCACGTTCGATTTCCTGCGTGACCAAGGAATCAAGATCGCGCTCACGACCGGGTTCGACCGCGACGTGGCCGGCATGCTGCTCGATGCGCTGCGCTGGCGCGGCCGCGCCGACGCATTCGTTTGCGGCGATGATGTTGCGCGCGGGCGCCCGGCGCCGTATCTGGTCTATCACGCGATGCTCGCGAGCGGCGTGGATTGTGTGCATCGTGTCGCTACGGTAGGCGACACCACGCTCGATCTGCAGGCCGGATACAACGCCGGCGTGAAGCTCAATGTCGGCGTGCTCTCGGGTGCGCACGCACGGGCGAAGCTTGCCGCGCAACCGCACACGCACCTCGTTGCGAGCGTTGCGGATCTGCCCGCGCTGCTGCGTTCGCTCTGAGGCTCGCGTTCGAGCGCCACGCGGCAGCCTCCAGCGCGTTCGTGACGCGAACGTGCGTACCGCAGCGGCGCCGGCGCCGGCCCTGCTAGAATCGACGCACACCCCACTCGAAGCCGCCCAGGGAGCACCGTGTGCTTATCGTCTGTCTCGACCTCGAAGGCGTCCTGGTTCCCGAAATCTGGATCGAGTTCTCCAGACTCGCCCAGATTCCCGAGCTCGCACGCACGACCCGCGACGAGCCGGATTACGACAAACTCATGCGTGCCCGCCTCGAGATCCTGCGCCGCCACCGCCTGGGCTTGCCCGACATCCAGCGCGTTGTCGAAGCCATGAGTCCGTTGCCCGGCGCGCATGAGTTCCTTACACGCGTACGCAGCCGCTTCCAGGTCGTGATCCTTTCCGACACCTTCATTCAGTTCGCACAGCCGCTTATGCGTAGCCTCGGCTGGCCGACGCTTTTCTGTCACGAGCTTGAAATCGCATCCGACGGCAGCGTGCGCGACTATCGCCTGCGCATGAAGGATCACAAACGCGAGGCCGTGCGCGCCTTCAAGGCGCTCAATTTCCGCACTCTGGCGGCGGGCGACTCGTACAACGACGTCGCCATGCTGGCAGAAGCGGATGCCGGCCTTTTCATCCATCCTCCGCAGAACGTGGTCGCGCAGTTTCCGCAATTTCCCGTGGCGCGCGATTACGCGCAGCTCGAAGCCGCGATCATCGCCGCAAGCGACGCATGACCAGGCCGATCAGGTCTTACTTGCTGCGCGCCGGAATCACCGGAAGCGCGCAACACGCGAGAGCTGCACCCGCCGGAATCGGACGGGGTTGCGTCGAGAGAACGAGAACGCGGCCGGAGCCGCCTCGCCCGATCAGGCGCTCTTGAGGTGCGCGAGCCTGGCGATGAGGATCGCAGCCATCGGCGCGGCGAAACCGATCGCGAGCACCACGATCAGCAACATGCCGAGCTCGCTGTAGTCCGCCGGGACACTCACCGCACCGGACTTGTCGCGCACCTCGCGCGTGACGACGAAAATGCCGTTCAGATATTTCGTGCCGAGCTGCGATGCCGACAGCGCCAGATTGGTGAACGAGGCCATGACCGCGAAATACGTTGCCTTGAGCGAATCGGGCGCCGAATGCGCGATCCACGCCAGCATCGGAATCATGGCGATCTGGCCGAGCGGGGATTCCAACGCGGTATTGATGAGGATGATGAAGCGGGCATCGACCACGCCGCCGGTCATCTGCGCCGTCCAGTGATGCATGCCGAAGTACAGCCCGAGCGTAGGCAGCGACAGCAGCGTGCCGAATACGGTCAGCGCGCCCACCACGTACATGATCGAGTGCTCGGCCATGAAGCGGCGGAAAATGAACATGCCCGCAAGCGTGAGTGCCGTGCCGATGAAGCTCAGCAGCGCAAAGAACTGCTGGTCGAAGCCGAGCACATCGATCATCCACCAGCTCACGCCCTCGCCTGGCCCGGGTATGGCGCGAAACACGAAGATCACCATCGCCGTGCCCACCAGCGTGCGGCGCGCTTGCGCATCGAGCGCACGGGTGATGCGCACGATCAGGAACAATACGATCGCCATCGAGCCCGCGAACACGATCTCGGGCGCGTGTGTGCTCTCGGATAGCCCGACGCCGAGCGAGAACAGCACGAAGACGAGACTGCCGCCGAGGATCCACCAGTTCGGGCGCGTCCCCTCGCCGCCCGGAATCGCATCCTCGATCGCGCCAACGTTCATGCCGAGCGTGGCGAGGCGCCGGCGCTCGCGGCGCAACAGCGCGCTTTGCAGCAGCACGCCGGCCACCGAGACGGCGGGGATGACGAGCGCGAGCGCGTAGATGCGCGCGTAGAGGTCGGCTTTGGCCGCTTGCGGCAGTTTGTCCACGCCCTCGAACATGATGAGATTCACCACCGACACCAGCAGGCTGCCGCCGATGATCGCCACCCGCCCGAGCGTCTGCATGGTGGTGTTCATGAGCTTGCGCTGCGCCTCCGATATCGGGCTGCCGTCGGCACCGACGCGAGGCACAGCCTCGACCGTCATGGCATCGGCGACCACGTCCTGCAGCACGTAGCCCACCGGCGAGAGCAGCACCGCGACGACGTACCAGGTGGCGACCGGCATGATCGTGGCCATCTGCTGCGGGTGCGAAATGAGCGCCACCATGATGCTAAGCCCGGCGGCAATGAGCGCGGCGCCCAGGTACACGAGACCCGCCTTGTAGCGCCAAATGAGGTCGACCAGATGGCCGAGCGGCATCTTCAGCGCCCACGGGATGCCCGCCCAGAACCCGAGGGCCGCGAGGAACGCGGCCGAAAGCCCGAGGTATTCCTTGACGAAGAAGGTGCCGACGATGCCGGTCAATCCCGACACCCCGGCCGCCACGTACACCATCAGCGGCGGCAGGTAGGAAAGCCGCATCTCGCGCCCGAGGCTCAAGATATTGCGGTCGATCCAACCGGTCACGGACATGGCGGCTCGCTTGCGACGTTTACGCCAGCCGCCGGAAAGGCACGGGCGCGACGCGCGAGTGTATCATCGGCGCAAGTGAAATCCGCTCGATAATCCTGCATCTGCTTGCGTACCTAGCCTCTCATGCCGACGTTTCCGGGGTCCATCGATTCGAAATTGCCGCACGTCGGCACCACCATTTTCACGGTGATGTCGCGCCTGGCGCTGGAGTACGACGCGATCAATCTTTCGCAGGGGTTCCCCGACTTCGACTGTGCGCGCCCGCTGCGCGATCTATTCACCAAGGCGATCAACTCCGGGCTCAATCAGTACCCGCCGATGGCCGGGGTGCCGGTGCTGCGCGAACGCATCGGCGAGAAGATGCATGACCTCTACGGGCTTGGCTACGACCCGGAGCACGAGATCACGGTCGTTCCCGGCGCAACCTACGGCATCTTCACCGCGGTTGCGACTTTCATCCGCCCCGGCGACGAAGTGATCCTGTTCGAGCCCGCGTACGACAGCTACGAGCCGGCGGTGTCGACCGCAGGCGGCCAATCCGTATTCGTACCCCTTGCCCTTCCGGACTATCGCATCGACTGGCAAGCGCTGCGCCGCGCGCTCACGCCGCGCACGCGCATGATCGTGCTCAATACGCCGCATAATCCCACCGGCACGGTGTTTTCGGCCGAGGACATGCGCATGTTGGAGGCGTTGCTGCGCAATACCGACATCGTGGTCGTGAGCGATGAAGTCTACGAGCACATCGTATTCGACGGGG
>WYBJ01000100.1 GCA_011525945.1 Burkholderiaceae bacterium | reverse complement strand
CGCCGTCGAGGAACAGCATCCGGTCGGCCACGCTGTAGAGACTCTCCAGTTCGTGCGTTACCAGCACGATGGTGATGCCCAGGCCGTTGCGCAGATTCAGAATCAGATCGTCCAGGCGCCGCGAAGCGAGCGGATCGAGTCCGGCGGAAGGTTCGTCCAGGAACAGCACGCTCGGATCGAGTGCGAGCGCCCGGGCCAGAGCCGCGCGCTTGCGCATCCCTCCGCTCAGACTCGCGGGATAGCGCGCCTCGGCGCCGGCGAGGCCGACCAGCGCGAGCTTGAATCGCGCGAGTGCGGGCCGGGCGGCCGGATCCGAATAACCGTGCAGATCCATCGGCAGTATGACGTTGTCGAGTACGCTCATGGAGGTCCAGAGCGCGCCCGCCTGGAACAGGACGCCGAAATTCGGAGCACCCGCGTCCGGCGTGCCGCTCGCGAGCGAATCGATCACGATTCGGCCGGATTGCGGCCGCAGCAGCCCGATCATGGCCTTCAGCAACGTGCTCTTGCCCGAGCCGCTGTCGCCGACGATGGCGAAGATCTCGCCGCTGCCGATTTCAACATCGATTCCAGTTTGTACCGGCTGAGCACCGTAGCCGATCGTGACGTTCTCGATCCGGATCTGCGGTTGCACGGCGGCATATGAGGAGGTCATAATTACAAGCCCAGCGCGTTCGCGCAAATCGCGAACACCGCATCGAGCACGATGATGACGACGATCGAGCTTACCACCGCCATCGTCGTCGCTTCGCCGACTCCGGCCGCGCTACGCGCTGCGCGCAGGCCGTAATGGCAGCCGATCAGCGCTACAGCAGCGCCGAAGATCAGCGCCTTGAGCGCACCGATGGCGAAATTCGCTCCCGCGATCGCATGGCGCGTCTGTACGATGTACGCGGTGGTCGAGATATCAAGTAGCGGAACTGCCACCAGCATGCCGCCCAGCAGGCTCAGGATGAAAGCATAGACATAGAGCAGCGGCAGCGCGAGGCTCAGCGCCGCCACGCGCGGCAGCACCAGGAACTCCACCGGTGACAACCCCAAGGTGGTGAGCGCGTCAATCTCCTCGTTGCCTCGCATGGTGGCGATGCGCGCGGCGAAGCTCGCCCCGGTCCGGCCGGCGAGCACGACGGCGGTCAGGATCGGCGACAGTTCGCGCACGACCGCGATTCCAACCAGGTCTGCAACGAAGATCCCGACGCCGAACGCGCGCAACTGAATGGCGCCGACGAACGCCAGGATGGCACCCATCAGCAGGTTCACAAGCCCGACAATGAAAAGCGCCCGTGTGCTCGATTCCGCCATGACCTCCAGCACTTCGGCACCGCGTACCTTGGCGCGACCCGCGACGAGCCGCGGCAGCAACAGTATGACCTCGCCCAGCAGATCGACGAACTGCTTGGTGCTGGCGGCGCAGGCTTGCGCCGAGAGACCGACGCGCATAATGAAGCCGGGCCGCAGTGGAGGCGTTGAAGGAGGTAGCGACGACGGCTGGTGCGCGAGCGCCAACAACTCGCCCATGTCGGCGGGCACGCCCTCGATGGCAATGCGCTGCCCGGGGCGTTCCAGGCGACGCACGAGTTGGGCCAGGAAAGCCGCATCAAGGCTGCACCATCGCCATTGCGGCGGCGACTCGATCCGTAGCACATCGACCGCGCTGCCCGCAGCGATGCCGAATCGTTCCGGCGAATGTGCAAGTAACACCGGCTCGATGCCCGTAGCCGGAATTCCGACCGTCAGCACGCGATCCTGCAGATGGAAGGTCGGATCCACGCGATCAGGTCATTGCGGCGATCACCGGGGGGTTGCCGACGCGAGAATCGCACACGCATTTCCCCAAGGGGCGACGCGATGCGCACGCTCGATTCGCCGGCAAGCGTCCGATCCCGGCTGCCGGCTCAGCGCCGTGGCACAATTTTCCACAACTCGCCGTTTGATTCGTCAGTGACCAGATACAAAGCGCCATCGGGTCCCTGGCGTACGTCTCGCACGCGCTGCCCCCGCTCGACGAGCAGATGCTCCTCGCCTTTCACCCGGTCGCCGTCGAGCACGAGCCGGACCAACCGCTGCTCCTTCAGCGCGCCGATAAACAGGCTGCCCTGCCACGCCGGAAACAGGCTTGCGCTATAGAACTGCGCTCCGGAAGGGGCGATCACCGGATCCCAGTAGTAAACCGGCCGCTGGTAGCCCGGCCGGTCCGGCGCCGAGTCCGAGATCGGAAACCCGGAATATTCGTGTCCGTATGCTACCACCGGCCAGCCATAGTTCGCTCCCTTGATGATGAGATTCAACTCGTCGCCGCCGCGTGTACCGTGCTCTACCACCCATAAACGCCCCTCGGAATCGAATGCGGCCGCCTGCACGTTGCGATGACCCAAGGTCCAGATCTCCGGCAGCGCGCCCGGTGTGGCGACGAACGGGTTGTCCTTGGGCACACCGCCGTCCGGCTGCACGCGCAGGACCTTACCGAGGTGGTTGTCCAGCCGCTGTGCGAACGCGCGCATTGTCCTCGTCGAGCGCTCTCCGGTCGTGATGTAGAGCATGCCGTCGGGCCCGAATGCGAGCCGCGAGCCGAAGTGCATGGTGCCGTCATAAGTCGGAAGCGCACGAAAGATGACCCGCACCTGCTCGATACTGCGCCGGTCGGCGGAGAGCACTGCGCGCGCCACGCTTGTTCCGTTGCCGCCTTCACGCGGTTCGGCGTAACTCAGATAGACCGTACGGTCGGACTCGAACCGAGGGCTAAGGGCCGCATCGAGCAGGCCGCCCTGCCCGCGGGCGTCGACCTTCGGTACGCCCGCGATCGGCGGCCCGAGCACGCCCCTGGCGCTGACAATTCGCAGCCGCCCCGGCCTTTCCGTGACCAGAATGTCCCCATCCGGCAGCGGCTCCACCGCCCACGGATGCACCAGTCCCTTGGCCAGCACCACCACTTCGAAGGCGACATTCGATTGCGCTTCGCAGGCGCGCGTCTGACCTGCGAAAGCGGGTTTCTGTTCGGGGGCGTTCGGCGGGCTCGTCTCCAGCGCGGGACACGCGCCGGGGCGCGTCGGCGTAGCCGCCATCGCCGTTGCTTGCACCGCCGCCTGCGCAGCGATCAATAGCGCGATCGATACTGTCAGCATTCGCATGAAGAATCCGCGTGCTCCAAGCTATGATCCGTTTCGAACATCTGCGAGCAATCGGACTGCCATTGCGCACACTGACCCGCGAGCGTGAGCTACCGTATTGCGCTCAGCAGCCGCCATGCAGCCTTGCGCACCTCGCTCACCCATAGCACGAGACTACCCATGGCGGCGCAGACCAGCCACTGCCCGAGCGTGAGCGGGACCGTGCCGAACGCGACGTTGAGAAAGCCCACGTTGATCACCGCGACTTGCAGCAACAATGATAATGCTATTGCGCCCCACAGCCAGGAATTGGCGAACATCCCGTGGAACGCGCTGGTTTGCTCGGAGCGCGCACTGAAGCAATTGAACAGCTGTGCGAACACGAGTACGGTGAAGCCCGCGCTGCGCGCGTTGGCCAGGCTGCGGTCGCCGTCGATCAGCCCCGCGGGCAGATAGAGATCGATCGTCAACAGCGTCGCTGCGGCCATCACCAGTCCCACTTCGACCACGCCGGCCCACATGCGTGCGTCGATGACGCGCTCGCTGGGTCTGCGCGGTTTGCGCGCCATGACATCCTCGGTCTCGGGATCAACGCCCATGGCCGCCGCGGGCGCCGAGTCGGTGATCAGATTGATCCAAAGGATCTGGGTGGCGAGCAGCGGCAGCGCCAGCCCGTCGCCGCTTTCGGCGAGCCCGATCATTCCAGCCGCGACGACGCCGAAGAACACCGTCAGTACCTCGCCCATATTCGACGACAGCAAGTAGCGCAGGAATTTTCGGATGTTGTCGAAAATGCGCCGTCCCTCGCGAACGGCGATCACGATGGTGGCGAAGTTGTCGTCGGCGAGGATCATCTTCGCCGCTTGCTTGGTGACCTCGGCGCCGGTAACGCCCATGGCGATGCCGATGTCCGCCGACTTGAGCGCCGGGGCATCGTTCACGCCGTCCCCGGTCATGGCGACGATCTGACCATCGGCCTGCAACGCATCGACGATGCGCAACTTGTGCGCTGGCGCGACGCGCGCGAAGATGCAGATCCGGCGCACGGCGTCGCGGAACTGCGCCTCGTCCAGAGCGTCGATCTCGCGCCCCGTGAGCGCGCCAGCCCCGCGTTCGACGATACCGAGATCCGAGGCGATGCGCGCGGCCGTGCGCGGATGGTCGCCGGTGATCATGATGACCCGGATGCCCGCACGGTGAGCGTCACGGATCGCGACGGCGACTTCCTCGCGCGGCGGGTCGATGATGCCGACGGTGCCGACGAAGATCAGGTCTCGCTCCAGCGAGGCATCGGCTGTCGTTTCCTCGCCTTGCGCGAGCGGCCGGTAGGCGACGGCGAGCGCGCGCAGCGCATCGTCGGTCAGCGCCTCGACGTCGGCCAGAATGCGATCGCGCCACGGCGAATCGAGCGCGATGACCTTCGTGCCCTGGCGCACGCGCGTGCAGCGCTCGAGCAGTACGTCAGGCGCACCCTTGCTGATCAGAATCCGCTCGTCGCCGTGCTCATGGTCGATGTCGATCGTTGACATCATCTTGCGCTCGGAGGTGAACGGGATCTCGGCGATGCGCTCGAAGCGCCGGGCACGCTGCTCGGCCACGCCGAGCTTGCGCTCGGCCACCAGGAAAGCGGCTTCGGTCGGGTCGCCCTCGATCTGCCATTGACCCCGTTCGCCCTGGCGCAGGCCGGCATTGCTCGCGAGGCTGCCGCCGCTCAGCACCACGATATGCTCGGCGCGCAGAAGCTCGATCGGCGCCGCAGGATCGATCGGCTCGACACGCCCGTGCGGGTCGTATCCGACCCCGGTGATACGGATCCCACCCGAGGCGGTCATCACCCGCTCGATCGTCATCTCGGATCGCGTCAGAGTGCCCGTCTTGTCCGAGCAGATGATCGAGGCCGAGCCGAGAGTCTCGACCGAGGAAAGCTTCTTTACGATCGCGTTGCGCCTGGCCATCTGCTGCACGCCGAGCGCGAGCACCAGTGACAAGATCGCCGGCAAGCCCTCCGGAACGGCCGCTACGGCAAGCGACACACCCAGCAGCAGTACGGCGATCAGATCGCTCCCGCTCTGGATGTCGGAGACATGGAGCACCGTCGCCACGACCCCCAGCGCGATCGCCACCACGGCGATGCCTAGCATCCGTCCGATGCGCGCGACCTCCTTTTGCAAGGGCGTCGCGTCCTCGGTCGTGGTTTCGAGCATTTCGGCAATCGAGCCCATTTCGGTGTTCATACCGACGGCGGAAACTACCGCGTGGCCACTGCCCTGCACCACGGCCGTTCCCTTGAATACCATGTTGACGCGATCACCCAGTGCCGCGGACTCGGTCAAGGTTGCCGCGTCCTTGAGAACGGCCTCGCTTTCGCCGGTGAGCGAGGCCTCCTGCACGCGCAAGTCAGCTGTCTGCGCGAGCCGCGCGTCGGCGCCTACCGAGTCGCCCTCGCGCAGGATGAGCAGATCGCCACGGACCAGTTCAGCGTTGGGGACGCGCATCGGCTCGCCATCGCGGACAACCGTCGACGTGACGGCCGTCATGCGCGCAAGCGCGGCGACCGCGTTTTCGGCGCGCGCTTCCTGCACATAGCCGAGGACCGCATTGACGACGACGATGAGCGCGATCACCAAAGCGTCGATCGGCATCGCGTTCGTGCCCTCGATGAACCATGCGACGAGCGAGATCGCGATCGCCGCCAGAAGCAGGTAGATGAGTGGATCGCGCAGTTGCGCGAGCAGGCGCCTCCAGGCGGGCACCGGGGGTGGCTGTCGTAGCACGTTCGGCCCGTCGTGTACGAGTCTGCGCGCCGCCTCGGTACGAGTGAGTCCGCGCTCGAGATCGGTTCCGAGCGCTTGCGCCGGGACAGTCGATGGGTCCGGCCGTGCCGCAGGTGCGTCGGCCCTATTCATGGCGCAAGCCGTCGATGCTCGCGGGTGCGGCCTTCCCGGCGCATTGGCGCGAGAAAACGCGCCGCGGCAGCGATTCGCCGGTACACGCCTCCCGTGCCCGCGATCCGCTCATCACTTTCGCACCGGTCGGCGTGCAACCTTGCGTTCATCGAACGCACGCTTGTCGCCGCACAAACGCCCACGCACGGCATTGGCATGATGCCTTCAATCGCCTCGCGCCTGTAGCTGCTCGCCTGGATCGTCGCGCTCGGCTTGGCGCCACTGCTATCGAGATCGGCCATGCGCCATGGGTCCCCTTCTTCCGCGGGCGCGCACCGGCACGCTTGCGCGCGCTCGGAGCGCGGCGCGACGCCCTCCGACATGCGCGGCAATCAGCGGACGAGCCGCGCTGCGCATCCCGAGTTGCGCGCGTTCGTCGAGCAGCCACAGGCGCAACAGCCCCGCGAGGAACACGAGCGTGTCGAGCGCCGCGAGCCGAGGGCTCAGACCCGCGAGCCCCGCGCCCTGGCGCTGCGCCTGTCGATAGACGCGCGTGAGTATGCTGTTCAGGCGCTGGTTCTTGCGCACGAACTCGTCCAGCTCAGGGGCCAGCTCGCCGACATATTCGCAGCGAAACGACATGACCGCGAACAGCAGGCGCGTATGCTCGTCCTGCGCCACTGCATCGAGCAGGTTGCACAGGAAACGCTCGATGCGCGCGAGCGGCTCGGCGGCGCGGGTATCGAGCAGCGTGAAATCGCTCTGATCGACCAGCGGCAGGGACACATCGTCGCGAATCGCGCGCAGCAGCGCCTGCTTGCCAGAGAAATGCCAATAGATCGCACCGCGCGTCACGCGCGCGGCGCGCGCCACCTGCTCCAGTGTTGTGCGCGCGATACCACGGCGGTGGAAGGTTTGCAGCGCCGCGTACATGATCCTGCGGCGCGTTTGCTCCGCCTCTTCCTTGGTTCGGCGCATCCGCTCGGTCCTTGCTGGTTACAAGTTACGTACATGCAAGATTGTATATAATGGCCGGCCTGCTGGCCACGCCGCCCCCTTTATGTCGAAGCATCGCGAGGCGAACTGCATGCGTACTTTCTTCTCCGCCCACCTGGTCGTCTTGTGGGCATTGGCGCTCGTGCTCTCTGCCTGCCAGAAAGACCAGGGATCCGCCGGCGCTGGTGAGAATGCACCGCAGCCGCCACCGCTGTCGGTAGGAACAAAGCGCGTCGAGCCGACGCGCGTCCCGGTCGCGTTGGAAGCGGTCGGGCGGGCCGAGGGCTCGCGCGAAGTCGAGATTCGCGCGCGCGTGGCGGGCATCCTGGAGAAACGTCTCTTTGCCGAGGGCGAGCCTGTCAAGGCGGGGCAGACGCTATTCGTCATCGACCGAGCCCAATACCAGCTCGCGCTCGACCAGGCGCAGGCGGCCCTGTCGGCCGAGCGGGCGCGCTACGAACAGGCGCGGCGCGAAGAACAGCGGTTGGAGTCGCTTGCCAACAATCGTGCTATCAGCCAGCGCGAGTACGACACCGCGCTGTCGACGCTGGAGCAGTCGAAGGCTGCGATCGAGGGCGCGCAGGCGCGCGTCGCCGAAGCCAGGTTGAATCTCTCCTACACGAACGTGACGGCACCGATCGGCGGCATCACGAGCCTCGCGGTACGCTCCGAAGGCAGCCTCGTGACGGCGAATACGGATCTGCTCACGACCATCACCCAGGTCGATCCGATCTGGGTGCTGTTCTCTCTGCCGGAAGCGGACTTCGATCGCATCCACGGCTACGAGCAGCGGGCGCAGGTGCACCTGCTCGACCGTAACGGCGCGGTCAGCGCACGCAACGGCCGGCTCAACTTTGCCGGATCCAGGGTCGATGCCAAGCTCGGTACCGTGCAACTGCGCGCCGAGTTCCGCAACGCCAACGAACGCTGGTTGCCCGGTCAGTTCGTGCGGGTGCAGATTCTCGCGGGCGAACAGGAAGCGTTTCTGGTCCCACAGGCCGCCGTGCAGCAGAACGAACAGACCAAGATCGTCTGGGTCATCGACAAGAACGACAAGGCCACGACGCGTCCGATCGAGACCGGCCACTGGATCGGCAGCGATTGGGTCGTCACCGGTGGGCTCGCGGCGGGTGATGTCGTTATCGTCGACAACCTGATCAAGCTGCGTCCGGGCATTCCGGTGCAGGCGCGCGCGGCGGCGGCACGCGCAGGCGATTCGACCCCCCCAGCGGCGTCGCTCGAGGCCGCGGACGCAGGCACGCGCTAGCGACGCCATGGGCAATTTCTCGCGATTTTTCATCGAACGGCCGATCTTCGCCAGCGTCATCGCCATCATCATCACGCTCGCCGGAGTGGTCGCATCGCAGGTGCTTCCAGTTGCGCAGTACCCGGAGATCGCCCCCCCCACGGTAAGCATCAGCGCGACCTATCCCGGTGCGAGTGCCGAGACGCTCGCCAAGACGGTCGCCGCGCCCATCGAGGAGCAACTCTCGGGCGTGGAGAACATGATTTACTTCAGCTCGAGCGCCGCCGCGGATGGTTCCGTCACCATTACTGCGACCTTCGAAGTCGGCACCGATGTCGACAAGGCGGTGTTTCAGATCAACAACCGCGTCGAAATCGCCATGCCGCGCCTGCCTGAGGAAGTGCGACGCAACGGCGTGGTTGTGCGCAAACGCTCGAACGACATCCTGCTTGTCGTGGGCGTGTTCTCGCCGAACGGCACGCACGCGACCGTCTACCTTGCGGACTACGCGACGGTCAACTTGGTCGATGAGCTCAAGCGCATCCCCGGCGTAGGCGACGTGACGCTGTTCGGCTCCGGTTACGCGATGCGCATCTGGCTCAAGCCCGACAAGATGGCGCGCCTCGGCGTCACACCCACCGACATCGCCAATGCGATCCGTGCCCAGAACCAGCAGTATGCGGCGGGCAAGATCGGCGCCGAACCCGCGCCTGCCGGGCAGGCACTCACGTATACCGTCACGGCGCGCGGTCGTCTGGTGCGCGCCGAGGAGTTCGCCGACATCGTGGTGCGCGCGGGCGGCCCGGAAGGGGTGCTGCGCATCAAGGACGTGGCCCGGGTAGAGCTTGGTGCGCAAAGCTACGACACCGCCACCAGCGTGGACGGGAAGCCCGCGGTTGGAATGGGCGTCTATCTGCAGACCGGTGCCAACGCGCTCGAAGTTTCGGCCGCGGTGAAGGCCCGAATGAAAGAGCTGGCAGCCGCGTTCCCGCCGGATGTCGCTTACATCATTCCGTTCGACACCACGCACGTGGTCGAGGCTTCGATCAGCGAGGTAGTCACGACCTTGGCCGAGGCGGCCGTGCTCGTGCTGCTCGTGGTATTCGTCTTCCTTCAGCACTGGCGCGCGACGCTCATTCCGATGATCGCGGTGCCGGTGTCGCTGATCGGCACGTTCGCCGGGCTCTACATGCTCGGCTTTTCGATCAATACGCTGACGTTGTTCGCCATGGTGCTGGCCGTGGGTATCGTGGTGGATGATGCGATTGTTGTCCTGGAGAATGTAGAACGGCTCATGCGCGAGCAGGGCATGTCGGCTAGGCAGGCTGCGATCGAATCGATGTACGAGGTTTCCGGTGCGGTACTCGCGATCGTGCTCGTGTTATCCGCGGTGTTCATCCCGGTGGCATTTCTCGGTGGCATCGCCGGTCAGCTCTACAAGCAGTTCGCCGTGACCGTGGCCATCGCCGTCGGGCTTTCGGGCCTTACCGCCCTCACCCTGACCCCAGCTTTGTGCGCGCTGTTGTTGAAAGCGGGCGCGCATGAATCGAGGTTCCTGCGCCCATTCAACATCGCCTTCGGCAAGCTGACGGCGCTGTACCTCTGGATGGTGAACCTCACACTGCGACACCGCGCGCTCGCGACGCTCGCTTTCCTGGGCCTTCTCGGTGTCACGGCAATGCTTTTCGTACGCGTTCCGGGGAGCTTCGTACCACCCGAGGACCAGGGGTATCTCATCACCTCGATCCAGCTGCCCGACGCAGCGACGCTGCAGCGCACTGCGGCTGTGGGTGCGCAGTTTCAGGCGGAGCTGGCGAAGGAGCCAGCGATCGACCACACCTTTTTCGCCCCGGGGCGGGACTTCATCGGCGGAGGCAACAAACCCAACGCGGGCACCAGCTTCGTGTTGCTGAAGGACTGGAACGAACGCGCGAAGACGGCGCCGCAGATCGTGGCCGACATCTCGCGGCTGGGGCGCACGTTCAACGACGGTATGGCGCTTGCCTTCAATCCGCCCGCCATTCGCGGTCTCGGCAGCGCGGGAGGGTTCGAGCTCTACGTTCAGTCGCGCGCCGGCTCGGATGCGCACGCACTCGGGAAAGTGGTGCACGAGTTCGCTGCGGCGCTGGCACAGCATCCGCAATTGCAGAATGTGAATACTTTTTATCGGGCGAGCGTGCCGCAACTGTTCGTGCAAGTGGATCTGGAACAGGCCATGGCGCTCGGCGTGCCCGTCAATGACATCTACGATGCGCTGCAAAGCACGCTGGGCACGTTGTACGTCAACGACTTCAACATGTCGGGTCGCACCTACCGCGTACAGGTGCAGGCCGACGCCCCGTATCGTGCCCAGCCCGAGGATCTCGGACGCATCCACGTGCGCTCGAACACCAGCGGCGAGATGATTCCGCTGCGCACATTCCTGCACGTGAGCAGCATCGTCGGTCCCGAGCAGGTCGAGCGCTACAACGGATTCCTCGCAGCCAAGGTGCTGGGAGCGGCGAAACCGGGGGTGAGCTCGGGTGAGGCGATCGCTGCGGTGGAGCAGGTGGCTGCGCAGGTGCTGCCTGCAGGTTACACCATGGAGTGGACCGGGCAGGCGTTCCAGGAAAAGCGCGCCGGCGCGGCTTCGATCTTCGCCTTCGGTTTCGCCATTGTCATGGTCTACCTCATCCTTGCTGCGCTGTACGAGCGCTGGGGTCTGCCGACGGCAGTGGTCCTCGCCGTCCCATTTGCCGTCCTCGGGGCGTTGCTGCTGGTGGCGCTGCGCGGCATGCAGAACGACATCTATTTCCAGATTGGGCTGGTCGTGCTCATCGGCCTGGCGGCCAAGAATGCGATTCTGATCGTAGAGTTCGCGCAGCAAGGCGTGCTCGCCGGTAAGGCGCCGGCGCAAGCCGCGGTGGAGGCGGCGCGCCTGCGCTTTCGGCCGATCGTGATGACATCCATCGCGTTCGTCTTCGGTGTGCTGCCGCTTGCCGTGGCGAGCGGTGCCGGTGCGGCGGCACGTCGTTCCATGGGCACCGGGGTGGTGGGCGGCATGCTGCTCGCAACCTTCGTCGCGACCATCTTCGTGCCTTTGTTTTTCACCTTGTTCGCGCGCCGAAAGAAGCGCGGTGCAACGCAGGTGAGCGAACCCGTGGGGCCGAACGCCGCACAGGAGCGTCGATGAGGGCGCATCTGCTCGCGTTATTGCCGGTTGCAGCCGCGGGCTGCGCCATGCTCGGTCCGGACTTCGAGCGCCCGCAAGTCGTTCTGCCCGAGCGCTACGCCGAGACAGTCGAGGCGAGCGGCACGTTGACGGCCGTGCCGGCCAACTGGTGGCGCCTGTACGAGGAGCCCGAGCTCGATCGACTGGTCGAGGCGGGGCTGGTGCACAACACCGACGTTCGTCTGGCAGCAGCTCGCATCGAGGAGACCGCCGCAGTGCTGCGCGAGGCGCAGGCTGCGCTGCTGCCGCTGATTCAAGGCAACGCCGATGCCGGCCGCTCGCGCAGCAGCCAGCGCGTCGGCACCTCGTCCGGCTCGGGCTCGACGCCCGCAGTGCGCAACAATTACCGCCTTGCCGCCACGGCTGCCTTCGAGCTCGACATCTGGGGCCGCCTGCGCCGCCTGCGTGAGGCGGCAGGCGCGGATTTCCTTGCCAGCCGTTACGGCCGCGATGCCGTCATGCAGGCATTGAGCGCCGCGATCGCGCAGTCCTACTTCACGATCCGCTCGCTCGACACCCAGATCGTCATGTCGACCGAATCGTTGCGCATCGCGGAGGAATCGGTGGAAATCGCGCGCACGCGTGCGAACGCCGGTCTCGTATCCGATCTGGATGTGTATCAGGCGCAAGGCAATCAAGCGCAGATCGCCGCCCAGATCAAGGATCTGCGCCGTTTGCGCGCCGTCGCCGTGCATCGGCTCGGCGTACTCACCGGTGCACTCGACCTGCGACTCGACGCCAGCGGTTCGGATCCCCTGCCCTCGCCGCCGTTGCCGCCTGCCGGGCTGCCGTCGGCGCTGCTCGAACGCCGCCCCGACGTCCGCCGGGCGGAGGCGGCGTTCGCCGTTGCAAATGCGCAGATCGGCGTTGCACGCGCCGCGCAGTTTCCGACGCTGAGCCTTACTGCCGCGCTCGGCGTGCAGAGCGTGGAACTGGGGACTTTGCTCACGACCAGCGCCGGCATCTGGTCCTTCGGCGTCGGCGCCGTCGGACCGATCTTCGATGCCGGTCGTTATGCCGCGCGCACCGAGCAGGCCGAGGCACGCGCACGGCAAGCCGCAATTCTCTACGAGCAGACGGTGGAGAACGCGTTTCGCGAGGTGAGCGATGCGCTCTCCAATGTGCGTCTGGCGGCCGAGGCCGAGGCCGATCTCGCCTCCCGGGTCGCACAAGCTCGCAATACCTTGCGCCTTGCGTCGATGCGCTACGAATCTGGTTATTCCGCCTACCTGGACGTTCTGGACGCGCAACGCACGTTGAACGACGCGCAACTCGCGTTGTCGCGCAATCGCCAGCTATTTCTGGGGTTCACGGTGGACCTGATGAGCGCGCTGGGCGGAGGCTGGCTGCCGTAGCGGAAATCTGGAGGCGCGAGCCGGAATCGAACCGACGTGGAAGGATTTGCAGTCCTCTGCATAACCACTCTGCCATCGCGCCGTAAACGAAAACGGGGAAAGTCGCACTTTCCCCGTCGGGGTTCCTAGGGGCGAAAGCCCGGTCTTTCCTTCCGACCCCTCATTGACAGCGCTCTTAAGGCAGCCGAATTTCCCGCGCCATCAATGACATGAATTATGTACTACGAGGCACGGAGCTGGCAACACGCGCATGCTTCCGCCGGCGATTTCTCGCTGGCGGGAGCGGTGATCCGCTCGATCTTGCGGGGCACGACGATGTCGGCATTGGCGGTCACGGCCGCCTGGGTCGGCACACGGCTGCCGATCTGCATGCGAATACCGCCATCTCGCCTGTCCGAGGTCGGGCGCCGCCGAGCGCCTAGTGCGTGGCTGAGCCCATCTCGCGTAGTACGATCATCGAGCCTCCTCCGGGCCGGCGATGCGACCCAGCGACGACCGCAGTTGGCCGCCACACGGTTGGCTCGTCAGTCGGCGCTGGCGAGCACTCGCGACCAGAGTTCTTTGCCATCGGCGTCGAAGCAGCGCGCTGTCAGCTTGCGTGCGGCGCCGCGCCCGGAAAACTCCAGCGTGCCGAAGTTCTGCTTCTCGACGGCGGTGCCTTTTATCAGCGCGGTGTTGGCGTGGTCGGCGCGCGCGAGCTTGCCGATTCGTGAAGTGAGCGGCGAACAGGTGAACTCGTGCACCACCCAGTCATCGACCGCGTGCCGGAGGAGAACGCTGTGGTGGCGGTCCCCCGAGACGAGCACGAGCCCCTTGGGCTTCTCCTTTGCGAGCCAGGCGAGGAAGCCGTCGCGCTCGAAAGGAAATCGATGCCAGCCCGAACCCGCCCCCTGGCTCAGGAACTGGGAGCCACCCGCCACGACCTTGAACGTGGCCTTCGAGGCGGCGACCGCGGCCTTGAGCCATTCGAGTTGCACCGCGCCGAACTGGACTTTCACCTGCGTCGGAGGTGCATCATCGGCCTCGCGGTTCCAGCGGCTATCGAGGAGGAAAAACTCCGCGTCCTCCTGCCGGAAGCTGGTCCATATCCCCGGATGATCCGATGAATTCCTCGCCGGATTCGGCCAGTACGCGCGAAAGAGTTCGAGGCTCTCGTTCTTGAGTTCGAAACTCCTGCCCGAGTCGTCCGGCCCGTAATCGTGATCGTCCCAGATCGCGTAGTGATGGGTCGCAGCGAACAGTCGGCGCATCTGCAGCATCGCCCGCACCTCGCGGTAGCGCAACGCCATGGTCCTCGCGCTCGCGTACTCCGCCGGGATGTCGAGGCTCTTGCTGGGGCCGCGGAAATAGAGGTTGTCGCCGAGCCAGAGCATGAAGTGCGGAATCGTATCCTCATCCATGCGCGCGGCCATGGTGTCGAAGATGTGATGGTTCGCGCCGTAAGGTCGGCCGCCGCGCGTGTAGACCTCGGTGTACGCGCACGAGCCGACGTAGACGCGGAAGTCGCGCGCCGAGCCGGGTTCTGCGGCCGTGCGGAAGGTGCCGGCGCGGCTCGCCCAGGCCCCGTCCAAGGCGACGCGATAACGATAGACGGTCGAAGGTGCGAGTCCGACGATGTCGAGGGTCGCGCAATTGAACGACTCCCGAACCAGCGCCACGTCCACGCTCTTCGCTTCTGATTCTGCGCCAGACGCCTGCCAGTAGCGCACTCGGGCGACCGCGGGCTCGGTCGCCTGCAACCAGAGCCGCACCGATTCGTGCGTGAAATGTCCGGCGAGCGGCGGCCCGGGCATCGCAGGCGCTGCGTCTGCAATGCCGGGTAACGTCGCAAGCGGCAGGGCGGAAACGGCCTTCAGAGCTTCGCGGCGGGAGGTCATGCGGGATGCGCCGTTCGCTGGATTGTGCAGATTGTATACAATGTGCACGTGGAATCCCAACCCGCCGTCATCGCGTTGTTACAGAGCCGGTCGCTCGCGACTGCTGTGCGCGAGGAGCTCGAACGGCGCATTCTCTCGGGCGAGATCTCTCCGGGCGACAAGCTCAACGAACAGGACGTTGCGGGAGCGCTCAAGGTCTCGCGCGGTCCTGTACGCGAAGCCTTCCGCGCGCTCGATCAGGCTGGCCTCATCCGCACCGAGAAAAACCGCGGGGTGTTCGTGCGTAGCCTGACGCGCTTCGAGGCCGACGAGCTGTACGAGGTGCGAGCTGGCCTCGATGCGCTCATCGGACGGCTCGCGGTCGTGCGCTGCACGCCCGCCTCGATCCGGGAGGTGCGCGAGCTCCACAATGCGATGCAGAAAGCGGCGAACGCTCGCAACGTGGACGAGTACTACCCGCTCAACGTGCGCTTCCACGATCTGCTCGCGCAGATGACGAGAAACGCCAACCTGGTCGCCGCCTATCGCCGCCTCGTGAACGAGCTGCACCTCTACCGCCGCGAAGCGCTCGCCAGCGGCCCGGACAGCTTTCCCACTTCGATCCGCGAGCATCTGGCGATCGTGGCGGCGATCAGCGCCGGCGACGCCGACCTCGCCGCCCGCCTGCTCTACGAGCATGCCTTGGAAGGCCGGCGGCGGCTGCACCAGGCCTTGGTCCGTCCGCACCGCGCCAAGGCGCGCGCCACCGCCGCAGGAATCAAATTCCGGAGGAAATCATGACAACACTGGAAGTGAACGGCCGCAGCTATCGCTGGATGCGTGAGCCGCTCGTCGTCGTCTGCGTCGACGGCTGCGAGTACGATTACCTCACCGAGGCGGCAGCTTCGGGCGCGGCGCCTTTTCTCGCCGAGTTGCTGCGCGGCGCGGCGTTCAGGGGCGACTGTGTGGTGCCCAGCTTCACCAACCCGAACAACCTCTCGATCGTCACCGGTGCGCCACCCGCGGTGCACGGCATATGCGGCAACTACTTCTGGGACCGCGAGGCCGACGCCGAGGTGATGATGAATGATCCGAAGTATTTGCGTGCGGGGACGATCCTGGCAGCGTTCTCGCAAGCGGGTGCGAAGGTCGCCGTGGTCACCGCCAAGGACAAGCTACGCGCGCTTCTGGGCCATGGGATGCGGGGAATCTGCTTCTCGTCGGAGAAAGCCGCGGAGGCCACCATGGCGCAAAACGGCATCGAGGACGTCCTCACACTGGTGGGAATGCCGGTGCCCTGCGTGTATAGCGCGGAGCTTTCGGAGTTCGTGTTCGCGGCGGGTGTGAAGCTACTCGCGACTCGTCACCCGGATCTCATGTACCTCTCCACCACCGACTACATTCAGCACAAGTGCGCGCCGGGCAGCACGGGCGCGAACAGCTTCTACGCGATGATGGATCGCTACCTTGCGCAGATGGACGCAATGGGTGCGGTGATCGCACTCACCGCCGATCACGGCATGAACGCCAAGACCAACGCCGACGGCACACCCAACGTAATCTATCTGCAGGATCTGATCGACACGTGGATCGGAAAGGACCGCGCCCGCGTGATCCTTCCCATCACCGACCCTTACGTCGCACACCACGGTGCGCTGGGCTCGTATGCGACTGTCTACGTCGGCGAGGATGCGCGTGGCACCGTTGCCGAACGCCTTACCCATGTCGATGGCATCGAGCTGGTTCTCACCAACGTTCAGGCATGTCAGCGCTTCGAGCTGCCGCCCGACCGGATTGGCGATCTGGTCGTCGTCTGCACGAAGCACGTGGTCGTCGGCACCAACGCCGCGCGCCACGATCTTTCCGGACTTGACGCGCCGCTGCGCTCCCACGGCGGTGTCTCTGAGCAGACGATCCCGCTGCTCTTCAACCGCAAGGTCGATGCGCTGCCGCACAGGCGCTTGCGCAATTTCGACATCCTCGACGTCGCCCTCAACCATCTCCTTGTCCGCAGCGAGGCTGCGGGCGGATCTCACTGAGCGATCCTGGCACGAGGCAAGGCATTATCGAAGTCGACGATCCGTGCGCCGACGAAGTCCTCGTCCCGGCGTTCGAGCCGTCGCTCGGGGGTATGCGCGAGCCATTCACCGCCGTCGGGTAGCCAAGCCGGGGCTCGCTCGCTTCGAGCGTGATGCACGAGGCGCTTGTCGCCGAGCGGCGGTCTTCCGCGGAATTCGGTAGGGGGATTGGAGCGGGAAACGAGTCTCGAACTCGCGACCTCAACCTTGGCAAGGGTTGACCGACACCGCGCTACAACGAACGACAACGGAATTATACATGGTGTCGCAAGGTGTTGCGCAAGAGTGACGTCACTCTGAGAGCAAAAAAGCCGCGACAAAAACGCGACCACAACACCGAAACGGCAGTGGTGAAAAATGGGGCCCGTATTTGGCGCGAAAATGGTCCGCGAGCGAGACGCGCTGCACGTCCAAAACGGTTGTGGTCGATCGGCTCAAAAGGGGCCGGTTTGAGCCCTTACCACAACGCAGAAAAGGTTGTGATCGATCGGCCTACGGGCATCCGAGCCCGGCGCCGCATCGGCCAGCTGTCGGGGGGAGTTGGAGCGGCATCAAGGCCGAACCGGAAAACGTCGCGGGGTTGCGACGAATTCGACGAAGCGCGCAACCCTGAAAGCTGCCCGGCATAGCAAATCCGAAGCGCACCGCTGCGAGCGGATAGCAAGCGTTCCGGCGGATTCTTTCGAGCGCAGCGCGCACCCTTGCCGGGGGGTACTCAAATAATCGGTCGCCATTGCCCCCGGGACCGCGCGCGCCGGTAAGAACGACTGCTAACCCATAACTCGGTCTCGCGCGCGCGCGGGACGAGCGGTCGAACAAAGGTGTGGAAAAAATTCCACACCCTCGGTCTCGCTCGCGCGCGGGACGAGCGGAACGCGGCCGGGGCGTGCGGGTGGCGCTACGGTACTCGGCGCCCCGCACCAGCGCCGCAGGGGCGCAAGGCGCGAATCAGCATCGTCTCAAAGGTGCGACGAAACCGGCGAAGCGAACGGGCTGCGGTGGATAAACGTGTCATGTCGAGCCCGAGCCGTGTCGATGCTGCGCCTACGGCACCCTACGCCGCACCAACGCCGCAGACAGGCTCAGGCGAGCCCGAGCGTAGACAACATCGAGCGGCTCGTGCTGCGGGCGCCATACCGCAGCCAGATGAACATGCATGATGGCCGAGCGCTCGGCGGGCCGCAAATCCCACACGCAGGTATCGAACACGATCGCATCGCGCGAGTCGCACTGCGCGATCATCGTGTCGAAGTCGGCACTGCCCGCGGCGAAGTACCGCGACGTTGCGACGCGCAGGTGCCGCGTGCCGCCGGTGCGCTGGTAGAGCACCCAGTTGTCCAGCAGCGCATCGAGCCGCGGGTGCTCGGGCGCGGCCGGCGGTGTCGTGTCGTCGGGCATGGTGGGCAAGTGTACAGCCTGGATGGGCATCCAGGGGCCCAGAACGCCCCAGGAACGCGCCGCCGGCATCGTCAAGCTAGGGGGGTAGCGACCCGGGGCCAGAACTCGCGAAAAAGCGGCAGGCAACGAGCACGGGCGGAAGCCGCCCGCAGCTTGTGGAACGAATTCCACAAGCTGACAAAGGCAAGGCCCGCGACAAAGCCGCTGCTGCTATCGGTGTGAATCCGCACTACGTGAGCGACGCCAAGGCAAGGTGAGCGTATCCGCGTCAATGAACCTGCGCGCTCGGCGCCGGTATCCGCCCGCGGCAGACGGCGGCAAGCTCGTCGCAGTCAAAATCGTCCCCGACCGTCCGCGTGTACAGCGTGTGCGGCTCGATCACGCGCATCAACTCGCACAGCGCCGTCAAGTCCGGCGCCCAGGTACGGCCGGTTACTTCGTTTTCGTCGCGCGGCAAGATGACTACAAGAAACCCACCCGGCGGCGCGTCGTCGAATCCCATCTCGATGAGCCGGGCCGCCGTGATGACAATCGCATCACGGGTGCCGGGGTCGATGCGCTGCCATTTGTCGCTCATCGCGGCACCTCGCCGGATTTGACCACAAGACGCCAGTACGTCGCCGCATCCGCGCGGCCCGGCCGCACCCCCGTCGCAGGCGCCAGGCACAGCCACATGCCGCCGTCATGACTCACATACTCGCCGGCGGCGTAGGTCTCGTCGGCGCGCCATGCGCCGCAGTAAAGCATGCGGCCCGCGCGCATCTGCGGCGCGGTGCTGCTGGCCGTCCTGATCTCGTCCAGTTGCCGCGCAACCTCTGCGAGTGCCTCGCCAACCTCGGCCTGGTGCCGCATGACAACGGCATGAAGCATCCCAATGTGCCGTAGCTGAGCAGGCTGTCGAGACTCGCGCCAATCAGTTTTCTTCGCCGGCTCGGCGGTGCGTGGCGCCGCTGCGGCAGCGACTGGCGGCGGTGCCACCGGCTCGGGCTGCGCATCGAGTTCGGCGGGCAGCTCGCGCCGAGCACCGACGAAATTGCCGCGGGCGTCGAGCTGGGGGATCACGGGCGCCATGAGAATCGTCTCAAGTCGCCGAAAACCTGCGGCCAACGAAGTCGCGGCGCCGCTCGCCAGGCGCGCAAGCGGGCGAACCGGCTGTCTCTGCTGCTCGCGCGCCGCCGGCTGTCCCGCACCGCGCAGCAACTGTGCGCGGTACTCGTCGTCGCACGCGACGGCCCAAAGCTCAGGCGCGCGCGTGCGCCAGCGTGCGATGACGGCATCATCCGGCATGTTGCCGGCCGCAATCTCGCGCGCCAGCTCGAGCGGCGTGGGCAACGGCGGCGGCGCGGCGGTGCGCGCGGTGTCGGTGGGCATGCGGGTGTCATCCATGCTACGAGCCCTCGTACAAGCAGCCCGTGACCGTCACGACCGCGTGCGGGCGCGCCACAATCCAATTGACACGCCGCGTGACCATGATGCCGATGGCATCAGCCTGAAACAGCGACACGAGATTCGTCGTCGCGGCGCCGACCGGCGTGTCGGTCGCGCCAGTGGGGTCCGTCTGCATCTCGATGGCGCTCGCGACGCTGCGCTGCACGTCGGCCCCGGCATCGGCCACGACAATCGCGCTCGCATCAATGAGCGCAATCGTGCCGCCGCTCGAACCCCATTGGCATGCCTGCGAAGTGATCACGGGCATGCCCAGCAGCTCGCCCCCACGCGGCCCAAGTCGCGACTCGGCATCCACGCCGAAGGACAACGCGATGCGGGTGGCGAGCGCAGGGTGCATGACCCATGCGGCGCGCGTCAGGTCGCCGTCGAAAATCTCAATCGCGCCGGCCAGGTCATCGCGGACAAGGCTCGAGCTCGGCAGCGCAGGCGCAGCGTACGTGATGCTCTGCGGAACCCGGCCCGCGATGCCGGCGCCGGTGATGTCGATAAATGCCTCGTCACTGGCCTGCACGCAGGCTCGGCGCAGGTCGGCGAGCAGCATGGCCTCGACCTCGGGCGCGGTGCTCGCGAGGAATTCGCTCGATACGACCAGCAGCGCCGATGGCTTCAACGGCGTAATCGCCCGCCGCGCGAAGGCGGTGCTGGCAACCGGCGCCGCCTTGCCCGAGGCGGTCCAGGTGGCGACGGCGCCCGCGGCGTGAACGATGACGGGAACATGCGGCGGAACCGTCCGCGGGCGCAGGCGGCTGATGATTTCGAGTTCGCGCACCGAATCGACGAACGCCGCCTGGCCCAGGTGCGTGCCGACAGCGGCGGAATGATCGGGATTGTCCGATGCGACACCAGGCACTGCGGCCATGCGAATGGCGCGTGCAACGTCCGACGTGGCGCCCCAGCGCCGCGACGCCAAGTCGAAGGCCTCCGCCGGGCCGCTGGTGAGCGCCCGGGCAATGGCCAGGCGAGCAAAGCCAATCTCGGCCTGCTGTGACTGCAACGAAAGGGTGTAATCGCGTAGTCGATCCATCATCGGCGTCCTGTCCGGATATCCAACCCTGATGGTGCATCCAGGCCCGGCGCCGGCGCAATGGGCAAGGTGGTAACTGCGGTGAACGAAACCGCAGTCACCGCAACGCGCCACACGATACCGTCGCGCTCGGCGCCGATGCGCTCGACGCACAGACCGGCCATAGGGCGCCCCTCGACGCGCCTGAGCGCACGCCCGAGCGGCCGGGCACCCAACCCGCGGCAAACCGCCAGAATCGCCGCACGCAACGCCGCAGAGCCTGGCAGAGCGGCATGCGCGGCCAAGTCGCCGGCGGTGAACACGCGCGCGCCGACTGCGGCGTGGACCGCGCGCAGGAAGGCGATGCTGGAATCGTCGGCAGCGCACGCCCGGCCCGCGAGCGCCAAGCGAATGGCGCGCAACTCGGCCAGAATGGCGATGGCGATGTCGTCAGTCATTTCGTTTTCGCCCCGGGGGGGGGTAGGCAATCATTTTTTGCTGGACCGCAGCGAACCGTATGTGTCGAAACACATTTTTCCGCGTGCGAAATTGCGAAACCCGGCGACATAGCGGAGAAATCACCCCAAAAGCCCCCGCAAAGCCGCGGTGTCCTCGGTGATCCATCGGCGCAGCGCCCGCAGCCGCCGCTGCCGGCCGGCGTCGTCGAATGGATCGATGCCGCGGGCAAGCAGATCGCGCCGCGCGATCTCGTAGCGGTCGATCCGGCGGACCAGCGTGCGGATGCGGTACTCGGCCATGCGTCGGCATCCATCGCCGCAGTAGATAGCCGGCCGTCCGGGACCGGCGTGAGTCTCAAGCGGCGCACCGCAGGATGCGCAGACGCTGGATAAACGTGGCATGGCAAGCTCCTAGAATCCCGCTGGGACCGTCCTGTCCGTGGCATACCGGCGCGCGATCATCCGCCGCTGCCACTCGGCACGGAGCCATCGAGCCGTCTCGGCGCTCGGCCGGATCGGCTCCAGGTTGCGCCAACTCCAGGCGATGACCGCACGCGGGTTGACCAGGCGATAGCGGGCAGCCGTCTGGTGATACGCCCAGCCCCGCGCATCGCGAAACCCTTTGGCCATGCCGTAGTACACGCACTGCCTGTAGAACGTCTCGATACCGTCGGCCGTCGGCGCAGTAGCGGCCCGCGGATCGTCGGTGTAGAGCGGCATAATCTCGCCGTCGATAACGTAGACGGCGGAATGGCGCCGCCGCGGATTGCCGCACGCGGCGCAGACATCCTCGCGCATCGGATTGACGGCCTCGCAATGCCGGCATATCCACGCCTCGGGTGCGTCACGCCGGTTGCGTTTGTCGGTGCTGCGCTCGATCTGGGATAGATCGGCCGGCGGCTCGAAGTCATCCAGCAGACCATGACGAATGGTGTTGCCCGCATGATCCAGTATCAGGCAGTCGCTCTTGCCCGGATGCGGGCGCAGCACGCGCCCACCCTGCTGAATGTGCAGCGAGAGCGATAGCGTGGGGCGCGCCAGGATCGCGCAGGATGCGATCGGCGCATCGAACCCGACGCCGAGCACACCGACGGAGCAGAGCACGCGCAGGGTGCCGCCGTCGAACTCGCGGAACAGGAATCTGCGCTCATCGTCCGGCGTCTCGTCTACGATTGACCGCGCCGTGACACGCGCCGCGGTGAACTCGTCCGCCAGGTCGTGCGCGTGCTGCTTATCCACGCAGAACGCGATCGTCTGCCGATCCTCGCCGCGATCGAGCCATGTGCCCACAACATCGCCGATGATGGATTTGCCGCGCATCGCTCGCCCCAACTCGTTGGTGGCGTAGTCGCCCGCTCGGATACTCACTGAGTTTAGCGCCGTCTCGATCGCCGAGTGTCGGGGCGCGAAGTAGCGCGGACGCACGAGATAGCCTTGCTCGATGAGGGTGCGGATCGTCGTGCCCACGATCAGCCGCTCGAACCGCAGCCCCAGACCCTCGCGCAACGGCGTCGCGGTGAGGCCGAGCACCTTGGCGCCGCCGGACTCGCGCAATACGTCATCGTGGACCGTGTGCCAGACATGAGACTCGTCGATGACGATGAGCCCTACATCCTCGGGTACGCCGCGGCTGCGGATCGTCTGTGCCGTCGCAACCAGGATCGGGGACGAGACGCCGACGGTGTTCTCGGCTTGGATGATGCCGATCCGTGCGGCAGGTGCGTGCCGGTGGATACGCTCGACCCATTGCTGGCAGAGCACCTTGCGCTCGACGAGAACGAGTGCTCGGTGGCTAGTGCTCGCCTCGTCCAGCAACAACTCAATCGCGACCTCGGTTTTTCCGGCGCCCGTCGGCAGGCACGCCAAGACGCGATCGGTACCTGATGCCCATGCGCCCCGGATGCGCTCAATGAGATCGCGCTGGTAGTCGCGGAGCGTGATCATGATGCCCTCCGATACGCGCCCGCGCAGTACTGATCCGCATCACCCCACAGCGCGAGCACGTCGCGGAGCGTGCGGCCCGCGCAATGAGCGTGCGAACAATGCCACGTCGGCCACCCGCCGTCCGTCTCCCACAGCACTGTTGCCGTGCTGTGCTCGGCATCGATCGTCGAGTGCTCACGGTCCCATGGGCATGCGATCGCATGCTTCCCGCTGCCGAGCGGCCGGCGGTAGGCGCCGTGCGCGGAGAACCAGGCCACGGCGTCGAGCGTGCGATAGTCTCCGGTGCCGTCGAGCCGGAGATGCGCGTGATCTCGATGTACGGGCCCCTGCTGATCTCGGCGCGACTGCCGCTGCTCATAGAGCCTTGCCAGCGCGTATACCTGCGCAGGCGCTACCGCATGCCACTGATGCGGGATCACGATCTGCGCTACCCGGTGCGGGCGATCGGCAGTCGGCGTGCCCTTGCGGTTCTGCGTGCCATACAGGCGCCAGATGCGAGACGGGTTGTGCACCGTGCGATCGAATCGAACCGTCTCGTCGGTGTACTCGGCTGCGAGCCCGCGATAGAGCGTGCGCAGTGCTATCCGTGTGCGCTCGTCCGCCGGCAATAGGCAGCGGTATAGGGCGTGCGCCCCGTTGCCGCTCACCGCGAGCGCCGGCAGCGGCCATCCAATCGCGTGCAGATCGCGCACGAGCCGATCGCGCGCCGCTACGGCAGCAGCCAGCTCGTCGGCAGTGCTCGACGTGCCGGCGGGGCGCACCGGGTCCAGGTCGAGCGGCAGTCGCACGATACGTGCGATATCCGCATCCCGCAGTCCGCGCCGGCCCATCGTGCTGGTGACGCGGATCGCGGCAGCCGGCCGATTGAGCGTGCAGTACAGGTTGCCGCTG
>WYBJ01000099.1 GCA_011525945.1 Burkholderiaceae bacterium | reverse complement strand
ATGCCCGACCCGTCTCTGAACGGAGGGGATCAACGACTCCCACCTCGTGAAGGAACGACCATGAGACGCAAGCTTGGAATCATCGTCCCGTCGTGGAATACGGTGATGGAATACGAAACGCAACGCATGGCGGGCGAGGAAATTTCGATCCACACCATGCGCATCGCACACACCGCCGATACCGAGGAGAACGTGCTCTGGATGGGTACACAGGTGCCGGCGGCTTCACAACTGCTCGCCCATGCGAAGGTCGATGTGATCTGCTATGGCTGCACCGGCGGCGGCTTCATCAAGGGTCCCGGTTACGACCAGGCGCTTTGCGAGCAGATCAAGACGTCCACCGGCATTCCGGGAACGACGACGATCGTCGGCGTGACCGATGCGCTGCGCGCTCTCGGTGCGAGCCGAATCTGCGTCGCGTCACCCTACGAGCCGTGGCTCAACGAACGCCTGGAGAAATTCCTGCAGCAGACGGGCTTTGACGTCCTCGCGATCCGGGGGCTCGGCACGCAGGCGCATTCGACCATAACGCCGGATCAGGTCGAATCGCTCGTCACGAGCGTCGATCGCCCGCAGGCGCAGGCCATCTTCATCAGCTGCACCAACTTCAGTACGCTTCCCATAATCGAGTCTTTCGAGAAGAAGCTCGGTAAGCCGGTCATTTCGAGCAACTCCGCCTCGATGTGGAAGATGCTGCGCGTGATCGACGACCGGCGCGCAATTCCGGGCGCCGGACGCCTGTTCCGGGAAGCCTAGCGCGTGTCGTACCGGGCGCTGCATCGACTGGGTGCCGCCGAGATCGCAGCCGCCGTTCGCGGCGGGGCGGTCAGTTGCGAGGCGGTGGCGCGCGCCTTTCTCGACCGAATCGCCGAGCGCGAACCCGCCGTCCTTGCCTTCGAGCATCTCGACCCGGCGCAGGTGCTCGCGCAAGCACGGCAACTCGACAAGCTCGGGCGAGATGGTCCGCTCCTCGGAGTGCCGGTCGCGGTAAAGGACATCATCGACACGCGCGACATGCCCACCGCCTACGGGTCGCCCATCTACGCCGGCCATCGTCCGGTGCGCGATGCCACCTGCGTCGCGCTGAGCAGGCGAGCGGGGGCGATCGTCATGGGCAAAGCCGTCACGGCCGAGTTCGCCGTCGTCCATCCCGGCAAGACGCGCCATCCGGTCGATCCGTCGCGCACGCCGGGCGGCTCCTCGAGCGGGTCGGCCGCCGCCGTCGCGGCTGACATGGTTCCGCTGGCGCTCGGGACGCAGACAACCGGCTCGACCATCAAGCCCGCGTCCTACTGCGGCGTCGTCGGCTATCGGCCGACGTTCGGCACGATCCGCTGCTCGGGTGTCATGGAGTCGGCAGGCTCCTGCGATACCGCGGGACTCTACGCGCGAACGCTCGAAGACATCTCGCTCTACCGCGATGTACTGGTCGGAACGGAGCCGGTACCGATTGCCGGGGATACGCCGGCGCCGCGAATCGGCTTCTGCCGCACCCCGCAGTGGGATCGCGTCGATCCGGCGTGCCAGCGCCTGTTCGAGGATGCTGCCGCCCGCCTGGCGCGTGCGGGCGCCCACGTCACGGAAGCGGAATTGCCGCCGGAATTCGACGCTGCCGAGGAAGCGCACCGGCTCATCACCAGCCGCGAGTTCGTGCTCAACTTCGCGTGGGAGATCGAGCACCGCTGGAGCGACTTGAGCCCGGCACTGCGCGAGGGCAAGATCAGGGTCGGACTCGATTGCAGCCATGAGCGTTATCGTGCAGCTTGTAGGCAGGCGGACATCTGCCGCAACCGCCTCGATGCCGTCTTCGAGCGCTACGACCTGCTGCTGGCGCCGGCGACGACCGGGGAGGCGCCGGTCGGCACGAATACGGGTGATTCGTCGCTGTGCTCGAGCTGGACCTTGATGCACGTGCCCACCCTGAGCGTGCCTGTCTTCACGGGCCCGGCCGGTCTTCCGGTGGGCGTCCAACTGATCGGCGCGCGCGGCGAGGATCGTAAGCTCTTCGCCGCGGCGCGCTGGGTATATCGCAAACTGGCGTTTCCGGCAGGAAAGCGGCGACCTCTTCAGGCCGATACGGATCCGAGACCGTTGAACGGCGGGTGGTAATCAAGGCGGCTCTTGAGAAGCGCATTACGTTTCTCTGCGAACGCCTGTGCCCGCGTGCGGGGTTGGGAAGCTGATTGGCTCCGGAGACGACTTGTCCGAGATAACGAGAATGACACGCCATCACGGTCGATGCGGTTGCGCCGGCGAACGATGAGGAGAAAGCCCGTGCCGAAATCAGTATCGCTCTCGATCCCCTTGAGCTTCGCCGCGCTGGTCGTCGCTACCGCCGTAGTCCCGGCTGCGAACGCGCAGTCGTGGCCGGCCAAGTCGATCCGTCGAATAGATTCTTTTGTCGTGACTTCTTTGCTTTTGACGAAGAATATTATGCGGCGATTGTGGCATAGACATTTGGGAAGTGGTGCTCGTGAAGGTAAAGCGATGTACCCATCACCTGACGCCCATAGCCGGTGACTCGCCAACGT
>WYBJ01000098.1 GCA_011525945.1 Burkholderiaceae bacterium | reverse complement strand
GTGGTCGTTCGATGTGCTCCACGACGGCGCTCATTGCATCTCGGGCGCGCGCTCGGTGAGCGCTGCCTTAACCTGCTCCGAAAGGCTGGACACGGCCAGCTCGAACATCCGCCGCCCCATTTCCGGCGTGGCTTGGCTCGGGTCGCCCTGGTGGCCGTCGCGCGACACTGCGCCGTGGGGATAGTGAAAGAAGGGCCGCACGCCCTTGCCCGGCATGGGATACGTCTTCGACATATCGACCAGGTCCGCGCGCAGGTGCAGCATCAGTGCCGTCTCGGCAACGTTGGCGTGGCAGCGGCCGAAGCTTTCGTCGGTGGCAAACCAGGCGCGCAGTTCGGGATTGATGTCCCACCAGTTGAGCGCCCGCAAACGCAGGTCCGCGTACCGGGTGCCTACGTTGGCGATCGCGCTCTGCAGCGGAAACTGGTTGGGCAAGTTGCCATTGAGGAAGAGCACGCGGCGAAAGCCCTCTGCATACATCCAGTCACACAGTTCCTCGACGACCTTCTGGAAGGTCTCAGGGCGCAAGGAATAGTTGCCATGAAAACCTCGATGATTCGACGAGTGCCCATACGGTAGAGCCGGCAGCACTGGCACGCCGGTCACGGCCGATACGCCGCGCGCGAATTCCTGAGCCAGGAGATAGTCCACGTTGAGGGGCAGGTGCAGGCTGTGCTGCTCGACTGCGCCGACGGGGAGGATGACCATGTCCATACCGCCGTCGAGCAGAGCCTTGACCTGGGGATGACTCAACTCGTCGAGCAGCAGCGGCTTGTTCGATAGGCGGGTCGTCATGCCCTGCGCTTCATGTGGGTGGTCGTGCGCATTGTATCTGAACGCAATCCGGACTTGTGCCGGGACTTCGGGGGACCGCAGCGCGGGCAGGGCTAGGCGCCGGTCAAGCGGCGCCGGATCGTTACTGAACGCACTGCTGCTTGCGGATTACCCGCCGGTCGAGGCTCCGATCGTATTGCAGTCCGGCGCGGTAGCGCCGCGGCGCGACCGGGCGCGGACTCCGCCTGCAGGCATCGAGCAGTATGATCAGCGCAATGGATTCGCGGTAGTTACGGCGGCAGATGCGAGGATCGCTGTGATCGATGGTGGTGCGGCCGTGGCAGAGGCGTGGCTCGCGCATGCGAATGAGGAACGAAGCGGCCCGGCCAGACGTCGGATGATCAAAACAGGAGATCGGAATGAACCTCAACGCATTATTGTCGCGGCGTGCGGCCGAAGCGCGGCCCGTGCGCGTACTGCTGATCGGTGCGGGCAAGTTCGGTTCGATGTTTCTCGCCCAAGCGCGGCACACGCCCGGGCTGCACGTCGCTGCGGTGTGCGATCTCGCACCCGAGCGGGCGCGCGCGAGCCTCGAGCGCGTCGGCTGGCCGCAGCTGCGCTACGAGGCTCGTACGCTCGATGAGGCGCTGGCGCGCCATACCACGTTCGTGCACGATGATGCCCCGTCGCTCATCGGCGCCGGCGGCATCGACGTCGTCATCGATGCGACCGGAAGCCCGCTTGCCGGGGTGCGACACGCGCTTGCGTGTTGCGCGCAGGGCAAGCACATCGTCATGGTCAATGTCGAAGCCGATGCGCTGGCAGGGCCCCTGCTCGCGGCGCGCGCACGCTCGGCCGGGGTCGTCTATTCGCTTGCCTACGGCGACCAGCCCGCGCTCATCTGCGAGATGGTCGATTGGGCGCGTGCGGCGGGCTTCGAAGTCGTCGCGGCTGGCAAGGGCACCAAGTATCTGCCGGGCTACCATGAATCGACGCCCGACACCGTCTGGCAGCATTACGGTTTCAGTGCGCAGGAGGTCGCCGCGGGCGACTTCAACGCGCAGATGTTCAACTCGTTTCTCGATGGGACCAAGTCGGCGATCGAGATGGCAGCGGTCTGCAATGCGACTGGCTTGATTCCGGCGCCTGGCGGATTACGGTTTCCCGCCTGCGGCGTGGACGATTTGGCGCAGGCGCTGCGTCCCGCGGGCGAGGGCGGGCTGCTGCACCATCGCGGCCAGGTTGAAGTCGTCTCGTGCATGCATGACGACGGACGGCCGGTCGAGCGTGACTTGCGCTGGGGCGTTTATACCGTGTTCGCAGCCGGCTCGGACTACGTGCGTCGCTGCTTCCGCGAATACGGCCTGCGCACCGATGCAAGCGGCGCTTACAGCGCGATGTACAAGCCGTTTCACCTGATCGGGTTGGAGCTCGGCATCTCGGTCGCCTCGGTGGCGCTGCGCGGCGAGCCGACTGGATCGCCCGATGCCTTTCGGGCCGACGCGATCGCGACCGCGAAGCGGGACTTGCGTGCCGGAGAGACGCTCGACGGAGAAGGCGGCCATACCGTCTACGGCAAGCTCGTGCCGGCGGCCGAGTCGATGCGTGTCGGGGCGCTGCCGATCGGCCTGGCGCACCGCTGCACGCTCACGCGTGCGATTGCCAGGCATTCGACGGTGACGTGGAACGACGTGACACCGATCGATAACGAAGCCGCTTCCATCCGTCGCGAGATGGAGCGCCTGTACGTGTCTACGGCTTCGGGTGCGACACGCCCGGCTCGCGCGGAACCATCATGATCGTCGCGGAGGAATGCGCCCGGCGCACGCGCGATGAAAACGTGACGCGGTCACGCGCCGCCAAGGATCTCGGACTGCGCGTACAGTAGCCAGCCGCATCGGCCTACAACCGGGAACGCGAGCGTTCTCGACGACATCGGTGTAGCGTAGCGTTTGATTGGCAATGCTCCGCCGCCCTCATCCCCAGCCCTTCTTCCGGCGGGAGAAGCGTGCTTGCCTTCCCTCCGGGAGAGACGCCACGATGGCGCATCGCGACTTGCGCCCTGGAACCTCGCGTGGCGCCTCTTCCCTCACCCCCAACCCCTCTCCCGGTGGGAGAGGGGAG
>WYBJ01000097.1 GCA_011525945.1 Burkholderiaceae bacterium | reverse complement strand
CTCCCCTCTCCCACCGGGAGAGGGGTTGGGGGTGAGGGAAGAGGCGCCACGCGAGGTTCCAGGGCGCAAGTCGCGATGCGCCATCGTGGCGTCTCTCCCGGAGGGAGAGGGAAGGCAAGCACTCCTCGCCCTCCGGGAGAAGGGTTGGGGATGAGGGCGGCTGAGCATGGCATCCGTTTGAGCGCTGCGGCGCGCGGCGGCCGGGGAGAAGGAGCATGAAACGAGCGCTGACACCGATTCTGTCTTTGTGCATGGCCGCGGCGTTCGCTATCGGCTTCCCGGCGTTCGCGCAGAACTATCCGGTCAAGCCCGTGCGCATCGTCGTTCCGAGCGGCGCGGGCGGCAGCGTCGACACACTCGGGAGGCTCGTCGCGCAGAAGCTATCGGCTGCGATGGGGCAGCAGTTCGTGGTCGAGAACCGGTCGGGATCGGGTGGTGTGGTGGGTACGGAGATCGTCGCGAATGCCGCCCCCGATGGGTACACGCTGCTCATGGCCTACCACAGCCACGTGATCAATCCGTCGCTCTACAAGAAGCTTCCGTTCGATACGCTGAATGCCTTCACGCCGATCACGCAGGTCGCAGTCCAGCCCGAGCTCGTCAACGTGCACCCGGCGCTGCCCGTAAAATCGATCAAGGAGCTCGTCGTGCTCACGCAAGCGCGCCCGGGGCAGCTCTTCTACGGCTCGGCGGGCAGCGGCAGCGGTGGTCATCTTGCGACCGTGCTGCTCGAATCGATGGCGCACATCAAGATGACGCACGTGCCGTACAAGGGCTCCTCGGCTGCGCTCTTCGATGTCGTCGCCGGCAATACGCAGCTCATGATCGCGACACTCATCAGTTCGCTGCCGCATGTGCGAGCGGGGAAGCTGCGCGCGATCGGAATCACGAGCGAAAAACGCTCTGCGGTCGTTCCAGACGTTCCGACCGTCGCCGAAACGGTGCCCGGCTATGAAACCGTGGTGTCGTACTTCCTGCTCGCCCCATCGGGTACGCCGCAGCAGATCGTCAACCGGCTGAACGCCGAATCGGTTAAGGCTCTCAAACAACCCGACTTCGTCGAGCGCCTCGCGCGCGACGGTGCCGAACCCGTGGCCAACACGCCGCAGCAGTGCGACCGCTACATGCGCGCCGAGATCCAGAAGTGGGCGAAAGTGGTGAAGGAATCGGGGGCCAAGGCCGATTGATCGCGCCGGCGGGGCCAGAGGTGAGGCGGCAGAAACGTAAGACGAGCAGCGCAGGCGTGTCGCGAGCTCGCCGGCCGGCGCCTCGCCCGCGGCCGTGATGGAGGCTGAACCCGCAATGAGGAATGATGAATGAAGAGCACCTTCGATAGCCGTGCGACGCGGCGTACGCTCGGCGTCAATGGGCAGGCGTATGACTATTACAGCCTGGGTGCGGCGCAAGCGCTAGGTTTTGACGATATCGCGCGCTTGCCCTACACACTCAAGGTCGTGCTCGAAAACCAGCTGCGGCAGCACGACGGGGGCACGGCGGCGTACGAGGACGTCGCGACCGTTGCGCAGTGGGTCGGGACGCGCGGCGCCGAACGCGAGATCGGCTTCACGCCGGCGCGTGTGATGATGGTCGACTCCTCCGGGGTTCCTTTGATCGGCGACATGGCGGCAATGCGCGATGCAATGGTGCGGCTCGGCGGTGATCCGCGCACGATCAATCCCGCGATACCGTGCGATTTCATCATCGACCACTCGGTGATGGCGGACCATACCGGTACGAGCGAGGCCATCCGGCGCAACCGGGAGCTCGAATTCGAGCGCAATCACGAGCGCTACGCTTTTCTGCGCTGGGGAGCGCAGGCGTTCGACAACCTGCGCCTGATCCCGCCCGGTGCGGGCATCTGCCATCAGATCAATCTCGAATACCTCGCTCGCGTCGTGTGGACACGCAGCGACGACCGCGGCACCCTGGCCTACCCCGACTCGGTACTGGGCATGGACAGTCACACGCCGATGATCGGCGGCCTCGGCATCGTCGGCTGGGGCGTGGGCGGTCTCGAAGGGGGGACGGCCGCGCTCGGTGAGCCGGTCTCGATGCTGATCCCCGAAGTGCTCGCATGCCGCCTGACTGGCGTCCCGCGACCCGGCGTCACCTCGACCGACATCGTCCTCACGATCACGCAGATCCTGCGCACGCATAAGCTGATCGGCGCGTTTGTCGAGTACGTGGGGCCGGGTGTCGAGCGCCTGACGCTGCCCGATCGCGCCACGATCTCGAACATGACGCCCGAGTTCGGCGCGACGATGGGTTACTTTCCGATCGACGCCGAGACACTGCGCTTCCTGAAGCTGACCGGCCGCGATGCGCAGCAACTCGCGCTCGTCGAGGCTTACGCGAAGGAACAGGGCCTATGGCGCGACGCCACGGCGCCGCTTGCCGAGTACAACCGCATCATCGACATCGATCTCGGTGCGGTCGAGCCCTCGATTGCAGGCCCGCGAAGACCCAACGAGCGCGTTGCACTCGCGCACGCGCCGCGCACCTTCCGGACGGCGTTCCCGCAGAAGGCGAGCGCCGAGGGCGCACGCGTTCGCGATGGCGACGTGATCATCGCGGCGATCACGAGCTGCACGAACACCTCCAATCCGTCGGTCATGATCGGCGCGGGATTGCTCGCGAGGAACGCACTGAAGCGCGGGCTCAAGCCGCGCGCGTGGGTGAAGACTTCACTTTCGCCCGGATCGCGCGTCGTCACCGACTATCTCGAGCGGACAGGCCTCCTCGAGCCTCTGCGGGCGCTCGGCTTCGGCGTGACCGGTTATGGTTGTATGACCTGCGCCGGGAACTCCGGACCGATTGCGCAACCGCTCGCGGCGGCGATCGAGGAAAGCGGCTGCGCGGCGGTCGCGGTGCTTTCGGGCAACCGCAACTTCGAAGGCCGCATCCACCCGAGCGCGCGCGCGAACTTCCTCGCGTCTCCGCCGCTCGTCGTCGCGTACGCGCTCGCCGGTACGATCCTCACGGACATGACGCGCGAACCGCTCGCAACGGACCGCGACGGCGTGCCGGTGTTCCTGCACGAGATCTGGCCCGATCCCGACGAAGTGCGCGCGATCGTCGACAAGACGCTCGCTCCGCAGTTGTTCACGTCGCGCTACGAGCAGGTCGAACGCGGCGATGCGCTGTGGGACGCTATCGAGGCGGCCGTCGGCACGACGTTCGCGTGGGAGGCGCACAGCACCTTCATCCGCCGCCCGCCTTTTTTCGACGACATGCGCGCGCAACCGTCGCCCGTATCGGACATTCGCGGCGCACGCGTGCTCGCGATGTTTGGCGACATGCTCACGACCGACCACATCTCGCCGATTGGGGCGATCTCGCCCGGAACATCGGCCGCCGACTACCTGCAATCGCTCGGTGTCGCGCAGCGCGATTTCGTGAGCTTCGGATCGCGCCGCCTCAACCACGACGTGATGACGCGCGGCACCTTCGCGAACATTCGCATCCGCAACGAAATGACTCCTGACCTCGAAGGCGGCTACACGCGCCACATGCCCGACGGCGAACGCATGACGATCTTCGATGCCGCCGGGCGCTACCGCGACGAGGGCGTGCCGCTCGTCGTGATCGGCGGCGCGGAGTATGGGGCCGGCTCCTCGCGCGACTGGGCTGCGAAGGGCACGCGCCTACTCGGCGTCAGAGCGGTGCTCGCCGAATCCTTCGAGCGCATCCACCGCTCGAATCTCGTCGGCATGGGTGTACTTCCGCTGCAGTTCGAGGAAGGCGTCAACCGCCGCACGCTTGCGCTCGAGGGCAGTGAGGTGTTCGACTTCGACGGTCTCGAGGGCGATCTGTCGGCGCGCGCGAGGCTCGCGTGCACCATCACGCGCGCGAGCGGCGCGAAGACCGAAGCTCGCCTCGTCTGCCGTCTCGACACGCCCCAGGAGGTCGAGTACTTCCGCCATGGTGGGCTTCTCCACTACGTCATCCGTCAGCGCCTGGACCGGAAAGGACATTCATGAACCCACGCAAGCAGCTGCGGGAGCTCGTCTCGAAGCCCGGCTACGTCATGGCGCCCGGCGCATACGACACCCTCACGGCAAGGCTCGTTGAGCGCGCCGGGTTTGCGGCGGTCTATCTGACCGGAGGGGGCTACTCGCGTGCGAACGGCTTTCCCGACATCGGGCTGCTCACGATGAGCGAGATACTGCCCTGGATCGCGCGCACCGTGGAAGCCGTCGGGATTCCGGTCATCGCCGACATGGACACGGGTTACGGAAACGCGGTCAACGTCGTGCGCAGCGTGCGCGAATACGAGAAGACGGGCGTAGCCGCGTTTCACCTCGAAGACCAGGTGGCGCCGAAGAAGTGCGGCCACTACGAGGGCAAGCAGCTCGTCTCGACGGGCGAGATGGTGGGCAAGATCAAAGCCGCAGTCGACACGCGCCGCGACCCGGACATGCTCGTCATCGCGCGCACCGATGCGCGCGCAGTCGAGGGTCTGAACGCCGCGCTCGAGCGCATGAACGCTTATCTCGACGCCGGCGCCGATGTCGGCTTCGTCGAGGCGCCGCAGAGCGTGGAGGAGCTCGCGGCGATACCGAGGGCGGTCGCGAAGCCTGCGCTGGCGAACGTGTTCGAGGGCGGCAAGACTCCGCCGCTGCCCGCACAGGCGCTCGAAGCAATGGGCTACCGCATCGGCATCTATCCGTCACAGACGCACCGAGCGGCGATCGCGGCTGCAAAGAACGTGCTCGCGGCGCTCAAGCGCGACGGCCACACCGAAGCGATCGAGCATGAGCTCGCGACCTTTCAGGATCGCGAAGACGCAGTCGATACCGCACGCTGGAGGGCGGTCGAGCAGCGCTACATGAAGGACGCGTGATGCGCTGAAACTCGGGGCGGGAGGCGCCTCCTCGCGCGCGTCCATCCGTTGCATGACGCGGGTTGGCGGATCTGCCCCGCGGGGCGCAAAATGTGCCGACGGCATGCCGCCCCTAGCCTCTGCCGCGGCGCTGGTGGCGGACGGCCATTTCCTGGCTACTCGGAGAGCCGCCATGCGACGGAACCAGGGTTTCGTCCTGCTCAGCATCGCGATCGTGTTCGTCCTGCTTGCCGGCGTCATCTGGTATGCCTACGTCCAGCATGAGTCGAGTAAGCAGCAGATGCTGCAGCAGGCTGCGCAAGATTTTCTGCAGCACCACAAGGACGGGAAATTTCCTGCGGCGCCGACTGCGGCTGAAGTCTGGGCGGCCCAGGAGCAGCGCAGTGCGCGCGGCGAGCCGAAGGCGCCTGCAAAGGACCCGCAGCGTGCGCTGAGCATGGGTCCACGGGGGCAGGCGCAGGCAACGGCGAGCGCCGGCGCTTTCGACAACGCCGGTATCGCGCTGCTGCTGGCAACGCTGACCGCGCTCGGGTTTGCCGGCAGTACCTTCCGGCTGGCGAAGCAGCGCGGGCTCGCGCGTGTCGAGCGCGACCGCCTCGCGCACGAGCTGAGCAGCCTGCGGGCGACCGGACATGCGTCGAATGGGCGTCCCGCGCCGCCCTGGCAGGAGGGGGCACTGATGATGGTGCGTGCGAGCACGGTGCCGACGGTCGCCTACGACCTTGACGCGCGCGTGCTCGAGGTCAGCGAGGCGTTCACCCGCATCACGGGTTACACGCGCGTCGACATTCCTGACGTGAAGAGCTGGTTCACCAAGGCTTTGCGCACGCCCGCGAGCGAACTCGATGGCGCGCTGGAGGCTTTTCGCACCAAGGTGCGCGGCGGCGAGATCGAAACCCGGAATGTCTGGACGAGCGCCGGCGAGGTCCGCACATGGTTGTGCCAGCCGCTCGAAGTCTGGCCGCTGGAGGGTGACGCGTTGCTGCTGGTCGCGCGCTCGACCGACGTGACCGCGCAAGCCGAAGCGGCAAGCGCGGCGCGTACCGAAGCCGATGCGCTGCGTGCCGCGTTCAACGCCACCGAACCAGCGCCCGTAACCGGGTCACGATCGAATCCTGCGCGCGAAGCGGAACTTGCCGCGCAGCTCGCGAGCTGCGCGCAAGAGTGCGAACGGCTGCGGGCTCAGGCGCGCACGTTGAACGAACGCCTGAACGCAGAGCAAGCCGTGTCAGCGGCTTTGCGCGCGCAAGACAAGGATATCGCCGAGCGCACCGAGGCAAGGGTGGGAGAGCTGGAGCACGCCGCGATGCAGACGGCGCGCCTGCTGGACGAGGCCGAGCGGTTGCAGGCGTTTGCCGAACACCTGGAAGACGGCCTCTGGATCGCCGATCCTCGCGTGCCGCGCATCGTCTACGCGACACCGCAGGTCGGCAAACTGCGGGGGCGGCCATCGGCGCGCATGGTGGAGGATTTTTCCGAATGGACTGCCGCCGTTCACGACGACGATCGCGAGCGCGTATGCGAGGCCTTCTTCGCGGCTGGCGTCGAAGGCAGCTTCAATGTCGAATACCGAGTCCTGCGCGATGACGGTTCTATCGCCTGGCTGCACGATCGGGGCGTGGCGGTGCATGATGCCCACGCGCGCCTGCGCCATGTCATTGGCATCTGCTCTGACGTCACCGTGCGCAGGAATGCCGAGGACGCGGCGCGAATTGCGGTGGCGACCCTGAGGACGCTGATCGAAGACGCGCCTGCCATGATCTGGTTGAAGGATGCGCAAGGCCGGTATCTCTATGCCAATCGGGAATGCGAGAAGGTGACGGGTTTCTCGGCCGAGCAGTTGTGCGGCAAGACCGACTTCCAGGTGTTTGCGCGGGCGGCTGCGGAACGCATGCATGAGAACGATGCCCGTGTGCTGGCCGAGAATATCCGTCAACAGTTCGACGAAGCGTTCCAGTGCGGCGACGGCCTGCGTCATTTCGCCGTGCTCAGATTTCCGGCGAGAAACTCGGCGGCATCCGCCGGCGCGCTGTGCGGGCTCGCGTTCGACATCACCGCGCGACGCCGCAGCGAAGACATGCTGCGCGCCGACGAAAGCCGCTGCCGGGCGATCGTTTCCGGACTGCCGCAGGCATTGCTGATCGTGCGCGAGAACAAGGTCCGTTATGCCAACGCCGCCGCTGCCGAATTGCTTGCCGCGCAGGATGCGGGCGCGCTCGTCGGTGTGCCGTTGCAGCAGTTTGGCGCCGGTCCGGGGACGACCATGGCCGACGCTGCCAAGGCGCTGAGCGCCGAGGGTTCGGGCAGGCGGCGCTTCACCACGCGCCTCAAGACAGGGGCAGGGCGCGAGCTGGAGGTCGAAGTCAGCGCTGCGGCGTACGAGACAGCCACCGAGCGCGCGGTGCAGTTCGTGGTGCAGGATATCGCCGAGCGCAACGCCCGACTGCGCGCGCTGCAGGAGGCAGAAGCATTCTTCCGGGGGCTGTGCGAGGCGACGCCCGCCGCGGTGCGCGTGCTCGATGCCGGCGCGCGCTGCAACTTCGCAACTCGGGGTTGGCAAGCACTGAGCGGCTCGGCCGCGGAGGGCGAATGGCTGCAGCAGGTGCACCCGCAAGACAGGGATAGCGTGCGCAGCGCCTATGCGAAGCCGGCGCGAGGCGAACAGCCGCTCCTGCTCGAATATCGATTGGGTCAGGGCAGCGGCGAGCGCTGGGTGCTCGACATGGTCCTTTCGCGTTTCGACGCTCAAGGGCAGTGGAAAGGCTTTCTCAGCACCGCCGTCGACATTTCCGAGCGCAAGCGCGCGGAGGCGGCCGTGCGCGCGCACGGGGAGGGCCTTGCCGACTTGCTCGATCATTGCCCGGCGCTGGTGTGGGTGGCGGATTCGGGCGCAAGCGGCCATGCCAACCGGGCTTGCCTGACATGGCTCGACGCCGAGGTCGAGCAGCCTGCGGCGCTCGACCTCGGCGCACACGTCCATCCCGAGGACCTCGATGCGTGGACGCAGGCGCGCGCGCGCCACGCGCACGACCGCACGCCGTTCGAGGGTGTGTTCCGACTGCGGCGCGGCGACGGCGACTACCGCCGCATGCGCATCGCGGCGCAACCCGTTGTCGTACCCGGTGCGGGCGGGGCGCGCTTCGTGATCGTCCTGGATGATGTGACGGAATCCGAGCGTGTGGCGCGGGCGCTGGCGGTCGCGGAGCAACGCCGCGCTCAAGTCGTCGCCTTGCTCGGTAGCGCGCAAGGCGGCGAGCTCGGACAGGTGCGCCATAGCGCCGAGCTGGTTCGACTGATGTGCACGGACGAACCGGCGCTGCAGCAGATATCGGCGAGG
>WYBJ01000096.1 GCA_011525945.1 Burkholderiaceae bacterium | reverse complement strand
CGGTCGCGGTCGATGGCCCGCTTCACCGCCGGCAGCAGCCCCGGCTCGCGCTGCACCTCGTCGAGCGTGAGCGGATCGTCGCCGCCCAGCAGGGCCTCGGGGTCGCGTCGCGCCGCGTCGCGCACGTCGAAGTCGTCGAGCGAGCGGTAGCGCCGTTCGCCCGGAACGAGCTTCTCGACCAGGGTGCTCTTGCCGGTCTGCCGCGCGCCGGTGAGCACCACGGCCGGCATCACGCGCAGCCGCGCGGCGAGCGCGTTGTCCACCAGGCGGGGCAGGGTCTTCACGTCATGGATGATATTCATTCATGGCGCGGATTGGCAAGGTCGGCGTGCTTTCGGGTCGCCACCGTCGGCGGAGTCATCCGTCCGTCTCCAGTTCGGCCGCCAGTTCCTCGACGTACTTGCGATAGCTGAACACGCGGCCGCGCTGCCGGTTCGTCAGTTCGGCCACGATGCCGATGCGCTCCAGATGCGCCAGCGACTTGTTGACCGTGGCCGGCGTGAGCCGCGTGGTCTTGACCAGGGCGGCAGACGTTGCAATGGGCTGGCGCTGCAGCGCCTGGTGCACTTCGAGCGCAGACGCTGCGGCACGCCCCAGGCCGGCGATGCGACTGCGATCCGCATTGACCAGCGCGAGCAATGCGTTGGCCGTCGCCACGGCCTGGGTCGCGCTCGCCTCGATGCCTTCGGCGAAGAAGTCGAGCCAGCGCTCCCAGTCCCCGCGCAGGCGCACTTCGTTCAGCAGCTCGTAGTACAGCGCCCGGTGCGTCTTGAAGAACAGGCTCGGATACAGCATCGGCTCGCGCAGCACGCCGTCGGCCACCAGCTGCAGCACGATCAGCAGCCGCCCGAGGCGCCCGTTACCGTCGAGAAACGGGTGGATGGTCTCGAACTGCACATGGGCGAGTGCCGCCTTGATGAGTGGCGAAACGGGCTCGGGGTCGTCGTTGAGGAAGCGCTCGAGCGACGCCAGGCCATCCGGCACCGCATCGGCCGGTGGCGGGACAAACGCCACGTTGCCGGGCCGGGTGCCGCCGATCCAGACCTGCGAGCGGCGCACTTCACCGGGTGTCTTGTCGCGACTGCCGGGATGGCTCATCAGCACCTTGTGCATCTCGCACAGCAGGCGCGTGCACAGCGGCAGTCCGCCCCGCAACTTCGTCAGCCCGCGTTCGAGCGCTGCCACGCAGCGGCCGACCTCGCGCGCATCGTCCACCGGCACGCCCGGCTGCTCGTCGATCTCGTACAGCAGCAGGTCCGCCAGCGAGGACTGCGTGCCCTCGATCTGCGAGGACAGCACCGCCTCCTTGCGCACGAAGCTGTAGAGTAGTAGCGCCGCGTTGGGCAGCAGCGACGTGACTGCGTCCAGGCGCCCGAGTGCGACCAGCGCCGCGTCGAAGCGCCGCCGCAGGGTCGGCGACCACACGATCGGCGGCTCCGGCGGCAGCGGTGTGGGAACGAAGGCCCGGAACGGCTCGCCCGCCGTCGTGACCGTGACGTAACGGCCGGGCGAGGGTCGGTGCATGCGCGGGGGAACCTAAAACGAGGGTCGACGTTATTTTAGGTTCAAGGGACAAGATAAATCAACGTCGGGCGCTGCTTTAGGCAGCCTGATGTGCACCCCTGGGGCGGAGCCGGCCGATTCGTGGCGCGGCTCATCCTCGACGCCTACTCCGTCCGCGCGAACAGCCCCATGAAAGTCCCGCACGACATGCCGGATTTTCGTGGTTCTGTGGCTGAGTGCCGAACGGCGAGCTTCAGCGTGCGCAGGAGCTCGGGCACGCGCTGCTTCGGGCCGCGCCGTGTGAGAGACTGCCCGCGAGTACACGCATGAGTACACATTCGCAGCGACGAATCGGCAGAGGCTTGATTCACAAGGCTCCTCTGCGATTCACGCGCTTCTGCATCGGCAAGTAGGTCCGGTTCCGGGGGAGTCTGGCGCGGGCGGATAGTGCGCTGTAAATCATTGTCGAAAAACAACTTATGTTCCGGAGGCGGCCGGAAGGTACCGACGGAAGCCGATCTCGCTTGAGTGCCGCCGGCACCGCGTGGTGCGGCGGCGGCGCGAAGGTGGCGGTGGCGAGCGTGCAGCCTGCCGGACCGTTCCAATTCTGGCTTGTGCGCAGTTCACCCGGCTGGAGGCTGCCGGCGCGTCCGCCGCGCATCAGCTCGGCATGGATCTCACAGATCGGTCGCATGAAAACCGGCAGCTCGGCGCGTCGTGCCAGGCCGTGGTTCATGGCGTGCACGTAGATGGTCACCTCGCCGACGTCGCGCGGCAAGGTCTGCCCGTATCGCCGCGCCTCGGCGGAGAATCATTCTGTAATTGCGGAACCGGCCTCCAGAACTGCAAGGGCGCCCTCCGCAGCAGCGCGGGTGAGGGGTGATCCCGGGTCTGCGCGGCAACCGGCTGCGCAAACGTTTGCTCTGCCTGGATCGCGACGAGTCGAGCGCCGCGGCCGGGCCGGCGGTTCCAGATGTTTCACGTGAAACGTCTCTTCGATTCACGCTCGTTTATCATCGCATTTTGCGAACGGGTCAACCGTATGGGCTTCAACAGAAAATTCGACGTTATTGTCATTGGCGGTGGTCACGCCGGGACCGAAGCCGCGCTTGCGGCTGCGCGCATGGGCTGCGCAACTTTGCTCCTTACGCATAACCTGGACACTCTGGGGCAGATGTCCTGCAACCCGTCGATCGGCGGGATCGGCAAGGGGCATCTGGTCAAGGAGATCGACGCCTTGGGCGGCGCCATGGCGGCGGCCGCCGATGAGGCCGGGATCCAGTTCCGTATTCTGAATGCGAGCAAGGGGCCGGCGGTCCGCGCGACGCGTGCCCAAGCCGACCGCGTGCTCTACCGTCGCTCGATACGCAGCCGGCTGGAAAATCAGCCCGGGCTCTCGCTGTTCCAGCAATCGGTCGACGATCTCGTACTCGACGGTGATCGCGTAACCGGTGTCGTCACGCAGCTCGGCATCCGCTTCGCGGCACCCGCCGTAGTCCTCACTGCCGGGACGTTCCTGGCGGGCCGGGTCCATATCGGGCTGGAAAACTACCAGGCCGGGCGGGCCAGCGAGCCCGCGGCAGTGCGTTTGTCCGAGCGCCTGCGCGAGCTGAATCTCCCGGTTGGCCGCCTCAAGACCGGTACGCCGCCGCGCATCGACGGGCGCAGCATCGACTTCTCGCTCATGCAGCGCCAACCCGGCGACGAGCCGACGCCGGTGTTCTCGTTCCTGGGCAGGCGCGAACAGCATCCCGAGCAGCGACCGTGCTGGATTACGGCGACCAACGAGGTGACGCACGACATCATTCGGGGCGGTCTGGACCGCTCGCCGATGTTCACCGGCGTGATCCAGGGCGTGGGGCCGCGCTATTGCCCGTCGATCGAGGACAAGGTCGTCCGCTTCGCCGGCAAGGCGTCGCACCAGATCTTCCTTGAACCCGAGGGTCTGACCACGCACGAGTACTATCCGAACGGAATCTCCACGAGTCTGCCGTTCGACGTGCAGTTCGCTGCGGTGCGTACCATCCGCGGGCTGGAAAACGCACATATCCTGCGACCCGGTTACGCCATCGAATACGACTATTTCGATCCGCGCGCGCTCAAGTCGACGCTGCAATTGAAGGCGATTAACGGTCTGTACTTTGCCGGTCAGATCAATGGGACGACGGGTTACGAGGAAGCCGCCGCGCAAGGGTTGCTCGCCGGAATCAACGCCGCTCGACAGGTCCGTGGCGAGGAGGGTTGGTGCCCGCGTCGCGACGAGGCGTATCTTGGCGTCTTGGTCGACGACCTGATCACGCGTGGCGTGAGCGAGCCGTATCGGATGTTTACCAGCCGAGCAGAGTTTCGCCTGAGCTTGCGCGAAGACAATGCCGATCTGCGCCTGACGGAGTCCGGCCGCCGACTCGGCGTCGTCGACGAAAAGCGGTGGCATGCCTTTCAGCACAAACGCGCGTCGATCGAGGGCGAACTCGATCGCCTGCGCGCGAAGCGGCTGGATGCGCGCACGCTGGCGGCCGAGGAGCAGGCCCGATTGTTCCCGGAAGGTGCCGCGCGAGACGTGGTGCTCAGCGACTTGCTGAAGCGGCCAGGTGTTAACTATCAAGACGTTATGAATGCCGGTGGACTTCAGGCGGTGGCCGACCCCGGGGTCGCCGAGCAAGTCGAGATCCAGATCAAGTACAGCGGCTACATCGAGCGCCAGCGTGAGCACGTGGCGCGCAGCGAGCGTTATGAATCGTGGCGCCTACCGCCGGACATCGACTATCTGGCGCTTGCCGGTCTTTCCAGCGAAGTGCGCCAGAAGCTGGCACGCCAGCGCCCGGAAACGCTCGGGCAGGCAGCACGGATCTCGGGGGTGACACCGGCCGCGATCTCGCTGCTGCTCGTGCATGTGAAACGAATCACTTCGTCGCTGCGGCAAAGCGCTTGATAAATGTCGCCACGCTTGCCCGCGCGATTACCGCGCTGGGCGTCGACGTGCCCGAGGGCGCACCGGGGGCGCTGCTTGCCTATCTCGAACTTATCGCAAAGTGGAACCAGGTGTACAACCTGACCGCCATCCGAGACCCGCAGCGCATGGTGATCGAGCACGTGCTCGATAGCCTGGCGATCGTGCCGCACGTCGCGCCGCCGCACGTCATCGATGTGGGCAGCGGCGCGGGCCTGCCCGGCGTGCCCCTGGCGATTGCCCGCCCGGATTGGCGTCTGGTCCTGCTGGACAGCAGCCACAAGCGCTGCAGCTTTTTGCAACAGGCGGTGATCGAGCTCGCGTTAAGTAACGTCGCCATCGCGTGCGAACGCGCCGAGTCGTACCGCCCGGTCGAACCCGCGACCACGGTGGTGTCGCGCGCATTCTCCGATACCGCGCACTTCGCTCGCATCGCCGCGACGCTTGCCCGGCGCGGCGGCACCGTGCTCGCCATGAAAGCGCTCTATCCGCACGAGGAGCTCGCGCAGTTGACGCCCGAGGTTGCGCTCAAAGAGGTCGTCCGGCTCGCCATCCCCGGACTCGACGCGCAGCGCCATCTGGTTATAATGACAACAGCATAATGAACGCACGTGTGCTGGCGGTGGTGAACCAGAAGGGAGGCGTGGGAAAGACCACCACGACCGTCAATCTCGCCGCGAGCCTCGCGGCGGCGAAACGACGCGTGTTGCTGGTCGACCTCGATCCGCAGGGTAACGCCACCATGGGCAGCGGCATCGACAAGCGCACGTGCGAAGCGACCGTATACGACGTGTTGATCGAACGATGCCGTTCAGCCGATGCCATCATGCGCTCCGCACAAGGTTGCTACGATCTCATCGCGGCCAACCGCGAGCTGGCGGGCGCCGAGGTCGAGCTGGTCTCGTTGGACAGGCGCGAGGCGCGGCTGCGCGAGGCATTGCGCGGGCGTCTGGAGAACTACGATTTCATCCTGCTCGACTGTCCGCCGGCGCTGAATCTGCTCACGGTCAATGCCCTGGTTGCCGCAGACGCGGTCGTGATCCCCATGCAATGTGAGTATTACGCGCTCGAAGGTCTGAGCGATCTGGTGGAGACGATCAAACGCGTACGCGAGAATCTCAATCCGAAGCTCGAGATCGACGGACTGTTGCGCACCATGTACGACCCGAGAAATATGCTCGCGCAGCAGGTCTCGAAAGACCTGTTGAGCCATTTCGGCGACAAGGTGTATCGCACCATCGTGCCGCGCAACGTGCGCCTCGCCGAGGCGCCGAGCTATGGCGTTCCGGCCATTGGCCTGGATCGCAAATCGAAGGGTGCGCTCGCGTATCTGGCGCTCGCTGGCGAGATGCTCGCCCGCGCCGAGGAGACGGGTTGATGGCGAAGATGCGAGGCCTGGGCCGTGGGCTCGATGCGTTGCTCAACGCCGGCGGCGGCTCGGCGCCGACGCCGGAAGCGCCGCGCGAGCTCGCTCTCGATGCGCTCGCTCCCGGACGCTTCCAGCCGCGCGTGCACATGGACGCGACGGCGCTGGAGGAGTTGGCCGAATCGATCCGCTCGCAAGGCGTCATCCAGCCGATCGTGGTTCGGCCTACGGGTGAGGGGCGGTTCGAAATCCTGGCGGGCGAGCGGCGCTGGCGCGCGGCCGGCATCGCGGGGCTCGCGCGTGTGCCCGTGGTGGTGCGCGACGTTCCCGACCGGGCGGCGATGGCCATGGCGCTCATCGAGAACATCCAGCGCGAGGATCTCAATCCGCTGGAGCAGGCTTCAGGGCTCAAGCGCCTGGTGGACGAATTCGGTCTCACCCACGACGAAGCGGCGCGCGCGATCGGCTCGTCGCGCAGCCAGGCGACCAACCTGCTGCGCTTACTATCCCTGAGCGCGGCGGTGCAGACCTTGTTACGCGAGGGTCGCATCGATATGGGCCACGCGCGAGCATTGCTGGCGCTCGACGGCGCGCGCCAAGTCGAGATCGCCCACCGTGTGAGCGCCGGCGCCCTGTCGGTACGCCAGACCGAGCAACTGGTGCGTTCCGCGCTCGCGCCACCGCGTGGCGCGAAGCGCGCGCGCCGTAATCGCGATCTCGAATCGCTCGAACGAGAGTTGTCCGACCGGCTCGGTACGACCGTGGCGATTCGCCCGGGACGCGGAGCGTCCGGCCAATTGATCGTGCGCTACGGCAGCCTCGAGCATCTGGATGCGCTGCTCGAAAAGCTGCGCGGCTGATTAGCTGCGCCAAATTGACTCTACGCGCCGGGCGCCATTAGAATCCAAAGGTTTTTCAGGCGATGGCCAATTGGGAGCGTCTGGGGAACCGACCGATGCGTGCGGCGGCTGCGTGGCAGCTCGCTGCGACAGTTATCAGCGCGGCGGTCGCGGGTTTGTTGGGGGGCATGCACGCGGCCATTTCGGCTGTGCTCGGCGGCGCGCTCATCGTCGTCGCGAACGTCGCCTACGCGTGCACCGTGAGTCTTAGTGCGCCGCGCACCGCGGGCGCGACGATTCAAACTTTGCTGCGCGCAGAGGCCGTGAAGGTCGCGCTTATCGTGGCTGGGCTATGGCTGGTGTTCACCGGATACCGCGAGGTCGCGGCTTTGCCTCTGGTCTGTACATTGATCGTCACCGTGCTGGTATGGCCGGTGGCGCTGCTCTATAGGGACTGATCGCGTTCAAATGGCTGCTGGCACCGAATTCTCCGCGACCGGTTACATCTCGCACCACCTCACGCATCTCAAGGGCACGTTCTTCAGCGGCGGGGTGCATCTGGACACGATCGTCACTTCGCTCTTTCTTGGCGTCGTCGGCCTCTGGCTGCTGTATGCGGTGGCCCGCCGGGCGACCGCAGGTGTTCCGGGGAAATTGCAGGCCGCGGTCGAACTGCTGGTGGATTTTGTCGAAGACCAGGTCAAGAGCGTTTTCCCCGGCGATCGCAGCATGGTCGGCCCGCTCGCGCTCACGGTCTTCGTCTGGGTCGTACTGATGAACGCGATGGACATCCTGCCGGTCGACATACTCGCGATCGGGATGACTCCGATCTCACACGAATGGCGCTTCGTACCCACGGCTGACGTCAACACGACTTTCGCCCTGGCGCTGTCGGTGTTCGGCCTGATGATCTTCTACAACATCAAGGTCAAGGGTTTGGGGGGCTGGCTGCACGAGCTGTTCTGCACTCCCTTCGGCTCCAATCCGATACTGTGGCCCTTCAACCTCGCATTCCAGTTCATCGAGTACGTCTCCAAGCCCTTGTCGCACAGCCTGCGGTTGTACGGAAACATGTACGCCGGCGAGCTCATCTTTCTGTTGCTTTGGGTCTGGGCGGCCTCGGGCGTGGTCGGCGCTTTCTTCGGCGCGCTGCTCGGTCTGGGATGGGCGATCTTTCACATCCTCATCGTGATTCTTCAGGCCTTCATCTTCATGATGCTCGCGGCGGCCTACATTGCCATGGCACATGAGCATCACTGATTTCGCGCTTTCGCATCACCATTTGTCAGACTAACAAAGGGGAAGACATGGACAAGCTGCAACTCCTCGCGACCATCCAGGCGTATACCGGCGTAGGCATCGGCCTCATGATCGGCCTGGGCGCGGCCGGCGCGTGCATCGGCGTGGGCATCATGTGTAGCCGCTTTCTGGAAGGTGCGGCGCGCCAGCCGGAGTTGATGCCGCAGTTGCAAGGCAAGGTGTTCCTGCTGCTCGGCCTGATCGACGCGTCGTTCATCATCGGCGTCGGTCTCGCGCTTTGGTTCGCCACGGGTAATCCGCTGCTTGCGGTTATCCAGTAGCCAGGCCTGAGCCGCTCTAGCCGAGGAGTTGACATGACCATCAACGTGACGCAGCTCCTGTCACAGGTCGTGATGTTCGCGGCCTTTGTCTGGTTCTGCGCCCGGTTTATCTGGCCGCCGCTCATGCGCGCGATCGAAAACCGGCAAAAACAGGTCGCCGAGGGTCTGGCGGCAGCCGAGAAGGGTCGCCAGTCGCTGGAGTCGTCCGCGCGCCAAGCCGAACAAACGGTTGCCGAGGCGCGCTCGCGTGCAGCCGAGATCGTCGGCCAGGCCGAGCGGCGGGCAGTGCAGATCGTCGAGGAAGCGCGCACCGCAGCCAAGGAAGAAGGCAGTCGCGAAAAGGCGGCGGCCAAGGCGGAGATCGCACAGGCGTACACGCGAGCGCGCGAGGAGCTGCGCGGACACGTGGCCGCACTCGCAGTTGCGGGCGCGGAGAAGATCCTGCGGCGCGAGGTCGACGCCAGGACGCACGGCGACCTGCTCGCCGATATCCAGCAGCAGCTTTAGCATTCGAATGAGACCGCAGCACCGAATCCCCGACGCAGGACGCTAGACGATGGCCGAACCGAGCACGATCGCGCGCCCGTATGCCGAAGCGGCGTTCCGGTTGGCGGATTCCGCCGGCAAGCTGGGCGCGTGGTCCGACATACTCGCCAACCTATCCAAGGTGACGGTCGATCCCGGCGTCGCCATGGCGCTGAAGGATCCGAACCTCTCGGCCGCGAAAACCGCTGGCCTGCTGACCGGAATTCTGAGCGGTCAGCTCGATCGCGAGGCGGAGAATCTGGTGCGGGTGCTGGCCGACAACCGCCGGCTCGAGTTGCTGCCGGAGATCGCGAGCCAGTTCGAGCGGCTCAAGAACGAACGCGAAGGCGTGCTCGACGCCGAGATCGTTTCGGCGCTGCCGCTGGCAAGCGGCCAGCTCGAAGCGCTCGTGTCGCGCCTGGAAGCGCGCACCGGCAAGCGCGTGAAGCCGCATGTCCGTGTCGATCACGACCTGATCGCCGGGGTGCGGGTGCTGATCGGGGACAAGGTGATCGATGGATCGGTTCGAGCCCAGTTGCATGCGCTCGAAGCCGCTCTCAAACAATAGGAGTCGTCATGCAGCTCAACCCGTCCGAGATTTCGGAACTCATCAAGAGCCGCATCCAGAACCTGGACGCAGCCGCGCAGATGCGCACGCAGGGTAGCGTCGTGTCGGTGACCGACGGCATCTGCCGCATTCACGGCCTGTCCGACGTCATGCAGGGCGAGATGCTCGAATTCCCGCAGAACACCTTCGGTCTCGCGCTCAACCTGGAGCGCGACTCGGTCGGTGCCGTCATTCTGGGCGCGTACGAACACATCACCGAGGGCGATGCGGTGAAGTGCACCGGGCGCATCCTGGCCGTGCCGGTCGGGCCCGAGCTGCTCGGGCGAGTGGTGAACTCGCTCGGCCAGCCGATCGATGGCAAAGGTCCGATCGAGGCCAAGCTCACCGACGTGATCGAGAAGGTGGCGCCGGGCGTGATCGCGCGCCAGTCGGTGTCGCAGCCGGTGCAAACCGGCCTCAAGGCGATCGACGCCATGGTGCCGATCGGCCGCGGCCAGCGCGAGCTCATCATCGGTGACCGGCAAACGGGCAAGACCGCGGTTGCGATCGACACGATCATCAACCAGAAGGGCAAGGATCTCATCTGCGTGTATGTGGCGATCGGGCAAAAGGCCTCGACCATCGCCAACGTGGTGCGCAAGCTCGAAGAGCACGACGCCATGGCCTACACCATCGTGGTGGCCGCGTCGGCGTCTGAATCGGCGGCGATGCAGTACATCGCGCCGTATTCGGGTTGCACGATGGGGGAGTACTTTCGCGATCGCGGCCAGGACGCGTTGATCATCTACGACGACCTCACCAAGCAGGCTTGGGCGTACCGGCAGATCTCGCTGCTGCTGCGTCGCCCGCCCGGCCGCGAGGCCTACCCCGGCGACGTGTTCTATCTGCACTCGCGCCTGCTGGAACGCGCTGCGCGGGTGAATCCGGAATACGTCGAGAAATTTACCGACGGCGCGGTGAAGGGCAAGACCGGCTCGCTTACGGCGCTTCCGATCATCGAAACGCAGGCCGGCGACGTGACGGCGTTCGTCCCGACCAACGTGATCTCGATTACCGACGGCCAGATCTTTCTCGAAAGCGATTTGTTCAATGCCGGTATCCGCCCCGCCATCAATGCCGGCATTTCGGTGTCGCGCGTGGGGGGTGCTGCGCAAAGCCGCGTCATGAAGCGGCGCGACACGGGCGGGGGCGTGCGCCTCGCGCTCGCGCAATACCGCGAGCTCGCCGCATTCGCCCAGTTCGCATCCGATCTCGACGAGACCACCCGCAAGCAGCTCGAGCGCGGCCGCATGGTGACCGAGCTCATGAAGCAGGCGCAGTATCAGCCGTTGCAGGTGTGGGAGATGGCGCTCACTCTGTTTGCGGTGAACAACGGCTATTTCGACGATGTGCAGGTACGCGATGCCCTGGGCGCCGAGCGCTCGATGCGAGAACACCTGAAGAACAAGTACGCCGAGCTCGTCAAGCGCATGGAAGACAAGAAGGACCTCTCCGCGGACGACGAGAAGGCGCTGCACGAGGCGATCAAGGCCTGGAAGGCGGCCGAGGCGCTATGAGCTGCGGCCGGGCCGAACGCGCAGGCGCTACGCGAGGGTGACTTAGATGCCGGGAACCAAGGAAATCCGGGTAAAGATCCGCAGCGTGCAAAACACGCGCAAGATCACGAAGGCCATGGAGATGGTGGCGGCATCGAAGATGCGCAGGGCGCAGGAGCGCATGCGCGCCGCACGCCCCTACGCCGAGAAGATTCGAAACGTCGCCGCCCACATCAGCTACGCCAATCCGGAGTATCGCCACCCCTTCCTGGTTGCGCGCGATACGGTCAGGCGCGTGGGTGTCGTCGTCATCACCACCGATAAGGGTCTGTGCGGTGCGCTCAATACCAACGTGCTGCGGCTCGTGCTCGCCAAGTACAAGGAGTGGCAGGCCGAAGGCGAGCAGATCGATGCCTGCTGTATCGGTAACAAGGGCCTGGGTTTCATGCAGCGCCTGGGTGCCAACGTCATCTCGCAGGTGACGGGTCTCGGCGATCGACCTCAGCTCGAAGCGCTGATCGGGGCGGTGAAGATCATGCTCGACGGCTACTCGAACGATCGCTTCGATCGCGTGTTGCTGTTCTATACCCGCTTCATCAACACGATGAAGCAGGAGCCGGTGATGGAACAGTTGCTACCCCTTTCGGGCGAGCGCCTGGGATCTCCGGAGAGCGCGTGGGACTACATCTACGAGCCCGACGCGCGCGCCGTGCTCGAGCAAGTGCTCACGCGCTACATCGAGGCGATCATCTACCAGACAGTGGCCGAGAACATGGCCTCCGAGCAATCGGCACGCATGGTCGCGATGAAGTCGGCGTCCGACAACGCCGCCACGCTCATTGATGAGCTCACCCTCATCTACAACAAGAATCGCCAGGCAGCCATCACCAAGGAAATCGCCGAGATCGTTGGCGGCGCCGCCGCGGTTTGAAGCGCGGCCCGTAGAACCTCTTTTTCAGCAGGCAGACATCATGAGTACAGGAACCATCGTTCAAACCATCGGCGCCGTGATCGACATCGCTTTTCCGCGCGAGGCGATGCCGAGGGTGTACGACGCGCTCGTGCTGGATGACACCGGCGACAACCCGTTCGCGGAAAAAGGACTGACGTTCGAGGTCGAACAACAGCTCGGCGACGGCATCGTGCGCTGCATCGCGCTCGGCTCGTCCGACGGACTGCGCCGTGGCATGGCGGTACGCAATACCGGCGCACCGATCTCGGTTCCGGTCGGCGCCGGCGTCCTCGGGCGCGTGATGGACGTGCTCGGGCGTCCGATCGACGAACGCGGCCCGATTCAATCCGAGGAGCGGCGCGCGATCCACCAGCCGGCGCCCAAGTTCGACGAGCTTTCGCCTTCGGTCGATCTGCTCGAGACCGGTATCAAGGTGATCGATTTGATCTGCCCGTTCGCCAAGGGCGGCAAGATCGGCCTGTTCGGCGGCGCGGGCGTGGGCAAGACGGTCAACATGCTGGAGCTCATCAACAACATCGCCAAGGAGCACTCGGGGCTGTCGGTGTTCGCCGGCGTGGGCGAGCGTACGCGCGAAGGCAACGACTTCTACCACGAAATGTCGGAAGCCAAGGTGATCGTGCAGGAGGATCTCGGGCAGTCGAAGGTGGCGATGGTGTTCGGGCAGATGAACGAGCCGCCGGGCAACCGCTTGCGCGTGGGTCTTACGGGGCTCACCATGGCCGAGCGCTTCCGCGACGAGGGGCGCGACATTCTGTTCTTCGTCGACAATATCTATCGCTACACACTGGCGGGAACCGAAGTCTCGGCGCTGCTCGGGCGGATGCCCTCGGCGGTGGGCTATCAGCCCACGCTTGCCGAAGAGATGGGCCGGTTGCAGGAGCGCATCACTTCCACCAAGGTCGGATCGATCACCTCGATTCAGGCCGTCTACGTACCCGCGGACGACTTGACCGACCCCTCGCCCGCCACCACGTTCGGCCACCTGGACGCAACCGTGGTGCTGTCGCGCGATATCGCGGCGCTTGGCATTTACCCGGCGGTGGATCCGCTCGATTCGACCTCGCGCCAGATCGACCCGAACGTCGTCGGCGAGGAGCATTACGGGACGACGCGAGCGGTACAGGCGACGCTGCAGCGCTACAAGGAGCTGCGCGACATCATCGCGATTCTGGGCATGGACGAGTTATCTCCGGAAGACAAGCTGGCGGTCTCGCGTGCGCGCAAGATCCAGCGTTTTCTGTCGCAACCGTTCCATGTGGCCGAAGTCTTCACCGGGTCGCCGGGCAAGTACGTGTCGCTCAAGGATACGATCCGCGGCTTCAAGATGATCGTCAACGGCGAGTGCGACGCGTTGCCCGAACAGGCGTTCTACATGGTCGGCACGATCGAGGAAGCAATTGAGAAGGCGAAGTCGCTGCAATAGCGGCGGAGCGAGCCGACACGGTAAGGATTCGAAATGGCCGCCACCATGCAGGTCGATGTAGTCAGCGCCGAGCACGAGATCTTTTCCGGGCAGGCGGAGTTCGTCGTCCTGCCCGGAGAAGTCGGAGAGCTCGGCGTCTACCCGCGGCATACGCCGCTCATCACGCGCATAAGACCCGGCACGGTACGCATCAAAATTGCGGGGCAAGCCGACGAGGAACTCATCTTCGTGGCCGGCGGTATCCTGGAGGTGCAGCCCAGCATGGTGACCGTGCTCGCCGACACCGCGATCCGCGGGCAGGATCTGGACGAAGCGAAGGCGCTGGAAGCGCAACAGCGCGCGGAGGAAGCACGCCGCAACGCTCAGAGCGCGCAGGAGATCGCGACCGTCGAGAGCGAGCTGGCGATGGCCGCGGCGCAGCTCGCGGCCATCCGCAAGCTGCGCCAGAAGAGATAATCCGGTTTCGGAGAAGGCGTCACACGGCCGCCTCGGTCGCGTTCGCCTTCGTCTGTGCGACACCGCCGAGCTGGCCGTGCGAAAAGCATCGCACCCGCGCGTGCGATTATCGGTACCATGCGCAATGGTGCGCCGGCGCACGCAGAGCAGGAGCAAGCCGCCGCTGTGATGCCACCGCCCGCTATGCCTTGATCGCGACCTTCCTGCCGTGGCGCAAACCGACCTCTTTGACCTGCTGATCATCGGCGGTGGCATCAACGGCGCCGGTATTGCGCGCGACGCGGCCGGTCGCGGGCTCAGGGTAGCGCTGTGCGAGCAAAGTGACCTGGCCGCCGCGACCAGCTCGGCAAGCAGCAAGCTCATTCATGGCGGGCTGCGTTACCTGGAACAGTACGAATTTCGACTGGTGTCCGAAGCGCTTTCCGAGCGCGAACGGCTGCTCGCCATAGCACCGCACCTGATTACGCCGCTCACGTTCGTGCTGCCCTGGATGCCGGGCATGCGGCCGCGCTGGATGCTGCGGCTCGGCCTGTGGCTGTACGATCATCTTGCCCGGCGCACCGTATTGCCCGCTTCCCGGGCGGTGCAATTGGCCGATTCTCCCTTGGGAGCTGGCCTCAAAGGCGGCATCAAGCGTGGTTTCAGCTACTCGGATTGCTGGGTTGACGACGCGCGCCTGGTGGTGCTGAACTGCGTGGACGCGGCGCGGCGCGGCGCGACCATCTGCACGCGCACCCGTGTGCTCGGGGCCGCGCGCGATGCGGGTTGCTGGCGTGTGGCGACGAGCGGGCCGAACGGGCGGGGCGAATTCGTCGCTCGTGCCCTGATCAACGCCGCCGGCCCCTGGGTTCGCAATGTCCTGGCTAAGGTAACGGGCGCGGAGCCCGGGCATCGCATCCGCCTGGTCAAGGGCAGCCATATCGTCACGCGACGCCTGCACGACGGCGACCATGCCTTCATCCTGCAAAACGACGACGGTCGCGTCATTCTCGTGCTGCCGTACCGAGGTCGCTACTCGCTCATCGGTACGACCGACATCGCCCATAGCGGCAAGCCAGAGGAAGCGATCATCTCCGCGGAGGAGATCGCCTACTTGTGCGCGGCCGTGAACCGATACTTTCGCCAGCAGATCGGTTCGTCGGACGTGCTGTGGAGCTTCAGCGGCGTGCGCCCCTTGTACGACGACGGCTCCGCCAATCCCTCCGAAGTGACGCGCGACTACAAGCTCGTGGTGGACGAGCGGGAGCGAGCGCCGCTGCTGTCGATCTACGGGGGGAAGATCACGACTTACCGGCGCTTGGCCGAGCAGGCATTGCAGCGCCTGCGGGCGTGGTTTCCGCAGCTCGGTCCGGAGTGGACGGCCCGGGTCCCGCTTCCGGGCGGCGATCACAAGGGTGGCCTGGCGGCGATGAGCGCCGCGCTTGCGGCCGATTACCCGCAGCTTCCGCGCGCGCTGCTGGAAGCCCTCGCACGCCGCTACGGCATGGACGCCCGCCAGCTGCTCGGCGATGCGACCACGCTGGCCGATCTCGGCGCGCATTTCGGCGAATCGCTTTACGCGCGCGAAGTCGACTACCTCGTTACCCACGAGTGGGCGATCAGCGCCGACGATATTTTGTGGCGGCGAACTAAAGCGGGGTTATCGCTGGACGATAATTCGCAACAGGCGCTCGCACGCTATATGACTGCGCGCGGCCGCTCGCTCGAGCATTCGGTGCGCGTGCCATAATTTGAGGCCGATCCCCGGCGGATGATGCCATGACTGCAGCGCTCAACGTCGTCGTTCTTGCGGCCGGAATGGGCAAGCGCATGCATTCGAACGTGCCCAAGGTCCTGCACCGGGTTGCCGGCAAGCCGCTGCTCGCACACGTACTGGACGCGGCGCGTGCATTGCAGCCCGCACCGGGCCGGTTCTGCGTCGTGTATGGCCACGGCGGTGAGATGGTGCGCGAGGCGGTTTGCGCGCCCGATCTCGCATTCGCACGCCAGGAGCCGCAACTCGGTACCGGTCACGCCGTTCAGCAGGCGCTGCCGCACCTGGACGACTCGGCCCGCACTCTCGTCCTGTACGGCGACGTGCCGTTGGTGCGAACCGAAACGCTCGCCGCGTTGGTGGCGGCAAGCGGCGACGGACTTGGCGTATTGACGGTCACGCTGGACGACCCGAGCGGCTACGGTCGCATCGTGCGCGACGCTGCCGGGCGCGTCGCAGCCATCGTCGAGGAGAAAGACGCGAGCGCCCCCGACAAGGCGATCCGGGAGATCAATACCGGCATAATGCTGTTGCCGCGCGCGAAGCTGCGGGCGTGGCTTGCCGCGCTCAGCAACGACAACGCGCAGCACGAGTACTACCTTACCGACGTCGTGCGGTTTGCGTTGCGCGACGGCGTGCCCGTGGTTGCGGTCGAGACGCCGGCGCAGTGGGAGACGCTCGGTGTCAACAGCAAGGCGCAGCTCGCTCAGCTCGAACGCATCGCACAAGGGCGGATCGCCGAAAAGCTGCTGGAGCAGGGCGTCACCCTGGCCGATCCCGGCCGCATCGACGTGCGCGGGACTCTCACGATTGGGCGCGATGCGCACATCGATGTCAACTGCATTTTTGAGGGCGACGTGCGCCTGGGTGACGATGTTACGATCGGCGCTCATTGCGTGCTGCGCGACGTGTCGATCGCGGACGGCTCTGAAGTCCTTCCTTTCTGTCATCTCGAGGGCGGCGACATTGGCGCACACTGCCGCATCGGACCGTTCGCGCGCATGCGGCCGGGAACGCGGCTTGATGCGCAAGTGCACATCGGCAACTTCGTCGAGGTGAAGGCCTCCGAGATGGGGTACGGTTCCAAGGCGAACCATCTCGCGTATGTCGGCGACAGCGTGGTCGGACGCAACGCCAACATCGGCGCCGGCACGATCACGTGCAACTATGACGGCGCGAACAAGCATCGCACCGTTATCGAAGACGATGTCCACATCGGCTCGGACGTGCAGCTCGTGGCCCCGGTGACGGTCGGCCGCGGAGCTACGGTCGGCGCCGGCACGACCATCTGGCGCGACGTGCCGCCCGGCGGTCTGGCGCTCAACCGCAAGGATCAGGTGCATCGGCCGCAGTGGAAGCGCCCGATCAAGTAAGGCGTCCCGAGCGACGCGTGCGCGCCGCGGCGGCGGTCCCGGCACGGAGCTTGCCTCGAATGGCACGGCGCGGTGCGCCAGACGCGACATCGGTGCGATCCGGGCGTGCGAGCGCGAGCACGCGGCGCCTTCACGGCGTCGCGTCATAGACGAGGAGCAGGCATATGTGTGGAATCGTCGGCGCAATCTCGAAGCGCAATATCGTGCCGATCTTGCTTGAAGGCCTGCGCCGGCTCGAATACCGCGGCTATGATTCAGCCGGGCTTGCGATCGTAAACGACGGATTGCGTCGTCTGCGCTCGACTGGGCGCGTGTCGGATCTCGCCGAGAGGGTGAACGCGGCCGCCATCGAGGGGCGGCTGGGGATTGCGCACACGCGCTGGGCGACGCACGGTGCGCCGAGCGAGCGTAACGCCCATCCGCACGTGAGCGGCGATCTCGCCGTGGTTCACAACGGCATCATCGAAAACCACGACGCCATGCGCAAGACGCTAAAGGCGCAGGGCTTCGAGTTCGTCTCCGACACCGATACCGAAGTCATTGCGCACCTGATCGAATCGCTAAGGCACAAAGGGCGCGGTCTGTTCGATGCGACCCGCGAAGCCGTATCGCAGCTCGAGGGAGCCTACGCGATCGGCGTGATTAGCGCCAAGACACCCGGCACGCTCATCGTCGCGCGCAAAGGCGCGCCGCTGCTGCTCGGCATAGGCGAGGCGGAACACTTCGCTGCCTCGGATGTCTCTGCGCTGCTGCAGGTCACCCAGCGCGTGATCTATCTGGAGGAAGGAGACTGCGCCGAGTTGTCGCAGGATGCCTACCGGATCCACGATCACGCGGGCCGGCGCGTCGAGCGCCAGGTGCATGTGAGCCAGCTTTCGGCGCAGTCGATCGAGCTCGGCCCGTACCATCACTACATGCAGAAGGAGATCTTCGAGCAGCCGGGGGCTGTGGCGAATACGCTCGAGAACGTGTTCGGCGCCCGCTCGCTGCAGCCGGAGCTGTTCGGCGTCGAGGCGGCCGCGCTGTTCAAAGGCGTGACCTCCGTGAACATAGTCGCCTGCGGCACGAGCTACCACGCCGGGGTGGTCGCGCGCTACTGGATCGAAAGTCTGGCGCGGCTGCCTTGCAACGTGGAGATCGCGAGCGAGTACCGCTACCGTGCGAGCGTGGCCGATCCCACGGGGTTGTTCGTCACCATTTCTCAATCCGGTGAAACTGCCGATACGCTCGCCGCGCTCGCGCACGCCAAGTCGCTCGGCTACGAACGCACGCTGACGATTTGCAACGTTCCCGAGTCGGCCCTGATGCGGCAGTCGTGCTTGCGCTACCTGACCCGTGCCGGCCCCGAGATCGGGGTGGCATCCACCAAGGCCTTCACCACTCAGCTTGCGTCGCTATTCCTGTTGACGCTGGTGCTGGCGCGCTGTCGCGATCGGTTGACACCGGAGGCAGAAGCGCGCCACCTCGCCGCGCTGCGGCATCTGCCGGCGGCGTTGCAGGTCGTGCTCCAAGTGGAGGAGCGCGTGGTCGAATGGTCCAAGCGCTTTGCACAGAAGCAGCACGCCCTGTTTCTCGGCCGCGGCATCCACTACCCGATCGCGCTGGAAGGGGCGCTCAAGTTGAAGGAAATCTCATACATCCACGCCGAGGCGTACGCGGCAGGCGAGTTGAAGCACGGACCGCTGGCGCTGGTTGATGCGGATATGCCGGTCGTTACCGTGGCGCCGAACGACATGCTGCTCGAGAAGCTCAAATCCAACATGCAGGAAGTACGTGCCCGCGGCGGCGAGCTCTATGTTTTCGCCGACGAGGATACGCATATCGAGGAATCGGACGGCGTGCACCTCATCCGCCTGACGGATCATGCCGGCGTACTTTCGCCGATCGTGCACGTCGTGCCGCTGCAGCTGCTTGCCTACCACGCGGCGATCCAGCGCGGCACCGACGTAGACAAGCCCAGGAATCTGGCGAAGTCCGTCACTGTCGAGTGACGGACTTCGCACAAGTAGCGCAGACCCTCGACGGGTGCTGACGCCGGGCGGTACCCAACGTCGGGCAAGGCTGCAACGCGGCGCTTCTTACTTTTTGTCGCGCACCATCCGGATCAACAGCTCCGCAACCGGCACCACCAGTTTCACGTCGTCCGTCATCCCGCTGGAGGTGAGATAGTGGCCATTGATGACCAGTGACGGTGTTCCCTGGATGTCGTAGTCCTGGGTCATGCGCCGCGCCTGCTCGACCAGGCGTGCGACTTCTTCGGAGTTGTAGACGGCGAGCCAGCGGCTGCGATCGATGCCGTGGCGCTGCGCCCAATCGGCCATCACTTCGGGCCGGCTCATGGAAAGCTCTTCGTCGTGATAGCCCTTGTATACCTCGTCGTGCAGCCGTTCGGTCTCGCCCAGCAGCTCCAGGGTGTAGTACGTTTTTGCGAGCGGCACCCATGTGGCGCGGCGCACCGCCGGCGTACGAAGGAATACCACGTCAGCCGGCAACGCCTTGCGCCAGCGCTCGAGCATCGGGCGCAGCTCGTTGCAGAACGGGCAGCCGTAGAAGAAGAAATCGATGACTTCGATGCGGCTCGGGTCGGCCACCGGCTGTTGAGGAATCAGCCGATAGTTCTTGCCTTCGCTCAACGTTACCGCGCTCGGTGCGGATTGCGCCGCCGCCGCCATCGCGGCGAGCAGCCCAAGGAGCAGGACGAGCCCTCGATGCAAGCCGGTCGTCTTCATCCCAGTTCCCCGCCTCGATGCGTCAGCCCTTCTTCACCGCGGGTTGTTTGCGCGCCATTTCGATCAGCCCGTTCAATACCTCGCCGAAGCGTTGATAGTTTATGGTGTTATCGGCGTTGAGCGTCATCGAAGGGCCGGTAAGGAAGCGCCCGCCGACCACGATCGACGGTGTACCGGTGATACCGTATGCTCTCGTCATTTGTAGTGATTGCCGTGTCTTGGTCTGGACCGCGAACGAGTCGTACGCTTCGGCCAGCTTCCGGGTGTCGATGCCGCGCTTCGCGGCCCAGTCGAGCAGGAGCTTGCGGTCCCCCAGGTTGACGTTGTTCTTGTGCACCGTATCGAACACGTCTTCGTGCACCTTCTCCAGCACGCCGATCGCCTCCAGAGCGTAGTAAGTGCGCGTGAGCGGCACCCAGGATTCGCGGAACACGGTCGGCATGCGTTTGAACACAATGTCCTTCGGCGCGCTTTTCAGCCATGCCGTCAAGGCGGGCTGCAGGTTGTAGCAATGCGGGCAGCCGTAATAGAAGAACTCGATCACCTCAACCTTGCCAGCGGATTTGCCGTCGAGCGGCGGCATGGGCGGCTCGACCAGGGTGTATTCCTTGTCCTTGACCGGCGGTGCGGCCGCGAGGGCGGCCGTGCTGGCAGCAAAAAGGAACAATGCGCCGGTCGCTGCGAATAGCCATGTGCGAATCATCGTTGCTCCAGATCGTACGAGCTTGCCCGGGTGGGCGCGCTCTCAATTGGCGGACTCACGTCCCTTGATCAGAGTGGTCTCGATGCCGTTTTGTTTCAACGTGGCGCGGGTCCGATTGACCTCCTCCACGCGCTCGAACGGTCCGATCCGTACCCGGTGCAAGGTGCCGCGATCGGTGCTCGCATTGCTCTGCACGCTCGCCTCGATACCGAGCATCGCCAGGCGCGCTTTCATGTTGTCCGCCTCCGCCGGGCTTTGGAAGGCGCCTGCCTGCAGGTAGAACGTCTCCTTTACTTGCGCCGGGGCGCCGCTTGCCGGCTGCTGCGGCTTGGCTGCGGTGTTCTCGTTACCTGGCAGGATGCTGTAGAAATCGAAGCGCGGTTTTTCCTCGGTGCGCCCGCTCGGCAGCGGCACCGGCTTCAATACTTCCGCACTGGGCGCAGTCGCATCCGCGCTCTTCCCGCGCGTGAGAAACGGGCTCGGTACCTTGTTCAGGTAGATGGCCACCAGCAACGCGAGGCCCAGTCCAAGCAGCAAGCCGATCAGGATCCCAACCAGGAGAGAACTGCCTGATCCCGAAGAACGCTTGCTGCGATTGCGTGCGGACGGTTTGTAATCGCGGGTCATAGCCCGGTGAGATGACATGGGACGCGGAGCGGTCGCGTCAGCCGATATTACATTCTTTCGGGAGCGCTTACACCCAGCAGGCACAGCCCGTTGCGCAGCACCTGGCGCACCGCCGCCACGAGCGCCAACCGAGCGAGCCGCACGAGCTCGTCGTCGACCAGAAAGGGCACGGCGTTGTAGTAGCTGTGAAAGGCTGCACACAGATCGCGCAAGTAGAAAGCGACCAGATGGGGCGCGAGCTCGCGTGCGGCGGATGCGACGGTTGCCGGATAATCGCCCAGGCGCGCGGCGAGCGCGATTTCCTGTTCGTGCGCGAGCGGCCCCAGATCGGCATCGACAAGCCGTGTCGCATCCCCGCCCCAGTTATTCAGCACGCTCACGATGCGTGCATGCGCGTACTGCAGGTAATACACCGGATTGTCGAGGCTCTGGCTTTTGGCCAGATCCAGATCGAAGTCGAGATGCTGGTCGCTCTTGCGCAAAATGTAGAAGAAGCGTGCTGCATCGTTGCCGACCTCGGCACGCAGCTCGCGCAAGGTTACGAACTGGCCCGCTCGCGTCGACATAGAAACCTTCTCGGCGCCGCGATAGAGCACCGCAAACTGCACCAGCGCGACATGCAGGCGCTCGGGATCGGCTCCGCTGGCCTGCAATGCACCCTTCACCCGGCTGACGTAGCCGTGATGGTCGGCTCCCCAGATGTCGATCACCCGATCGAAGCCGCGAGCAAACTTGTCGAGGTGATACGCGATGTCGGAGGCGAAATAGGTATACGCCCCGTTCTCACGCCGCAGGACCCGATCTTTCTCGTCACCGAATGCGCTCGAGCGGAACCACAGCGCGCCGTCGTGCAGGTATACGTGACCGGCTTCCTCCAGGCGCGCAACCGCTTGCGCGACCATGCCCCGGTCGTACAGTGCTTGCTCCGAAAACCAGCAATCGAAGCGCACGCCGAACTCTTCCAGGTCTTGCCGGCAATCGGCCAGTTGTTCCGTGAGCGCGAAGCGATGCACGCGCGCATAGTCTGCGCCGAGCAGTTCCTTGGCGGCAGCGATGAGTGCATCCAGGCGCTGCTCGCGCTCATCGGCCTCGCCACCTTCGGTGTTGCTGCTCGGTGTGAACCCGCGCAGCAAGCTGCGGGCATGCGCTTCCAGCTCGCGCGCTGAACGAACCAGGGTTGTTCCTTCGAGCGCGTGCAGCCGCGTGGCCATGGCCCGGACGTAGTCGCCCTGGTAGGCGTTGTCGGGGAACGCCGGCTGCTCCCCGCATGCCTGCAGATAGCGCAACCACGTCGAGAGCGCCAGGATATCCATCTGCCGACCGGCGTCATTGACGTAATACTCGCGTGTCACCCGATGACCGACCGTCTCCAGCAGGTCGGCTACGACGGCACCGTACGCCGCGCCCCGACCGTGGCCCACGTGCAGCGGGCCGGTGGGGTTCGCCGAGACGAATTCGACTTGCACGTTCTCGGGTTCCGCCTGGTCGCTGCAACCGAACCTCGATCCGGATTCGAGTGCGGCACGCACTGCCGATCGCTTGGCGTGGGGGTGCAGCCGGAAATTGATGAATCCGCCGCCGGCGACCTCGGCCGCAGCAACCGTGGCAGAGGACGGCAGCGCTGCAACGATCACGTGCGCGATGTCGGTGGGCTTGCGCCTGAGGCTGCGTGCGAGCTTGAGCGCGATATTGCTGGCATAGTCACCGTGGCTCGCCTGCCTGGGCCGCTCGAGCGCGATGTCGATGTCGGCGTCAGCCGGTGCGATCTGCAGCAGCGCAGCGCGCAGCAGGGAGATCAAATGTTGCTGGACGGAATCGGTCACGGTGGCAAGTGCCTCGTGCGCCAGGCAGGCACGTGAGCGCCGGGCGCGAGTCGCGCAACAGCGAACGCGAGGTGCGCCTTGGGCGAGGGGCGAAATTCTAGCACGTGCCCCCTTTTCCCCCCTTGCGAGTCCGTTGAACGCAAGCGTTCGCGCGCACCCAAACCGACTCGGTCGGAAGCACGCTGCTCGCCGCCGTGCGAGACATCGCCGGTCATTCGATGCTCAGATGTTCAGCGGGTCGACATCGAGCGCCCAGCGTGTGCGGCTGCTTGCCGAGCGCCACAAGGCCTCGCACCAGCGGTCGAGAAAGCGGTGTAACGCGGGGCGTGACGGCGCCTGCACCAGCAATTGCGCACGCTCGCGGCCTTGCAGGCGCGGCATGGCGGCTGGTGCCGGATCGTAGATCGCGACGTTTTCAGCGAGAGGAGCTGCGAGTGCAGCGGCCTTCTGCAGAAAGTCGAGTGCGTTCTGCAGCCGCGCCGCTTCGGCACGCAATAAGGCCTGATGCATGAATGGTGGCAGCCCGGCCAGCCGACGTTCCTCCAGCAACGTGCGCGCGAAAGACTCGTAATCGTGCTCGCGCACCGCGGCATACAGTGGGTGCGAGGGAAAGCCGGTTTGGATCAGGACCTCGCCGGGCAGCGCACCGCGCCCGGCCCGACCCGCGACTTGTAGCAGTTGCGCGAACAACTGCTCGGACGCGCGGAAGTCCGTGCTGTAAAGCGATCGATCCGCGTTCAGGACGCATACCAGACCGATTCCGCTGAAGTCGTGTCCCTTGGACAGAAGCTGGGTGCCGACCAGAAGATCGACTTCCCGGCGCATGATCGAGGCGCGCATCTGCGGCCACGCGTCCCTTGCGCGGGTGGTATCACGGTCGATGCGCAGGATGCGCGCGATGGGAAGGGCAGAGCGCAGGCTCGCTTCGATCCGCTGCGTGCCGAAACCGACCGGCTGGAGATCCGCATTGCCGCACTGCGTACAGACGGCAGGGATCTTGGCCTCGTGGCCGCAGTGGTGGCAGGCCATGCGTCCTTTCGCCTTATGCAGCACCATGTGGACAGCGCAGCGCAGACAGACGGGTGCCCAAGCGCATGCCGGGCACAGCAGTACCGGTGCGTAGCCCCTGCGATTGATGAACACGAGCACCTGCTCGCGGCGCGCAACCCGGCCGGCGATCGCCTCGAGCATCGCGGGGGCGATACCGCTCTCGAGCCGCAATCCCCCGGTGGCGATAAATTCGATCCGCGGCAAGGGTGCCGCATTGGGGCGTTGCGTCAGACGCGCCAGCGTATAGTGACCGCTTGCGGCACGCTGATAGCTTTCCAGCGAAGGCGATGCCGAGCCGAGGATGACGGGTATGTCGCGCTTGCGCGCGCGCCAGACGGCGAGATCGCGTGCGCTATAGCGCACGCCGTCTTGCTGCTTGTAGGACGCGTCGTGCTCTTCGTCGACGACGATCAGGCCAAGGTGCGGCAGCGGCGCGAACACTGCCGAGCGCGTACCGAGGACGATGCGCGCCCGAGTACTCTGTGCCTCGGTCCAATGTTCGGCGCGCTGTGCCGCGGTCAGGCCGCTATGCAGCGTTACCAGATCGTGCTCGGGAAAACGTGCGCGCAGGCTCGCTTGCAACTGCGGCGTGAGCCCGATCTCTGGAACCAGAAACAGAACCTGGCATCCTTGCTTCAAGGCGCTCGCCATGGCGGCGAGATACACCTCGGTTTTGCCGCTCCCGGTGATGCCGTGTACGAGCCAGGTTCTGAATCCTGCGCCCGCGTGGTCGATGGCGGCAACGAGGAGCGCCTGCTCGGGTGTGAGCGTCACCGTGCTTGCAGGCGGCGCCACGCGCTGTGCGCGGGAAGGCGCAACCAGCCGCACCCAACCACGGTCGATCAATCGCCGCAGGACACGCCGGTGCGACGGCGCCAGATCGGCGACTCGATGCGCGCCGTCTACCCTGGGAGCGTCCAAGGCGCGCAGTACCTCGATTGCCAGCGGTGCACGCTTGATTCCGGCCCGTAAGGCGGCGCGACCGGCGGTCGTGAGGACTGCCGCCTTCGGCACGGGTCGCGGCGAGCCCTGGCGGTGCAGCGCTGGGAGGGCCGCCATGACGACTTCACCGATCGGATGATGATAGTAGGCGCTGACAAACTGCACCAGATCGAGCACCTCGGCCGGAACGGCGGGCAGGTCGGTCAGGATCTCGCGAACGGGCCGAACCTTGCCGGGATCGATCGACGGGGCCGGCGCGACCGCCATGATCACGCCCAACACCTGCTTGTTGCCAAAAGGGACCCGCACACGCAAACCCACGTGATCGGCGCTCGCGTGCGCGCACGTGTAATCGAACAAGGTGGGCACCGGAACGCCAAGCGCGACCCGGATATAACGCGTCACGGCGCCCGCTGCGGATGCTTGTTCAGATCCTTGTTCAGGCAAGGGAATTGCGTCGCGACACGCGGCGCCCTGTGGATAAAACTGTTGATGAAACTACCGCCGACGCCAGCAGTGCCGCACCAACCCCTGATACGAGTCGCGAGCGCCCCTCTGGGGCAGTGTGATTAGCGTTGGAATTCAATCTGTTGGAGCAGATATTCGCAGCTCCCGAAAATCATTCCGAGCACGATCCGCTGGAAAGCCTTTCTGTGCATAACTCACAGCGGTAGCTACCCGGGAAGCCGCGACAGGCAATGCTTTCGCGCGCACCCTCCCGCGAAACCGCGCCGCTACACGTGATACGGCGGGCTCGCCGTGTGCACGGCTCGTACAAGGGCCTCCACGTGGTTGGTCGGAGTGAACTGCGACACCCCATGGCCAAGGTTGAATACGTGGCCGCTCCCGTGTCCGAATGCCTGCAAGATGGCGTTGGCGTGTTTTTCGATCGTGGCGGGTGAGCTCAGCAGAATGGCTGGATCGAGATTGCCCTGCAGCGCGACTCGGTTGCCGACGCGCATCCGCGCAGCGCCGATATCGATGGTCCAGTCGAGCCCAAGCGCGTCGCAGCCCGAAGCGGCAATTCGCTCAAGCCATAAACCACCCCCCTTGGTGAAGACGATGGTCGGAATGCGTTCACCGCCATATCGTTGCGGCAGCGCGGACAGAACTTCGCGCATGTAGCCGAGCGAGAACTCTTCGTACGCCGATGAGGTCAGGATTCCGCCCCAGGTATCGAACAACATGACGGCCTGCGCGCCGTGCTCGATCTGGGCATTGAGATACGCGGCAACCGCTCTCGCGTTTACCGCCAGGATCGCGTGCAGCAGCGACGGCTCGTTATAGAGCATGCTCTTGAGCGTGGCGAAATCGGTCCCGCCGCGGCCTTCGACCATATAGCAGGCGAGCGTGAACGGACTGCCGGAGAACCCGATCAACGGCAGTTCGTCGCGCAGAGATCTGCGCACCTGCGCCACCGCATCGAGCACATAGCGAAGAGGTCCGGTCGGATCGGGCGGCGCGAGATTTCGGATTGCCGATTCGTCGCGCAACGGGCGCTCGAAGCGGGGCCCTTCGCCGTCGACGAAGTACAGTCCCAACCCCATGGCGTCGGGGATCGTGAGAATGTCGGAGAACACGATCGCGGCATCGAGCGCGTAGCGGCTCAAGGGCTGAAGCGTTACTTCGGTTGCCAGGTCGGGGTCGCGGCACAACGCGAGAAAACTGCCCGCACGCGCGCGCGTCTGGTTGTATTCCGGCAGATAGCGGCCGGCCTGGCGCATGATCCAGATCGGCGTATAGGGCACCGGCTCGCGCAGCAACGCGCGCAGGAACGTGTCATTACGGGGCCGTGGCATCTCGACGACTTGCGTGCCCTATTCCGGATTCGACTTGCCGCTTGGCAAGGAAGGCTAGCGAGGCAGGGTCGAGCGCCCCATGAGGAACTCGTCCACGGCGCGAGCGCACTGCCGGCCTTCGCGAATCGCCCAGACCACCAGCGACTGGCCGCGGCGCACGTCGCCCGCGGCAAACACCTTCGCCGCCGAAGTGAGATAGCTCGCCGCACCCTCCGTATCCGCACGCGCATTACCGCGTGCGTCGTGCTCGACACCGAAGGCGTCGAGCAGGCGTACCGCCGGCCCGACGAATCCCATCGCGAGCAGGACGAGGTCGGTGCGCATCGCGAACTCGCTTCCTGGCACCTCCACCATGCGCAGTTGACCCGTGTCCGGATTCTTCTCCCAATGTACGCGCACCGCGATGAGCTTGTGCACGGCGCCGTTCACGCCCTCGAAGCGCTTGGTGCTCACCGACCAATCGCGCTTGCAGCCCTCTTCGTGCGACGAGGACGAGCGCAATCGGATCGGCCAGTAGGGCCAGACCGGATTGTTCGCAGGCGCGGGCGGAACGGGCAGCAGTTCGAACTGCGTGACCGAAACCGCGCCGTGACGATTGGATGTGCCGACACAGTCCGAGCCGGTGTCGCCGCCACCGATGACGATCACATGCTTGCCGCTTGCGGTGAGCTCGCGCACGCGCGTGTCGCCGGCAACGCGCCGGTTTTGCAGCGGCAGGAACTCCATCGCGAAATGGATGCCATCGAGCTGCCTTCCCGGTACCGGCAGATCGCGCGGCTGTTCGGCTCCGCCGGCCAGCACGATCGCATCGAATTCGGCCAGTAGCGCACGCGGCGCCACCGTCTTCGGCGCGACGTTGCCGGTGACGGGTGCAAGCCCACCGACGGCACTATTGACGCGAAACTCGACTCCCTCGGCACTCATCTGCGCCAGGCGCCGATCGATGTGCGATTTCTCCAATTTGAAATCCGGGATCCCGTAGCGCAATAGCCCGCCGATACGATCGTTTTTCTCGAACACGACCACACCGTGGCCGGCGCGCGCCAGTTGCTGCGCGCAGGCGAGCCCCGCCGGTCCCGAGCCGACCACAGCGACGCGCTTGCCGGTGCGCTGCGCCGCTGGCTGCGGTCTCACCCAGCCGTTTTCCCAGCCCTTGTCGATGATGGCGTGCTCGATCGACTTGATGCCCACAGGGTCGTTGCTGATGCGCAGCGTACAGGCTTCCTCGCAGGGCGCCGGGCATACCCGGCCGGTGAACTCGGGGAAGTTGTTGGTCGAGTGCAAGCTCTCTAGCGCCGTACGCCATTCGCCCCGATAGACCAAGTCATTCCAATCCGGGATGAGGTTGTTGACCGGACAGCCGCTCATGCAAAACGGCGTGCCGCAGTCCATGCAGCGTGCGCCTTGAATGCCCGCTTCCTCATCGCTGAGGTGATCGACGAACTCGCGCCAGTGTTGCAAGCGCTTGCTCGGCGCTTCCGCCGCTTCGTTGAGCCGCTGGTACTCGAGAAATCCGGTTATCTTGCCCATACCTGCCCCGCCGTTTGCAGTGCGGACCGCGGTCGCGCGGTGAGCCCGCGCGTGCGGCGACCGTCGTAATCGATCACGCCGCGCGCTTGCGGCTGCGTTCCGCAGCCTCGGTCAGCGCCCGCCGATACTCGTGCGGGAACACTTTGACGAACTGACTGCGCGTCTCGGTCCAATTCTCCAGCATGAGTGCGGCGCGATTGCTGCCGGTGAGTCTGGCGTGATTCTCTACCAGCATGCGCAGAATCGCTTCATCGGCACCGTCCCCGTGCCAGAGATGGCGCGCAAGCTTCGCTTCCTGCTCGCTTTCCGACAGCACCGGATCGAGTGCCACCATGGCCGTATTGCAACGGCTGCGGAAGCTGCCGTCGGAATCGAACACGTACGCAACCCCGCCGCTCATGCCGGCCGCAAAGTTGCGCCCGGTCGCGCCGAGCACTACGACCGTACCGCCGGTCATGTACTCGCAGCCGTGATCGCCGACGCCCTCAACCACCGCTTGGGCGCCCGAGTTGCGCACGGCGAAACGCTCGCCGGCCACGCCACGGAAATACGCCTCACCGCAGATCGCGCCGT